>JAAXKA010000140.1:1570-3624 GCA_012269555.1 Alphaproteobacteria bacterium
TACGGCAATCCCGAAAGAGTTCTGAGAAGAATGAACGAAGTTGGGTTTTTAGGGGCATTTATACCTGACTTTGGCAGAATTGTAGCGTTAATGCAGTTTAATATGTACCACTGGTTCACTGTCGACGAACATACGATTCAATGCTTAAAGATTTTATCCGAGATGGAAAAATTACCAAAAAACTATGGCACAGCTGTTGAGGAAATATTTTCGAGGAAATCTCTTAATAGAAAAGTACTGTATCTCTCAATACTCTTTCATGATATTGGAAAGGGGCTAGAAAATGACCACTCTATTGAGGGTGAGAAAATTGCCACCAAATTATGTAAAAGGTTTTCTCTGAAAGATAGTGAGCGTAAGAAAATTTGTTGGTTAGTGAGAAATCATTTAATGATGTCTGATTTTGCTCAAAAACGAGATTTATCAGACCAAAAAACAATCATAGATTTTCAAGAGTACGTCACAGATAGAGAAACACTAGATCTACTATTTATACTTACTGTTTGTGATATAAAAGGGGTATCTTCTGATGCATGGAACAATTGGAAAAAGTCTCTACTTGAGAGCCTTTACTTTCAAACACTTAAATTGGTTTCAAAAGATATCAAGGTTGAAACAAGGTCAGAGCGAATAGATACAGCAAAGACAAAGCTTAAGGGATATCTCAAAGGGTTTAATAATGAAGATATCAAAAAGGAAACTTTGCGCCATTTTGATGCTTATTGGCTAGTTTTAGATACGCCAACCCAAAAGCTTATAGCCGAAATGATCATAAGGCTTGAGCAAGATCCATTGCAGGTTGAACCTGCATATGACAACGAGCGTGATATAACAAAGATAATTTTTGTCATGGAAGACCATCCTGGCATTTTTTCAAGATTGGCAGGAGCACTAGCAATTGCGTCTGCTAATGTTATTGATGCAAAAACATTTACAACAAAAGACGGAATAGCAAATTTCATTTTTTGGATACAAGACAATCTTGGAAAAAAATATGATGAAAGAAAAACTAAAAAGTTGTTAGAAACAGTTAAGAAAACTCTCTCAGGGGAGCTTATCACAAAATCAATTCTAGAGAAACAAGACAAAATAAAAGACCGTGAGAAGTACTTTGAGGTTCCCACAAAGATTTCTTTTGATAACAAAGGGTCGCATAAACAAACTATGATTGAAGTTGATACTCGAGATAGATTAGGCCTTCTATATGACATAACAAACACACTATTTCGGAACCAAATTACAATAAGGTCGGCGGTAATCGCGACATATGGAGAGCAAGCTGTAGACACATTTTATGTAAATGATTTATTTGGCGAAAAAATTACATCCTCACAAAAGCTAGAGCAAGTGAGGAAGGAGCTTTTGTTTTATCTTGATAAACATTTTAAGAAGGCTCTAAAAAATTAATGACAAAGAAATCCTCTCTTATTAATAACTTCTCAATTGTTGGTCTTTGGACACTCTTTAGCCGAATATTAGGATTTTTGCGCGATATTTTTCTGGCTCTTTTTCTTGGTTCAGGTCCAGTGGCTCAGGCTTTTTTACTCGCATTTACTATTCCGAATATGCTTAGGCGAATATTTGCTGAGGGCTCATTTAATAAAGTGTTTATACCGATTTTTATAGGAGTCAAAGGTAGAAAAAAAAACGCTAACGAGCTGGTGACAATAGTGTTTTTTTCTCTTTTTATAATCTTAGGTTTGATTTCAATACTAGGTGTGATTTTTATGCCCACTTTAATAAAAGCACTTGCGTTTGGTTTTTTAAATGACGAAAGATTCGAATTGGCCGTACTATATGGAAGGATAATATTTCCGTACATTCTACTCATCTCATTGGTACAATTATTCAATTCAGTGCTTAATGCTCTCAACCTATATCACATCAGCACCGCTACGCAGGGTGTTTTAAACTTATTTCTTATTGGTTCTTTAATTTTTTCTGCCCTTTACTCTGGTGATTTTGGTTATAATCTTTGCGTAGCTGTATTGGCTTCTGGCTTTGTCAACTTAGTAATGGTTTTCATAGCATGTAGGTTGAATGGAATTTCCCTT
>JAAXKA010000236.1 GCA_012269555.1 Alphaproteobacteria bacterium
CCTCTGGAGATTATTTGGGTACTAGAGAATTAAGTGATTCCAACAACTTTTTTTTCAGAAATTTCAATTGGCAATTTGATGGTAACTTAGTTGATGACGATGCTTTTAATGTTCTCAATTCGACAGCCAGAAAAGATGATGCTTCTAATTTATTAAATATGTCAAAACTGGCGGAACTTTCTGAAGCAAGTGGCAAAGGAGGTTATAACCAGATTTACACTGATTTAGTAGTGGATGTTGGTTTTAATGTTCGGTCTAGTGAACAAGGTTTGGAGACTTCAAAAATAATATATGACGCAGCAGTTGACAGAAAATCAGAATTTTCTGGTGTAGACTTAGATACAGAGGCGGCACGTTTATTAGAACAACAACAAGCTTATCAAGCACTGGCAAAAGTTCTGAGTACTGCAAAAGAAATGATAGACACTCTTCTGAGGTTTATGTGATTTGGAGAATAAAAAATGTCTGTAAGCACAACCCGCTTTTTTGATAATAACAGCACATTATTTTCAAAGATTAATGATGAGCTAAAATCTCTTCAGGGCCAGGTTGGAACTGGTAAGGCTGAACTAAAGTTGTCAGAAAATATTACTGATATCTCTAAGTTGAGTGCCGCTGAAGAAAAAAAGTCTGAAACTAGTCAATTTCTTGGTAATTCAAAACGAGTCCAATCTGATTTAGAATTTCTGGATGTTGCTTTTGATCGATTGCAAAATTCATTGATAAGGCTTCAGGAATTAGCTGTGGAAAGCGCTAATGACACCTTGCTTGCTGAGGAAAGGCAACGATTTGTTCAGGAAGCCCAGATGATTAAATCGGAAATACTTGATGTCGCTAACCAAAAAGATACTTTTGGCAATAATTTATTCGGGGGAGTATCTGGCGTCGAGACACCCTTTGAAATTAACTCTGACGGTAAAGTAAATTATTTAGGTTCGTCTTTAGCCAAAGAAGTGCAGGTGACGGAAGCTTTAGCTGTGAAGCAGAATTTTTCTGGTTTTGATGTGTTTAATAATATTAAGAACGAAAATGGTTCATTTTCAGTTTTCGAAGTTGTTGATGATTTAATTTCGAGTTTAGAAATAGATTTGAATAGCAACATCTCTTCAAATATATTTAAAACCTCTACCTCGGCAGTAATTAAACTTCCATCTACTGGGCCAGAAAGTAGAATGGCCCTCAGCCTAAATATTGATGCTATTCGGATAGATATAGATGATGTTTTTTACGGAAATGATTTTTCTGAATTGGTCGAAAAAATTAATAGTTACACTGCGGAGACCGGATTAACGGCTTCATTGGTTGGTGATAACCAAATACTTTTGGAAGGCGACGTTAATACTTTAACAGTTAGCGACTTTACTCACTATGGTGATGATTTAGAGCAACCTAGTATTGAAGTGTTATCTGAAAAAGATGGTACAGTTTTGCAAAGTATATCCGAAGATGCGCTTATGAGTTCAAATATCACGGAAAAAATAACGGATGTTTTTGAGCACTTATCGAGCAAGCGTGCTGAGGTCAGCGCAAATTCAAGGCGTGCTCAGGACTCGGAGATGGCCATGCAAGACCTTATGATAACCCTAGAAGAGGACATTTCTGAAATAAGTGATGCAGATCTTGCAAGTTTAATCACCCAATTAGAATTTTTGATGACCCAAAAAGATGCTGCTCAAGCAACGTTCACCAGAATAACTGGAAAAACTCTATTTGACCTCATAGGTTGATTATAAATTGCATAAAAATTTGGTTGGTATGAAATTTGCTCCTAAAATTGAAATTAGGAGACTTCAATGTACTCAATTATTAAATCTGGAATGGCCAGCGCGATGCACGAGTTGTCTGTCATTTCTAATAACGTTTCAAATGCTAATTCGAACGGTTTTAAAAAATCATTAGTATCATTTGCTGATTTTGCTGGTGGTCTTTTTCCGGCCTCTGTTCAAAGCTCTGCCAATGGTTTAGGTTCCATGGTTGAAGAGACGCGAGTAAGTGATGCTCAAGGTGCCATATTATCAACAGAAAACAAGACAGATATGGCTCTTATTGGGAATGGTTATTTTGCTCTTCAAAATTTAAATGATAATACTGTATCCTTCACTCGAAATGGGGCTTTCGGGCTTGATGAGCAAGGGTTTCTTACCACTGCAGATAATCACCGTGTATTGGGCACACCAATTTTCGAAAATGATTTTGGACAAACACCAGACAATATAGAAGCATTGCAACCTATACAGATCCCTTCAATTAAAGATGACTTGGTTATGTCAGAATTGGAGATCGCTGAAGATGGTCGTATTTCTGCAAGGTATGGAGAACAAGATCCTGTTCCAATTAGCTCATTAACAATTGGAATTTTTTCCAATCCAATTGGTTTAAAAGAGCTTGGGAATGCACGCTTTTCTGCCACTGAGCGTTCGGGTTTGTTAACGTTGGGTGCCCCTATGGACTCTGGCTTTGCTGATCTACAAGTGGGGGGTCTTGAAATCTCGAATGTAAATATCACGGACGAATTAACGGCAATGATAAAAGCTCAACAGCAATTTAATGGCTCAGCAAGACTCATGCAGGCAAATTCTGACATGGTTGAAAAGCTAACTAGATAAGACTTAATAGGAATACTCAAATGGCAAGTTGTGTAGAATGTAATGTTAAAATGGGGTATAGTGAGACCAATGCGGCTCGAAATCACGAGGGAATGTGTATCGCCTGCTATGTAAAGTCTCTTGTAAAATCTAAGGTTGATGCAGCTAACAAACCTCAACGGCCTACCAATGCTAAATCTATAGATAACTTATTTGAAAAGTTTGAAAGCTTATTAATAACCAGTGAAACTGCTACTAATCTAAGGGTTCGTAAAAGGTTTGGAATTGTTCACGGCGAAGCCAGCTTAACAGGTAGTCCTCATGAAAAGCCAAAATTTTTAAATAGATTTCAGAGAAATAAAAAATCGCCTGAAAATAATGGTTTACTTAAGAAAGTAATTGAAGAGGCAAACATAGAACTGAAGGCGAATGCGATAAAAATGGGCGCCAACGCCATTTTGGGTTATGATTTAAATTTAACTACTACCAGCTTTGGATCTAAAAACTTCGTTTTAGTTTCGGTATCGGGTACTGCGGTTGAAACTGCTTAGTAGAGTTTCAACCGGCAAAATCTAAATTAAAGGCCTCGCTTAGAATGGCAGTCAAAGAAATGTGCCGTTAACGTGGTAACATTGTTCTTTTCTTCCCAGCCTGTAATAGACAAAGCATTTGCTCCAGTAACTAGGGCTCTATTCCTAAGCGCTATTAGTGTCTGAGTATATGGAAGTGTACTAGCAAACTGTAACGCTATTGTTCTTGAGCACATGTCACTTCCTCTGGTATACGCGTATGCATGAACGCTTACTTTTTCTGAACCTTTTAAAGCTTTTGCATCCAAAATAGTCAACGTCGTGGCATTAGTCCCGTTGCTGGCAGTGCTATCACTTTGAGCAGGTGGAATTGTTACTTGGCAACCAATTAATGAAAGAAACAATAATGATATGATACTTAGTTTTTTAAATTTTTTCATAAGAAATTCCTTGTTGCTAAGACGGTATAACGACGAAACTGACGGTTGTTTTAGTC
>JAAXKA010000218.1:0-1520 GCA_012269555.1 Alphaproteobacteria bacterium
CAAGCTTTCTAAATGCTTTGATGTCATCAATTGAAAGAGGGTAGCCTGAAAGATGCAACAAGCTGTAGAGCAGCATTGAGCCGTGACCATTAGATAATACGAATCTATCTCGATTAAACCACTTCGGATTTTTAGGATTATGTTTGAGGTGATTTTTCCAAAGGACAACTGCTATATCTGACATCCCCATAGGCATTCCAGGATGCCCAGAGTTTGCTAGCTGCACTGCATCAACAGAGAGGAATCTTATAGCGTTGCTAACTAATGGTAAATTGGACATCATGAATTTTTTCTAATCATAATATGCAATTACCTATATTGAAATGCTTAATTGTTTTGAAAATTATAAAAGATTAAAATATTAGCAAATCAAAGCGATTTGTCCCTGCTTGCATGCTTAAACTGCTAAATTGGGTTGCCAAAAAAGGCAAAGTTGATGTTAGTGCAAAATACAAAATTCTTTGAAAATAACTATGAGCTATATATTTACATCGGAATCAGTTTCAGAAGGTCATCCTGATAAGGTTTGTGATCAAATCTCAGATGCGATTTTAGATGCTTATCTTAAAGGGGATCCAAATAGCAGAGTTGCTTGCGAGGCTCTAGTAAAAAATAATAATGTAATAATTGCAGGTGAAATCACCTCGATTGCAGAGCCAGATTTAGAGCCAATCATTAGAAAGACTATTCTGGATATTGGATATAACAACGATGAATTAGGATTCAATGCCAATAACTGTGTTATTGAAAATTATATTTTTAAACAATCTCCAGATATAGCCCAAGGTGTCAATGAAGGGGAAGGTGAGAATTTAGAGCAGGGAGCTGGAGATCAGGGACTAATGTTTGGTTATGCATGCAAAGAAAACAACTCATTGATGCCAGCGCCCATTGATCTCGCACACAGACTCATGAGGAAACAGGCTGAGTTGAGGAAATCAGGGAGTCTGGACTGGCTAAGACCAGATGCTAAAAGTCAGGTAAGTGTTATCTATGAAGAAGGTGGGAAAGTTATTACTGGGCTATCTGCTATCGTTCTCTCAACACAACATAATGAAACCATTTCTCAAGATGATTTAAAAGAAATAATTACTCAGGAAATAATAGATCCGGTAATACCAAAAGAATGGATGCTTCCTGAAACAAAAATCTTTATCAACCCTACAGGCAAGTTTGTTATTGGTGGGCCCGTTGGTGACTGCGGATTAACTGGTAGAAAAATAATCGTGGATACTTATGGAGGGATGGCAAGACATGGTGGAGGAGCATTTTCTGGTAAAGACCCATCAAAAGTAGATAGGTCTGCTGCTTATGCTGCTAGATATGTGGCAAAAAATATTGTAGCTGCCGGAATTGCTGATCGCTGTGAAATCCAACTTTCCTATGCAATTGGTGTTGCAGAGCCTACCTCAATAAATATAAATACTTTTGAAACCTCAAATGTTTCTCAATCAGATCTTGAAAAAGCTGTAAGAGAGATATTTGATTTAAGGCCTAAGGGAATAATTAAGATGCTTGAT
>JAAXKA010000218.1:1620-3577 GCA_012269555.1 Alphaproteobacteria bacterium
AGCTGTAAGAGAGATATTTGATTTAAGGCCTAAGGGAATAATTAAGATGCTTGATTTAAATCGTCCAATATACCAAGATACCGCTGCCT
This sequence comes from Alphaproteobacteria bacterium, assembly GCA_012269555.1. Classification (GTDB taxonomy): domain Bacteria; phylum Pseudomonadota; class Alphaproteobacteria; order Puniceispirillales; family Puniceispirillaceae; genus UBA5951. The sequence goes on from JAAXKA010000218.1 coordinate 1,710, forward strand.
ATGGTCACTTTGGACGAGAAGAGATGTTTTCATGGGAACAAGTAGATCAAGCAGGTAATTTGAGGGCTTTAATTTATGGATAATGATTACAAAGTAGCAGATATTACATTATCAGACTTCGGTAGAAGAGAGATTTCACTTGCAGAAAATGAAATGCCTGCGTTAATGGCGCTCAGAGAAAAGTATAAAGATGATCAGCCTCTTAATGGTGCAAAAATTCTAGGCTGCATTCATATGACTGTCCAAACAGCTGTATTAATGGAAACACTTCAGGAGCTTGGAGCTGAACTAAGATGGTCATCATGCAACATTTTTTCTACTCAAGATCATGCTGCTGCAGCAATGGCAGAAAAAGGAATACCAATATTTGCGTGGAAAGGAGAAACTGAGAAGGAATATGAATGGTGTCTAGAACAAACCATTTTAAAAGATGGCCAGCCATGGGATGCAAACATGATTCTTGATGATGGTGGAGATCTGACAGAACTTATTCATAAAAAATATCCTGAAATGTTAGAAAGGATTCATGGTATATCCGAAGAAACAACGACAGGTGTACATCGATTAAAAGAACTTTTAAGAAAGGGTGAGTTAAAGGTGCCTGCTATAAATGTTAATGACTCAGTTACGAAATCGAAGAATGATAATAAGTATGGGTGTAGACATAGTCTGAATGATGGCATAAAGAGAGCTACGGATATGTTGCTATCCGGTAAAAAAGCACTCGTTATTGGTTATGGTGACGTTGGAAAAGGGTCTGCTTTAAGTTTAGCTCAGGAAGGGGTTATAGTTCGTGTTATTGAGTCTGATCCAATATGCGCTATGCAAGCTTGCATGGATGGTTTTGAAGTAGTAGCTGCATACATAAATGGTGTTGTCACTAGAAAGGATGATGATCTTAATAAAGAGCTTTTGTTAGATACTGATTTGCTTGTCACAACAACAGGCAATGTAAATGTCTGTGATGCAGCAATCCTGAGAAATATTAAAAATACTGCTCTAATTTGTAACATAGGTCATTTTGATAATGAAATTGATACCGCTTATATGAGAGAGGCATGGTATTGGGAAGAAATAAAACCTCAAGTTCATAGAATTTTTAGAGACACAACACCGAGTGAAAAACCTGACTTGAGTAGTAAGAATTTCATTATTTTATTAGCTGAAGGAAGGCTAGTTAATCTTGGTAATGCAACAGGTCATCCTAGCAGGATTATGGATGGATCATTTGCAAATCAGGTTCTTGCGCAAATATTCCTCTATGAACAAGCTTTTGCAAACATTAATGATGATGATAAAAAGAAAGAATTAATTACTGTAAAAGTCTTACCAAAGAAACTCGATGAGGAGGTTGCAGAATTGATGGTTCAGGGGTTTGGAGGCACCATTACTAAACTTACTCAAGAACAAGCTGATTATATTCACGTCCCTGTTAATGGACCATTTAAAGAAGAAGAGTATAAGTATTAGAAAGTAGGATTTTAAGTATTATTTATAGATAATACTTTGATGAAAATTTATACTGCAATTTTTCTATTGATACTTCTATGTGGATGTGGGTATAAAGGGCCCATAGAGCCAAATGCGATAGACCCGAGTACTCAAAATATTCATGGATCACTTTAATTTCAAACACGGGGAACTATTTTGTGAGGATGTTCCCATTAAAAATATTGCTGAGAAGTTCGGAACTCCAGCTTATGTTTATTCAAGAGCTACCCTGCTAAGACACTTAGATGTTTACCAAAAGAGTCTTGAAAGACTAAATGGGATGGTTTGTTTTTCAGTAAAAGCCTTGTCAAACCTAAGCATATTAAAGTTACTAGATGAACATGGAAGTGGCTTTGATATTGTTTCTGGCGGTGAGC
>JAAXKA010000183.1:0-698 GCA_012269555.1 Alphaproteobacteria bacterium
CTGTCCAGTTTTCACTCTCATCATTTGTTGTCTGAATAACAGGAGCTGTCATTGATATTTTTTCACTATCTCTTTCTTTAGCGCCAATATATCTTACAAGCGGTTGAAAGCCCTTCCGTAAAGAAGTGTATTGATCGCCGTACACTTTTACTGACGACGTCAAAATCTTATCATACTTGCGAATTTCTATATCATTTTCTTTTCTGACAACTTTATATTTTGGCTGCTCCAAAAATTTAGGCAGCATGAACCATGCTAGCACTACAAATAAGAGGCTAAAGCAGATAGCTATAATAGAAATTTTAATCATTACAACTCAAACTGATAAAATAATCCTACAATCTAACTAGTTGTTTTCAAACCATTTATATCTGAAACTTCACTAGCATTTAACGGAGGGTTTTTTTGGACCTCTTGGTATTCTTTATCTGTGAAAACCTTTGAACGCGTAAGGAAACGCTTACCCGTTGGCCCTTCTAGAGAAAACATTCCACCCCTACCGGGAACCACATCAATAATTAATTGCGTGTGCTCCCAATAAGCATATTGATCATGGGCTATAAAAAAAGGTTGCCCATTTATTTTACCCAAATAAATATCCCTAGATCCTACTTTAAATTCGTCTCTAGGAAAACACATTGGAGCCGAACCATCACAACAACCTCCCGACTGATGAAAGACTAAATCGCCATGTATAT
>JAAXKA010000183.1:708-3571 GCA_012269555.1 Alphaproteobacteria bacterium
GTATATCGACAAGCTCATTTACTAACTCTTCGGTAGCTTCAGTAAATGTCAACAGTTCCACCATGATAACATCCTTTGTAATTAAGGGTGCCCCCGCTGTAAAAGCGGAGGCACAAAATTCCTAGAAAAATCCGTCTGGTTCTTCTGCGTAAGACACTAAGACATTTTTTGTTTGCTGGTAATGGTTCAGCATCATCTTATGGGTTTCACGGCCAATTCCAGAGTTCTTATAGCCGCCAAAAGCAGCATGTGCAGGGTATGAGTGATAGTTGTTCACCCAAACTCTACCAGCCTGGATGCCACGGCCCATCCTATAACATGTATTTGCATCTCTAGACCAAACACCAGCCCCTAAGCCATAAAGAGTATCGTTGGCTATCGATAACGCCTCTGCCTCATCTTTAAACGTGGTTACTGATACAACCGGTCCAAATATTTCTTCTTGGAAGATTCTCATAGAATTATCCCCCTTGAATGCAGTTGGAGCGACATAGTAACCACCACTAAGCGACCCTTCCATCTGACGCTTTCCGCCGCCGAAAAGAACTTTTGCACCTTCTTGAACGCCAACATCCATATAGGACATAATTTTTTCGAACTGTTCATTTGATGCTTGAGCACCAACTTGGGTATTAAGATCAAAGGGAGTGCCGCAATTCAGCATATTTACTCGCTCTTCAACCATAGCCATAAACGGTTCGTAAATATCTTCATGAATAACGGCTCGAGATGGGCATGTGCAAACCTCGCCCTGATTAAAGTAAGCGTGCAGAAAGCCCTCAACACATCGGGATATATATGCATCATCTCCGTCCATTACATCTTTAAAATATATATTTGGACTTTTACCGCCAAGCTCTAGCGTGACCGGAATAAGGTTTTCTGATGCATATTGCATGATCAGTTTCCCAGTTGTTGTTTCACCAGTAAAACCGACTTTTGCGATACGATTGCTTGAAGCCAATGGTTTCCCTGCTTCCACACCGAACCCTTGTACAATATTCACAACCCCGGGAGGTAGCAAATCTTCTATTAATTCCATCAAAACACAGATAGAAAATGGCGTTTGCTCAGCCGGTTTCAAAACAACTGCATTACCAGCTGCTAACGCCGGTGCAAGCTTCCATGCAGCCATTAATATCGGGAAATTCCACGGTATAATTTGACCTACAACACCTAGCGGCTCGGGATAATGATATGCCATCATTCCAAGAGCAGAGTTTCCACCTCCAGATTGCATCCCATCAATATTGCCAATTGTACCTTCTTGTGAACGAATAGCACCTGCAAAATATCTAAAATGATCAACTGTTAGAGGAATATCAGCGGCATGTCCTTCTCTAATTGGTTTCCCATTATCAAGTGTTTCGGCAAGAGCAAGCATTTCGGTATTTTGCTCAATGCGATCTGCTATTTTAAGTAAAATATTTGCCCTTATTGCAGGGCCAGTTTTACCCCAATCAGGGGCTGCCTTATGGGCAGCATCTAAAGCTAGCTCGATGTCTTTAGAATTAGATCGCGGGATTTCACAAATTACTTTTCCAGTAGTTGGCGAAGTATTTTCAAAGTATTTCCCGTCTTTTGGCGCGCACCATTCACCACCGATATAATTTTCATATCTGCTTTTTGGCATTAATTTCGCGCCATCGTCACCTGGGTAAACAAATAGTGTAGAATTATCTAACATATATATCTCCATTCAATAATTTCTCGTGGCAAAAATTGCCACGCGGAAAAGTCTAATTAATATTAGGGGACTTACTTTGATAACAAATTTGGCGTTTTAGTGTAGTAAAAACTGGCTTGGCTTTGATTAGCCGAAGTATATCGTCCTCTCCCCAATTAACAGCGTATTTTCCTTAGATGGAAAGTCAACATTATTGTACCAATTGAGGTAGGATAAATTGTCTCGCATCAGTCACGCCATATAAGTCGACGTTACACCGTTTTTTTATTAATCTAGCTGGATATAATCAATAATGCGATAATGGTGCCCAAGGAGAGACTCGAACTCTCACGATGTTACCATCGGGGGATTTTGAATCCCCTGCGTCTACCATTCCGCCACTTGGGCTATGTTGTTGTCTAATATTAGAATTTATAAAGGTCCAGAGCAAAGTGCACTTGACGTTAAATGTATTAAATGCTTGATCTTCCAAAAAATAAGGCTGCAATGATTAAAATTCTTTACAACAAAACAATGGAACTTGCAGGACACCCGCAGGCTATATACTTTTTAGCAATAGTATCTTTTATTGAAGCTTCGTTTTTTCCAATTCCACCAGATGTGATGCTTATCCCAATGGTGTTAATGCATCCCTCTCGTGCATGGTTATATGCATTAGTAGCAACTATTTGCTCTGTATTAGGGGGTATTTTTGGTTATCTAATTGGTGCTTTTTCTTACGAACAATTCGCACAACCTATTCTATATACACTCGGCAAAGAAGCGCAAATGGCAAGTTTCTCCCAAAAATACAACGAGGTAGGTCTATGGGCAGTTATCACCGCTGGCGTCTCACCCATACCCTTTAAAGTAATCACTATAATGTCAGGTGCTACCAACCTAAATTTTATGGTTTTTGTGGGTGCATCATTAGTTTCTCGGGGAATTCGATTTTTTATAGTCGCAGGTCTCTTGAATTTCTATGGACACGAAATAAAAGTTTTTATTGAGCGATATCTTAACTGGGTTTTCATGCTTTTTGTCATATTACTTATATTTGGGTTTATTGGGATAAAATTAATATGAACCAAAAAAGTGTAACTTTTATAGCAATCTTAGGGTCAGCGTTATTACTGCTTGGAGCTCTAGGTTTTCAGCACCTGGGAGGTTTACCTCCATGTAAGCTGTGCATTTGGC
>JAAXKA010000173.1:0-4210 GCA_012269555.1 Alphaproteobacteria bacterium
GTCTATAACGGTGATCTTATTTTTCTTCATAAGATGAGATACACCTATAGACAAGCGCTCTGCTACCTTACGTGAACGTGCAACTACATTCTTTAGATTAATATTTATGCTACCTTCTATCTCAATACCAAATTCACTCAAATTTGAGACATTATGCTTGAGTTCTGCTGCACGAAGGAGTGCTTTAGTAGGAATGCATCCCCAATTTAAGCAGATACCACCAAGATTTTCTTTCTCAACAACTGCCACCTTCTGACCAAGTTGGCTTGCCCTTATGGCACCAACATATCCGCCCGGACCACCACCAACAACGATTAAATCAAACTTTTGAGAATCAGTCATAACTGCCCTTTATAAAAAAATTAAATTAGCATTGTAACAGGGTTCTCTATAAACCCTTTAAAAAGCTGTAGCCATTCTGCCCCTAATGCACCATCAACAATTCTATGATCAGCGGAGAGTGTTACATTCATGATTGTCGCAACGGCAAGCTCGCCATCTTTAACAACTGCACGTTTTTCACCTGCACCAACAGCTAGAATGGCGCTTTGGGGTGGATTTATTACAGCTGCAAATTCTTTAATACCAAACATTCCTAAATTTGAAATTGTAAAACTGCCGCCAGTATATTCCTCTGGTTTTAATTTTCCCTCTCTTGCCCTAGCCGCAAGATCCTTTGTTGTTACAGAAAGATCGGATAAACCCATCTTTTCAACGGACCGGATAACCGGTGTAATTAAACCACCTTTTATAGCAACTGCCATACATATATCTGCAGTATCAAAATAACGGCATCCATCTTCTTCAAACCAGCCATTTACTTCTGGCAATTTCTTCAAAGCCATCGCACTTGCCATAATGATCATATCGTTTACAGAAATTTTTATTCCCTCTGGCACCATTTTATTGAGCTGGGCTCTATTGTCTAATAATCTGTCTATATTGCATTCGACTGTAAGATAAAAATGGGGGGCCGTTTGCTTAGATAGTTGTAATCTACTTGCAATCGTGCGCCTCATTGCAGAATGGGGTATAACCACTCCTTCAACAGATGTTACTTGCCCTTCATTAAATACAGAAGTTGCTTTTGTTTCTGATTTGCTAAATGCCAAAATATCACGCTTAATAATTCTACCATAGGGGCCAGTTCCCTTAATTGTCGAAAGGTCAATGTCATGTTGTTTTGCAATCCTTCGAGCCAATGGGGTTGCAAATACTCGCTTGCCTAGTATTTTTATATTCTGACTATCCGCATCACCGGATTTATTTGCAGCACTACTGTCTTCTGTTTTAGCTATGGACGGTTTATTTTCGGAGAGCTTATCAGATTTTTTGAAATCTTTTTTAGCATTATCTTTTGACGCATTTACATCAGAACTCATACTGTGGGATTCATTATTAATATTTTTGGATATTTTATCTACACTTTCCTCATCCTCCGATAAAACGGCAATTACCGAATTTACCGCTACACCCTCTGTCCCTTCGCTAACGACTATCTTAGCAATAATACCATCCTCGATTGCCTCTACTTCCATTGTTGCCTTATCTGTCTCAATTTCTGCAATTACGTCTCCCGAACGAACCTTATCGCCTTGCTTTACAAGCCATTTTGATAATACACCCTCTGTCATAGTAGGCGACAAAGCTGGCATTAAAATATCAATTGCCATTTTTAAGATCCTCTTCTGCATAGCAAATTTGCAAGGCAGACCGAACAATATCATCACTCTGCGGTAAAGCAAGCGCTTCTAAATTTGCTGCATAAGGCATTGGAACGTCTCTACCAGTAACTCTCATTATGGGCGCATCTAAATAATCAAATGCTTTTTCGTTTATCTGCATTCCAAGCTCAGCACCGATTCCTGCAAAAGGAAACCCCTCTTCACAGGAAACTAGCCTGTTTGTTTTCTTTACTGATTGCACAATCAATTCAATATCAAGTGGGCGAAGAGTTCGCAAATCTATTACCTCAGCCTCAATTCCTTTTTTACTAAGCTCCTCAGCAGCTTCAAGAGCTTTTCCTACCATAATAGAGAATGCAGTTATAGTGATATCACTACCTGACTTCACAATCTTACCCTTACCAATGGGAACCAACCACTCATCAGTTTCTGGCACTTCAAAACTTTGGCCATACATAACCTCATTCTCAAGGAATATAACAGGGTTTGGATCCCTTATAGCAGATTTGAGCAAACCCTTAGCATCAGCGGCAGACCATGGCGAAACCACTTTTAGGCCGGGACAATGTGCATACCAGCTTGCAAAACATTGTGAATGCTGTGCAGCAACTCTACTAGCAGCCCCGTTTGGACCTCTGAATACGATAGGACACCCCATTTGTCCTCCAGACATGTATAGCGTTTTTGCAGCTGAATTTATAATTTGGTCGATAGCTTGCATAGAAAAATTGAATGTCATGAACTCTACAATTGGTCTCAAATTTCCAAAAGCTGCCCCCACCGCTAAACCAGTAAATCCATGTTCTGTAATTGGTGTATCAATTACGCGCTTTTCGCCAAACTCATCAAGCAAACCTTGAGTGACTTTATAGGCACCTTGATATTCCGCGACTTCCTCTCCCATTATAAAGACTCTGTCATCGCTTCTCATTTCTTCAGCCATTGCATCTCGCAATGCCTCTCGAACAGTCATATTTTTAACGGAACCATCCCAATTCATTTCCTGTGTTAAAACAACTTGTGGCGCTTTTGGAGCTAAATTAACCTGAGTTTTTTTAGCATCATCATTCGATTTGCTTTTTATGTTTTCGGTATCTAACTTACCTTCGCCACTTGGTATGCATTCCTCATTATCAGTCTGAAAGGTTGCTATCACAGTACCGACTAGTACTGACGTTGTACCCTCATCAACCATTAATTGAGTAACCACACCATCCTCTACTGCTTCAACTTCCATGGTTGCTTTATCAGTTTCTATTTCTGCAATAACATCGCCTGAACGAATCTCATCGCCTTTTTTTACAAGCCATCTGGATAACACCCCCTCTGTCATTGTTGGAGATAATGCTGGCATCCTTATTTCATTCGACATAGGTATTACCTTTTTTCTTTTTTAGAATAACTCGATTGATAAAATGACTCCAAAGTATACAGCTTCAAAATATTTATTCAGCTACCTCAATTAAAACATCTGTAAAAAGTTCATTGGACGATGGTTCAGGTGAGTTGAGCGCAATTTCTGTTGCATCTGATACTATTTTTTTGACCTCTGCATCTTGCTGTTTAAGCACCGTCTCATCTATTCCTTCTCGCAATAACAAATCTCGTAAATGGTCTATAGGGTCATGCTGTTTACGCATTGCATCAACTTCCTCCCGAGTGCGGTATTTTGCAGGGTCTGACATCGAATGACCTCGATATCGATAAGTTTTCATCTCCAAGATGTATGGACCCTTGCCAGAGCGAGCATAATCTAATGCCTCTACACCAGCCTCCCTTACTGCTAAGACATCCATACCATCAACTTGTTTTCCGCTAATTCCATAGGCTGCACCACGTTCATATAAATCTGTTCCAGCAGTAGACCTGGGTGTGGACGTACCCATTGCATATTGATTGTTTTCGATTATGAAAATAACAGGTAGCTTCCACAAAGCAGCCATATTAAATGTTTCATATACTTGACCTTGATTTGCAGCTCCATCTCCAAGATAGGTCATAGCTACGCCGCCATCATTTTTATATTTATGCGCAAAACCAAGTCCAGCACCAATTGGGACTTGCGCACCGACAATTCCATGTCCCCCATAGAAATTTTTTTCACGGCTGAACATATGCATTGATCCACCCTTTCCTTTTGAATATCCAACCTCTTTGCCTGTAAGTTCAGCCATAACACCCGCTGGTTCCATTCCACAAGCAAGCATATGACCATGGTCTCTATATGATGTCACAACACTATCTCTGTCTTCGTTTACAGATTGTAATCCAACCACAACAGCCTCCTGCCCTATGTATAAATGACAGAATCCGCCTATTTTTCCCATCCCATAGAGTTGACCTGCCTTTTCTTCGAATCTTCGAATAAGAAGCATATCACGATGCATCGATAACAAACTCTCCTTTTCAGGCTTTCTATTTGCAAAAGCTCGTTTAGATTTAGGAGGTCTGCCAGATTTAATAGGATTCTTAATACGTGTTTTCTTAGTTCTAGGCGGCACGATAACTAATATCCTGTGGATCAA
>JAAXKA010000173.1:4220-14231 GCA_012269555.1 Alphaproteobacteria bacterium
ATATTAACTATAGTTTGTTGTAAATTTATATTTTTTGCAACTATTTTATCTTATTGTTTTTTATTATTTTTTTTATTTTAAACCGATTTTTGGTTAATAATATAATTTAATATTATATTTAAAAAATGAAATTAGTTTCTATTAGTTAAAACTAGTACATCATTTTCTGCAAAAAGGCCAAGCTCTCTACGAACCATTTCCTCTAATATATCTTTATCAATTAGGTCACTGCTTATAAGAACAATGCGAGCCTCAATCTCAGCATTTTTCTTTTCTAATAGATACAAATGTTCTTGTGCTGAGGCAATTTTTCTATCCAAATTATCAAGCACTAGGAGCCCCCGTTCGCCTGCAAGGGAATGAAACCCAAAAAATGCAACCAAAGTCCCGAGGAGAACGAAGCTACCAAAATAATTCAAAGGATTATTATGTGATTTATACACTCTCAATTTTAAAACCATTTGTAATATACGAATAACGTTTCCAAAGTGAATCAAATTCAAAATACTGTGTCAACAAAAACTATTTTAATACTTGTTTACAAACAAATATATCAAGGGCGCAAAATAGTTTTTCCAGCAAATTGAGATGTAGAGCCCAATTCTTCTTCTATTCTTAAAAGTTGATTATATTTTGCTAGCCTATCTGAACGAGACAAAGAGCCTGTTTTTATTTGGCCTGCGTTTGATGCAACCGCCAAATCTGCAATAAAATAATCTTCTGTCTCGCCAGAACGATGCGAGATTATCACCCCAAACCCAGATTTTTGCGCCAATGAGATTGCGTTTAAGGTCTCTGTTAAGGTGCCAATTTGATTTACCTTAATCAAAATTGCATTTGCAGATTTTTCTTCTATGCCTCGTTTAAGCCTTTTTGCATTAGTAACAAACAAGTCATCTCCAACGATTTGAACTCTATTACCTATCATTGTGGTTAGTTGGTTAAAACCACTCCAATCATCTTCATTTAATGGATCTTCGATGGAAACGATTGGATAATTTGATGTCAACTCATGCCACATATTAATCATTTGTTCACTATCAAGAACTTTTTTTTCACCTACTAGATGATATTTTCCATCTTTATAAAATTCTGATGCGGCCGCGTCTAAAGAAAATACAATATCTTTTCCAAGGGATAACCCCGCGTTTTCAATTGCTTTGCTAATGAAGTCTAATGCTTCCATTGAACTGTTAATAGCTGGCGCAAATCCTCCCTCATCGCCTACAGATGTAGAAAAACCTTTCCTTGTTAATTCAGATTTTAGAGAGTGGAAAACCTCAACTCCCATTTGAAGGCTCTCTGAAAAACGGCTTGCCCCAATTGGCATTATCATGAATTCCTGCACATCTAATCCATTATTAGCATGGGCACCACCATTTAAAATATTCATCATAGGCGTTGGCAAAATATGAGAGTTAACTCCTCCTAAATATTGCCATAAAGGCAACTCAACACTATCTGCCGCCGCTCGAGCGACTGCAAGGCTAACACCTAAAATTGCATTTGCGCCAAGTCTGGATTTATTTTCGGTTCCATCAAGCTCAATTAAATCTAAGTCAATATTGCGCTGGTCTAGTGCATCCATTCCTGATAATGATTCAAATATTTCATGATTAACAGCATTTACAGCTTTTAACACTCCTTTACCATTATAAGATTTTTTGTCGCTGTCTCTTGCCTCTACTGCTTCATAAGCGCCCGTTGACGCACCTGAAGGGACAGCAGCCCTGCCAAATGCCCCATCTTCAAGAAACACGTCAACTTCAACTGTTGGATTTCCTCGAGAATCTAAAATTTGTCTCGCTTTAATATCAAGTATTACTGACATTACTGTCCTCTTTTATTAATTGATTGTTACCAGTAATTTTAAAAAAACATATTTAGCAAACTAAATAATCCTTTATTTTATATTTATTTTAGATGACATAAACTATGAATTGAACTTAATTGTAAAAGCAGAGTTTGCATTTCTCTTAAATTCAACATATTAGGACCATCGGAAGGAGCCTCATCAGGATTTTCATGGCTTTCAATGAATATACCGCAAACACCCGCTGCAACAGCGGCACGCGCTAATACAGAAACAAACTCACGTTGCCCACCAGACGAACCACCAAGTCCTCCTGGTTGCTGCACTGAATGAGTGGCATCAAAAATAACTGGATAACCTAAATCTGCCATTTGTGGTAGAGATCGCATATCAGAGATCAGTGTGTTATACCCAAAACTTGTTCCACGTTCTGTCAAGAGGATTTTATCATTACCCGTTGAAGCAATTTTTGCAGCAACATGTTCCATATCCCAAGGCGCTAAAAATTGGCCCTTTTTTATATTAACAATTGCATTAGATTCTCCTGCAGATATAAGCAGATCTGTCTGCCTACATAAAAATGCAGGTATTTGCAAAATATCAACGACATCTGATACAATATTACATTGCTCAGGCAAGTGAATATCTGTTAATGTTGGACAATTAAATTCTTGCTTTACACATTCTAAAATACGCAAACCCTTATCTATGCCAACTCCCCTGGCCGACTTTGCAGAGGTTCTGTTTGCTTTATCAAAAGAAGATTTGTAGATAAAATTTACACCTGCTTTTTGGGAGGCTTTTACCAGTGCTTCCGCATTATATAGCGCATGGTCTCTATTTTCTATTTGACAAGGTCCGGCTATGAGTACGAGGGGTAAACCAGGACCTATCTTGAAAGAACCAACTGTGATTGAAAGCATATAAAACTCCAAAAACGCTAAATTATTATACTAACCTTGAATGTTTTCCAGCTGCTGAAACAAATTCAGTGAATAATGGGTGCGGCTGAAATGGTTTAGATTTTAATTCTGGATGAAATTGTACTGCGATAAAAAAAGGATGGTCTTTCCGTTCTACGATTTCTGGTAATCTGCCGTCGGGAGATAAACCAGAGATAAATAGTCCTGAATCTTCAAGGAGCTTTTGGTAGTTAATATTTACTTCATATCGATGACGGTGACGTTCTGATATATCACTAGTATTATATATTTGATAAGCAAGGCTTTCCTTAGTGATGAGGCATTTATAAGCGCCGAGCCGCATAGTTCCACCTAAATCATCAAAATCCGTGCGTTGTTCAATAGAGTTACCGGTCACCCATTCTGTCATTAAACCAACAAGCAAATCACCACCGCTTTCAAATTCACTAGAATTAGCATTTGGCAGATTACCAAGCGCACGTGCTGACTCTAGAACTGCCATTTGCATGCCAAAGCAAATTCCAAAAAATGGTATATGTCTTTGCCGAGCAAAACGAATAGCATTTATTTTGCCTTCAGAACCTCTTTTCCCAAACCCACCAGGAACAAGGACTCCAGATATATTACTTAAATAATGGGAGAGAATATCGTCATTTTCTGTCTCAAACACTTCTGAGTCTATCCATTCAACTTCAACTTTTAATTTATTTGCAATTCCTCCATGGGTTATTGCCTCCCCTAGAGATTTATAGCTATCCTGTAAAGATGTATATTTACCGACGATGGCTATAGTAATTTTACCCTCTGGATTCTCAAAATCATGGGCAATTGACTGCCATCTTTTTAGATCTGGTTTTTGTTCATCAAGATTAAAATGACGACAGATTTGGGTATCAAATCCTTGTGAATGGTAGGCTAATGGAACTTGGTAAATACTTTTTGCATCTTCTGCAATTATCACATCATCAGCAGCAACATTGCAAAACTGCCCAATTTTGTTTTTTTGTTCTACGGGTACTGGTCGCTCTGTTCTGCACAAAAGTATATCTGGTTGCAACCCTACTGATTGAAGCTCTTTAACTGAGTGCTGAGTTGGCTTGGTTTTAAGTTCACCTGCAGCATGAATAAAGGGAAGCAGAGTAACATGAACTATGCAAGAACCATTGCTACCTAAATCATTTCTTAATTGTCTTATAGCCTCAAGAAATGGGAGGGACTCTATATCTCCAACAGTTCCGCCTATCTCGCACAAAACGAAATCTTCATCTGTGATATCATTTCTAATAAATTCTTTAATAGCATCTGTTACATGGGGTATGACTTGTATTGTTGCTCCTAAATAATCCCCCCTTCTCTCACGAGCCAATACATCTGAATATATTCTCCCAGTAGTAACATTGTCTGTTTTCTTCGTAGTAACTCCGGTGAACCTCTCATAATGGCCTAGATCAAGGTCTGTCTCTGCACCATCATCAGTTACAAAAACCTCTCCATGCTGAGTTGGAGACATCGTCCCTGGGTCTACGTTTAAATAGGGGTCTAGCTTTCGCAATCGCACCTTATACCCTCTTGATTGCAATAATGAGCCCAGAACCGCTGAAGCAAGTCCTTTACCAAGAGAAGAGACAACTCCACCAGTTATAAAAATAAAACGGGTCATTGGCGCCCCTTTAATCCTTGATTAATGCGCATAAGACTCGAGAATTTATCCATTATTATTGCTCAGTTGGGACTGTAGGCGTTTCCGGAATGACAGGTGCCGATTGAATAACCTCATCAACAATAGATGTAGACTGACGACCATTACCTGCAAGAATAGCTAAACCTATCGAAGTAAGAAAGAAAGCTGCTGCAAGAAATGTTGTAATTCTTGTCAACAAGTTGGCAGTTCCTCTAGCTGTCATAAAGCCACCACCACCACCGCCGCCAATACCTAGAGCACCACCTTCGCTTCTTTGCAATAACACGACACCCACTAATGCAACAGCAATCATGATATGGATAGTCAATAAAATGGTTGTCATTTTTTCACCGATTTAAGATAAAATAAAATATTCTTATCTTTTAAAACATCGTATTGCAAAAGGCAAAGCTAAAAATTAGTTATGCAAAAACATACATTTTTTCTACATACAAATTTGTTTAAATTTTTCCGCAGATAGAGAAGCACCTCCCACCAAAACACCATCAACTGTTATCAATGATTTGATTTGATTCGCATTTTCTGGATTAACGGAACCACCATAAAGAACTTGTACTTTTGATTTTAAGCTTGTCTTTTCAAATAAAAATGATTTTATAAATTGATGAATTTCATCAATTTCTTCTAACTTTGGAATAAGACCAGTACCAATTGCCCAAATGGGTTCGTAGGCAATAATATACTCGAGATTATTTAAGTCCGACTCGCAAATAATAGAAAGCTGTTCTGCAAGAATATCCTTTGTTTTATTGTTTGCATGTTGGTCATGCGTCTCTCCAATACATAATATCACTTTTAGACCAGCTAATTTTGCTAAGAGCATTTTCTTATGAAGTAAATCGTTATTTTCACTGTGATACTGCCTTCTCTCAGAATGACCTAATATAACCCACTGCGATCCCACATCAGATAACATATCAGCACTAATCTCACCTGTGAAAGCTCCATTCTCTTGTGAACTGCAATCTTGAGCACCAATCTCTATAGATGTATTATGACAAATAAGCTTCGCTTGGCTCAAATAAACAGAAGGAGGACATACAATGATCTTAGAATTATCAGCAAGATAGGGAATAATGTCCTGTTTTATCTCTGCAAGTATGGAATTGAGAAACTTAATATTACCATTCATCTTCCAATTCGCTGCAAAAATCATTCTTCTCTCCTGACTTGAGTAATGTTTTTTAAAAACCGAATAGATGTTTAAAGAGCATATACTAAAAATTTTTAAAATAGAAATACTAGTATCTATAATAGCTTTTTGTAAAAAAAATTATCTACTTTTTATTTGTAGCTTTGACCTTCGGTTAAAGCCCTGCTAGAAACGGAATTAGTGCATAGTTTTCTGATAAATATAAGGAGTCTCAAACATAATGTTACAATCATTAAGAACAGGCTCTAAATCGCCACTTATGAAAGTCTTTTTAGTATTTCTCGCTGGTGGTTTTGCTATTTGGGGAATAGGTGATGTTTCAACAGGTTTTTTTGGCCCTGGTGATAAAGCTATCAAAGCTGGCTCTAAATCCCTATCAGCCCTTGAAGTCGCTCAAGAATTTGATTTTATTAGAAGAGCTCAATATAACAGTATTTCTACGGGAGATGCATTACAATTTGGTTTGTTAAATAATGTAATGTCAACTATGGCAAGAACTTTACTATTTGAGGCTGAAGCCTCAAGATTAAACGTAGTGTCAACGCGCTCCATGCAAAAATCTGCCCTGTTAAGACAAGGTGCCTTTCAAGATGAAACAGGAACATTTTCTCAGGGTCGTTTTGTCAGTGCTCTGTCTCAGGCAGGTTTGTCTGAAGATGACTACCTAACCCAACTAGACAAATCTATCATTTCACAACAAATTTCAGACAGTATTTCATTAGGAGCTAAATTTCCAAATAGCATATCAGAGGAGCTTGCTAAATATGAATTGGAAAGACGAATAGCAAAAATTATTAGCTTTGATATTAAACCTGATGAGCAACCAATCCCTAATGTCAACGAGCTTCGTGATTGGTTCAAGAAAAACATTGAAAATTATGATGCACCAGCTTTAAGGGATATAAAACTTCTTCTCATCTCTCCAGACGATCTTAAAAGCGAGGTAGAGTTGTCGCTCGCTGAAATGAAGGAGGCATTTGAGCAACGCAGCGATGAGTTTAAAACTCCGGAGAAACGGGTAGTAAGACAAATGGTATTTGAAACTGCTGAACAGGCTCTTGCTGCAAGAAACGCAATCGATTCTGGCACTGAATTTGGAGAAGTTGCAGAGACGCTTCTTGGGTTGACCAATGAGGATATATTTTTAGGCGAGCTAACTTATAATGACCTAGATGTTTCAATGGCTGACAGCATTTTTAATGCTGAGGCAGGCGCATTGGTTGGCCCAGTAGAATCTTTATTTGGTTATAATCTAGCAATTGTCGACGTTATTATACTTGGCAGCAATGACTCATTTGATGATGTAAAAGAGCAAATTAATGTGACATTAGGAATGGAAAAGGCCATTGACCTTGTATATGAAAAAATAAATTTAATCGAAGATGCACTTGGGACAGGTTCAACACTGGAAGAAGTTGCTCTTCAAAATGGCCTTACCACCCAAACCATCAATAATTTAGACAAACAAGGCAACAATATTGATGGAGAGGCTTTCGTTGGCCCAGAGAGCAATATCATATCAATGACAGATTTTCTTGAAACCAGTTGGTCTACCGATATTGAAGAAGTTAGTACATTAATAGATGCAGGGAATGACACTTTTTTTGTTTTAAAACCTATTAAGGAAGCTGAACCAAGGAAACGTTCTTTTGAGGAAGTAGAAGAACGTGTAACATCAGATTTTTTGCTTGAGAATGCGATTGCATCAACAAAGTTAAAAGCACAAAATCATATACGTATTGGGCCGTCAATTTTTGAAGACATTGAGCCCACTTCACCATTTCGACGTTCAGGTGTCGGGTTGGACAATTCCGATGCACGTTTAATTGCTCAAACAGCTTTTGAACAACCCATAGATGCCGCTAAAATAGTTGAAACTGGAAAACAAGTATTAATTATAAAAACAGCCGAAATAGTTCCAGCTAGTGAAACAGAAGTAACAGACACAGCTGCTTTTTACTTATCTCAACTAAATCTTGCAGCATCGAAAAACATTTCTGATGCTTTGTCTGTCAGTTTGTCAGAACGTCATAAATTAGAACTTTACCCCGGCATGGTGCAACAACTCTTAGTGGGGCAAAATAACTAACAAGAAATAGTTTTCTTAAATAAGGAAATTAGTGTGCGAGATGAATAATCATAATTCTCATCAAACGTTTGAGCCATTCTTAGCAAACTATACCCAAGGCAAGAATCAAATATGTTATCGTGTGATGCTAGCTGATACACAAACAGCCGTTGCAGCCATGCTGAAACTTTCAAAGGAAGGTTCCTATTCCTGTCTTCTTGAATCTGTAGAGGGAGGTAAAGTTAGAGGACGTTTTTCAGTTATTGCTATAGAACCAGATTTAATCTGGCGCTGTAAAAATAATTTGGTAGAGATTAACAGAAATCCCAGTGAAGACCCAGATGATTTTTTATCTAAAAACTCCCAAGACCCACTCGATGATTTGCGTTCAATTCTCAGTGAAAGTAAAATGGAAAATACGCTTCCTCTTGCACCAATGGCGGCGGGATTATTTGGCTATTTTGGATATGAGATGATACGCCATGCGGAGAAAATCCCAACTAATAATCCCGATGAATTATCTCACTATGATAGTATATTTATAAGACCATCTATTGTTGCGATTTTTGATCGGCTGGAAGACACAATAACACTAGCTACGCAAATCAGATATGACGAAAGTAAGCCAGCTGAAGTTGTCTGGGAAAATGCGCAAAAGCGCATTAAATCCGCTGAAGCTAAATTAAATTCAGTTCTTGATGTAGAAAAGCAACAAAAAATATCAGAAAAAGAATTAACTATATCAGCTAATTTGTCAGCAAATCAATATAAAAGTATGGTTAAAACTGCAAAAGAATATATCAAAAATGGTGATATTTTTCAGGTGGTTTTGTCCCAAAGATTCTCTATACCATTTTCGCTTTCACCAATGGCTCTTTACAGGAGTCTTCGAAGATTAAACCCCTCACCTTTTCTCTATTGTTTTCATCTAAAAAATTTAGGTATTGTAGGTTCAAGTCCGGAAATTTTGGTTAGACTTCGCAATGGAGAAGTTACGATAAGACCCATTGCTGGCACCAGAAAACGAGGAGAAACAGCTATAGAGGACCAAGAAAATGCAGCTGATCTTTTAGGGGATATAAAAGAAAGAGCAGAACATTTGATGCTTTTGGACCTAGGCCGAAATGACGTCGGTAGAGTAAGCGCTTCAGGTACAGTTCAGGTAGTATCAAATTTTGAAGTCGAGTATTACTCCCACGTTATGCATATGGCCTCCGAAGTAAGAGGCAAAATTCGTCCAGAGTTTGATGCCATCGACGCATTAATGGCTGGTTTTCCTGCAGGCACAGTATCAGGCGCGCCCAAAATCCGAGCTATGGAAATTATTGAAGAACTAGAGCCTGACAAGCGAGGTATTTATGCTGGTGCAATTGGTTATATTGGAGCAGCAGGAGAAATGGACACTTGTATTGCTCTTCGCACTGCAATTATTGAAGATAACAAGATGCATATCCAAGCTGGGGCGGGTATTGTATATGATAGTGACCCAAAATCAGAGTTTGAGGAGTGTCAAAATAAAGCACGCGCCCTATTTCGCGCTGCAGAAGACGCTATAAAGCTCAACCAAGAAAATTAATGACACTTGCCTCACTTATAAGTTTTTCGATATTTGCGCTAACGGCTGCAGTGACCCCAGGTCCAAATAATATAATGCTTGCTGCATCTGGAGCGAATTATGGATTTCGTCGAACTCTGCCACATATTATTGGTATTTGCGTTGGGTTTGGTTTTTTAGTCATAGCTGGTGGTCTTGGTCTTGGAACCTTTCTACAAAATTTTCCTCAATTCTTCTCTTTTGTAAAATTATTTGCTTTATTTTTTCTATTATATCTGGCTTGGAGAATTGGAACAGCATCCTCTCCAGAAATTTCAAAAGATAGCAAACCAATTCGATTTCATACCGCAGCCTTTTTTCAATGGATAAATCCAAAGGGCCTGACGGTTGTTATTAGCTCGATAGCTGCATACACAGAAACTGCTACCAGTATCTGGCAAGCACTACCATTGATGGTATTAATTTTTGTTCTAGTAACAGCAATAGGAACATGTCTGTGGGCATTACTTGGAACCTTAATATCTGAATTTTTAGCAAATAAAAAACATAGAGTAGCGTTTAATATAACGATGGCCTTTTTGTTGCTTGTGTCAATGCTACCTGCAATCTTATCACTATAAAACAACGAATATGCTTGTCACAAATAACTAACGGGCATGCTAAAAATGTTTTCGCTAATTTTAAATATTAACTACTACTATGTACCTGTGAAAAATGGTCGGAGTGGAGAGATTCGAACTCCCGGCCCTCTGGTCCCAAACCAGATGCGCTACCAGGCTGCGCTACACTCCGACAGC
>JAAXKA010000015.1 GCA_012269555.1 Alphaproteobacteria bacterium
TCATCATTGTTGAAAATAATCGCGTTAAATATAGGGTTCATGGCCTTGACGTTAGCAAGAGCGGCCTCAGTAAGTGCCTCAGCTGTAAATTTCCCGGTTGATAAACCATCGCGAATTTCGCGAACTGTAATCGTTCCTAGATCTGGTATTTGAGTCATTGCGATCTCCTCCCTTGTTTATCAGACAGTCATATGCTTTCGCACCAGATCATCGGCCAGTAATGGTTTTGAGTGCGGCTCTTGTTGTGTCATATGCTAGGTCCTATTTCGGGAAGAATACATTATTTGGACTGGACAGCTAGCATAAAGATGTCTGCCGCCTCTGGATCCTAAGAATGGTAACCTAGTAATCTCATACAATTCTAATTTTACTTTGCCCTCGACCCCAAGCCGGCTTATGTATATCTACACAAGTCGACTTAATACATCTGAAATTAGTTTCATTGCTTTATCGCTGTCCTCAATTTCATTAGGGTCGAAAGTTAATGATAAACCCGGGATCGATTTAACCAGTTTTGACGAATAGAGACTGCTGTTAGATGAAAATCCTGATACTTCATAACTTTGAATTGGATAAGAAATTCCCTTTACTGAGATTTCTTGCTTTTTGATGCATTTTATTTCTTCCTTTACCAGTAGATAAGTGTCTTCAGAAATAAGAATTTTATTTGCATCCGAGTAAGACTCAAGCCTTGCCGCGAGGTTTACTCCATTGCCAATAACCGTGTAATCTAATCTATCCTCAGATCCGAAATTTCCAACTGTACATACACCTGAGTGAATACCCATCCTTGCATTTAGTGATCTTGCTAACCCTCTTTCACGCCATGCCTCACGCAGGAGCTCCAGCTTTTCTAACATCTCGAGAGCCATTGAAACACAAGCCAATGCGTCCTCTCTATTCCCCCTGCTTTCTGGGTCACCAAAAAATACCAGAATTGCGTCGCCAATAAATTTATCAATAGTCCCTCCCCAACGAATAGCAATCTTGGACATTTCCGTCAGGTATTGAGTTAAAAGTTCCGTTAGTATCTCCGGTTCAAGTCGTTCAGTCAGTTGCGTAAAACCTTGTAGGTCGCAGAAGAAGACGGTTAGTGGCTTACGCTGTGTCTGAATTTTTACATCAAGTTCTCCAGAAAAAATAGAATCGTATACTTGTGGTGAAAAATACTTTGCTAACTTTTCCGAAAGGGCTACTAATTCTTTTGTCCGATCTTCAACTTTTTTTTCTAAATTGGTATTAAGATCAGCAAGTTCTGCGTGTGCTTTGTCTAATTCTTGCAAGCGTTGCTGCTCTAACTGATAGAGTTTAGCATTCTGCAAAGCGTTAGCCGTTTGGTTTGCAAGAATTTTAATTATTAGCTCATCAGACTTATCAAAAATATTTACTTTTTCACTCTCTACCGAAAACACCCCAATTAATTCGTCTTCCATCAACATTGGTATTGCAACTTGACTTTCAGCATTTTTGAGGCCGGGAAGACTTATTTCCTCATCAACCGCTGCATCTTTAGAGGGTTTGATCTGTTGTTTTATAGCCTGCATGTATTGCTTTTGTGCACCAAGATTCGCCATGCGCATCAATTTCTTTTTTTTGGCAACCATGCCTATTACACCGACGCCAATGTTTACCTCAGCGCCGATACCTTCGTCTTTGTAGCCATGAGTTGCTATGACTTTTAAAACGCTTTCCGTATTATCGAGTAATAAGATCATTGAATGCTTAAAATTGAAATATTCTTCCATGCTGACAAGCATGGTTTTGGCAATCGCATCCAAGTTCAAGGATTTACTAATCTGCGATGCGACTCTCTCAATGATTTCAATCTCTTTATTGCGACGTTCTAGCTGCTCAATTACGGTTCTGGCATCGCTATCGATCATTTGATCCCACCTATAAAGTTTTCCCGTGATTGCCTTGCCACGCAATCAATATTATTTACTCTATAAATTATTTTTAGAAATTGATAGCACGGTGTAGATATCTGCACCTTTAAGCTCAAAAATGCCTGACATTCCACTCATAGATGCAATTGCCTCGAGTTTCATGTCCATCTCATCAAACAGATCGCCCTCATTCTCAGTTCTACTATATTCCAATTCAAGCGTATACATGTCAAAAGAAGCAGGGTTAGTTATTGTAGCAAACGCAAATGGATTTTGGCTTATATTTTTTTTCGTTTTGTTAAAAAACTGAAAAGATAAAGCAACTTCTGTTTCGTTTACATGCCATATTTGTGATATAACTGTTGTATTGGGTTCCCCATCATTTGATACAGTCGTAATCCAACTTGGAAACATGCCTTGCAGCGCAGGAAGGTGGTCATCAGTAATCATTTAATATCTCCCAAATGTTAGATCTGTTTCCCTGCATCAGGACCGGGCGTTTGAACAAAAACTTTGTCGACTGAAAAAACTACGGCTAGGTTTGCGGGCTTTAACCAATACTTTTCAGCTAAATTTTCAGGAATCCCTAGTTCACCATAAAGACTATACATTTGTTTTCTTAGGTCATCGCAGGCTTGTCTCTCATCATCATAAACATCACGCAGTTCCGTTACATCACCTTTTAGGTTATACGCTTCATGACTAATAACACCTACGAAAAGACTGACACGTGAGCCTATCTCTAGAGTATTTACAAATGGCTTGTTTGTCTCTTTGTTCACACAGCAAACAATACTGCTCGTGGCTTGGTCGCAGCAGACACCCAGTGCATCAGCATGAAATGGTTTCAACGAAGAAGACGCACATCCAATATGGCCTACACCTGTCGTTAACACATTATAAACTTGATCTGAGATCATCTTCCATACCCTTTTTAGTTTATATGTCCGAATATAATCTTCTGAATGTCAAATTGCACTTTATAATTTAATGGTGCGACATTTGAATCTAAGGCTCAGCGACAATCATGCCGGGTCTGTTGTCTAAGGTTATTCTTCAATAAGTACACCGCCTTTTTCCATGCTCCGAATCCACCCTCCATTTTGGCAGCCCCAAATTTATTGCCCTGAATTGCCAAAGTAAAAAAATATAGGTGCTATATTAGTTGATGATTACATCATGTACATCACATAGAGTTCCGCCAAAGTCGTCAGGCCGAACCCAACAACTATTAGTCCCTTAAATGCTCCCCATTGAACACTATCAAAGCGTTTCTGAAAGTGTGTATTAACTTCAGCTTCTCCACGATCCATGCCAATCGCCTTGATATCGTCCAGACAATCCAAACTTCCCATTATACCAATAATAGTACCGAAGATTATAAAAACAGTGATTGGTAGATTGGCAGTGGTACTACCAAAAGCGATGATGCCAAACACTACAAAATGCATTACGGCCGTTATGCTAAATATCCAAAATAAGTCTCTACTTCTTACTGTTACTGCTGCTATTCGATTTGCCCGATCCTGTGCCGTGTTCATAACTTACTCCTTTTTTGTTCCCTCTAAATTATAAAGACTGATTACCACTACAGGAGTTTTCTAATTTTTTTAATTTCTAGCAAGTATAAGAAATGTACTAGTTGGAAAAATATAAACTTGCCATTAT
>JAAXKA010000032.1:0-228 GCA_012269555.1 Alphaproteobacteria bacterium
TAATTATGTTGTAGCTGCTGGAGTGCTTCCTAGTGTAAATGGTTTTAAATTATCTCTTTTGTTGAAAAATGATGAGAGATATAAACACATTCATATATCTTTACTTACTTCAAATAAAATTGAGACAGAGAATAACACATTTCTTCAATCTGGAGCAGACACAATTCTTCAAAAACCTTTTAAGTTTTCTCAATTACTAAATGAGATGAGTTTAGCAAATAAAGCATG
>JAAXKA010000032.1:238-3472 GCA_012269555.1 Alphaproteobacteria bacterium
CTTTTTAAATGTTGTTATTTATAGGGTTCCCAAAAAAATGAGCATCATATTTCCATCATCTCATTGTTTTAGTTGCAATAAAAATATTCCGGTTTACTATAATATTCCTCTATTAAGCTATTTTCTATTAAAAGGTAAGTGCTTTTTTTGCAGAAGTGAATTCCCAAGCAGGTATGCATTTGTTGAATTAATTTCAGGTCTTTTCACCATCATTACGTATCTAATATTTGATTTTAGTCATGCGTTTTTCATTTACTCAATTTTAACATATTTACTTATAGCGGTTACGTTTGTTGACATCGATCATTTCATAATACCTAATGGTTTTATAATATTTGGTCTATTAGTTTTATTTTTTGGCTTATTTGGAAACTTCCTATCGATAAATTGGGAAGAGTCTATGTCTGGGTCATTTGTTTTTGCAGGTTTTCTTTTTAGTATTGGCCTAATAGGGCAATTTATTCTAAAAAAAGAGAGCATTGGTTTCGGTGATGTGAAGCTGGGGCTTATCCTAGGTGGATTTCTAGGTGTTGAGTATTCAGTGCTGGCATTGTACCTTAGTTTTGCTATTAGCGCACTAGTTGTCATTATTTTCCTAAACAGAAGCTTTAAAAAAGGGAACAATAAAATCCCATTTGGCCCTTATTTAGCTGCAGGAACACTAATATCTTTATTTACAATTGATCCTCAAGGTGGAAATTATATTTTAAACTGGTATTATAGGACTATGTTCTAATATGGAATCTCAATTTAAACAACGGTTGGGTAGTATGCTTTTTCATGCTGGTAAAATAGATAAAGACCAACTTGAAAAATCACTACAAATGCAAAAGGAAGATCAAGGGTATTTAGGTCAAATTTTTCTATCCAATGGGTACATCAGTGAAGAAGATCTATATTTAAACCTAAGTCGTCAACTTAAGATACCATTTTTACGCCTAGGCACTTTTAGTAATGATAAAAATCTTTTAAAATTATTTACTGAAAGCCAGATACGTACCCATAAAATTTTTCCGCTCTTCAAGTTAAATCAATCAATAAGTATTGCTGTTTCAGATCCGTTAGATGCTACTCCAATAAACTTTGCGAGAGAAGTTTCAGGACTTAAAGTTGAACCCATAATTGCATACGCCTCTGAAATCGAAAGCTCTATTGACCTGCATTATGGTATTAGTAGTTTCATAGGAATTGATTCAGAAAGTGACACGGCAAAAAAGATAACAGATTATTTTGATGAAACGAAGGTTGTTGAACTAGTTGATAGTATCATAGCACAAAGTCAAAAGTATAGTTGCTCAGACATTCACATTGAGGCAAGAGAAAATGATATCAGAGTACGATTCAGAATTGACGGTAGACTTCAGGATTTTCAATCCTTACCAAATGATATTCATACTGCATTAGTGTCTAGGTTGAAAATTATGGCTAATATGGACATAGCGGAGACACGACGACCTCAAGATGGGCGAATCCTTTTCAAATCTACAATAGGAAGACTGGACCTAAGAATATCCACTTACCCAACTTTGTATGGTGAGAAAATTGTTTTAAGGCTATTAAACCTAGCCGATGCGCTTCATTCATTTAACAAACTAGGTTTTGAACCAGAAACTGAAGAACGATTTCAAAGTATGCTTATAGGTGGAGAAGGGATTATCTTAGTTTCAGGACCTACTGGTAGTGGTAAAACAACTACGCTTTACTCTACGCTAAATAAACTTGAGGCTCCCGATGTAAATATTGTTACAGTTGAAGACCCTGTTGAATATGACTTGGACAATATAAATCAAGCACAGATTAATTTAAAGTCAGGTGTCACTTTTGCCTCAGCACTACGTTCCATTCTTCGCCAAGATCCTGATATCATTATGGTGGGAGAGGTTAGAGATGAGGAAACAGTTGAATTGGGTATTCGAGCAGCTCTGACAGGACATCTGGTATTTAGTACAATTCATACAAATGATGCAGCTTCAGGGTTCACACGACTCCTTAACTGGAACGTAGAACCATTTTTAATTGCATCTACTGTCAAAGGTATACTTGCTCAGAGGCTAGTAAGACGAATATGTAAAGACTGTAAAGAGATTTACCAGCCAAGTAAAGACGAATTAGAAATGATAGGATTAAGTATTGATCATGATTTAAATATTTACAGAGGGAAAGGATGTTTGTCATGTCGCAATACTGGCTACAAAGGTCGTGTCGGTATTTATGAGCTTCTTTTAATGGATGCTCAAATATCTGAACTAGTCCTTAATCAGGAACCAGGTTATAAAATAAGACAGCAGGCAAGAAAAAATGGTATGACAACACTCCTAGAAGATGGGCTTATTAAAATCAATAGAGGTGATACAACAATATCTGAAGTGTATGAAACTCTGGGAACAAGCAAAATAGTTTTATGATTAATACCTTATATGTGGCTGGATCAAAGTCCAGTTTCCCGGGACTTGAAGAACAAAACATAAATCTTGACTATGTTCAAAATGGTATGATAGCCCTTAGTGCTGTCCAATCAGGCGATTTTGATTCCATAATAGTTGAGGATGAATTGCCGTTAATGGAGCCTTCGAGACTCATACAAGAACTGTTTAAAACAAATTCTTCTATTCCCATTATCGCCTTGGTTAGATCAAATAAACGAAGATCAAATCTATTATCAGATGTAGGGATGGGGCTTTTTGGATACTATGAACCTGAGATATCAAAACTAGATAGACTAGTAGAATTATTAAATTCAGCAAAAAGGTTTCACGATTTCAAAAAGCAAGCTCCAAAAGTTTCATTAAGGCATTTTTCAGGAAGAGGATTTGAAAAAATAGTAGGCTATTCAAAGAAAATGTTAGATGTATATCATCTTCTTTCACAAATAAAAACAAAGGATGTAACGACCATCCTATATGGTGAAAGTGGAACCGGGAAAAATTTAGTTGCAAATACCCTTCATAAGATCAGTCTCCGTAGGGACAGGCCCAATGTAGCAGTAAACTGTCCTGCTATACCTTCGGAATTATTAGAAAGTGAGTTGTTTGGACATGAAAAGGGAGCCTTTACAGGAGCAGTTGAAAGAAAAGATGGTAAATTTCTTGCTGCAAATTCAGGAACAATATTTTTGGATGAAATAGGAGATATGAGTTCTTCCCTGCAGGCTAAAGTTTTAAGAGTGCTTGAAAGTGGCGAAATTGAAAGAGTTGGTGGAACAGAGACAATTAAAGTTGACGTCCGAATTATCTC
>JAAXKA010000235.1 GCA_012269555.1 Alphaproteobacteria bacterium
ATTCTGTAAGTAATGCAAGATCATTACTTGCCCAATAGAGATTTGTTCCCCATGTAACAGTACTTACATCTCCAAGCCCCAAAAACTCAAGTCCTACCTGTGCACCAATAGCATAGATCGATGCACCAATAAATGCTGATGCAAGCAAAGAAAGCATTCTGGGCATAATTTCAACAACAATGATTCTTATATTCGATTCTCCACTTAGGATAGCTGCGGACACAAAATCACGATTTTTAAATGTCATCATTTGAGATCGTATGACCCTAGCGTTCCACGCCCATCCGGTAAGCACTAGTACTCCTAATAATGTACCTGGAGAAGGGGGTAGCCAGCTAGCAAGGATTACCATAAGTGGGAGTCCCGGCATAACCAAAAAAACATTAATTAATAGGGATAGGATATCATCTATGCGTCCGCCGTAAAACCCGGCAATCCCTCCAATTAATCCACCAATTATTACAACAAGAATGCCTGCACTAAATCCGACAAAAAGCGTCTGCCTTGCTCCGCATATCGTTTGTGCGAATACATCTTGTCCTTGACCATTTGTTCCAAAAATGTATTCAGAGGATGGAGGAGAAAGTGGAGTGCCAAGAAAATCCGTAGGGGAATAAATAAAGTATGGTAGGAAGATTGCTATTAAAGCAAAAAACACGATGATGCAGCTTCCAGTAAATGCCTTTTGATTGCTAATGATTCCAGAGGCCCAACGAGAAAGAATACTACTTTGGTGGTGGTTATTATTCATTTTCTTGTTCGGGGATCCAAAAATAAAATTGCAATGTCTACTAACCAGTTTGCTCCAAGCACTGCAAATGTAATGGTCATAAAAATTCCTTGCATAAGTGGATAATCCTGACTCGTAACTGCCTGTAAAAGTAAAAAACCCTGACCTGGGTAAGAAAAAATCATTTCTGTCAAGAGTGCTCCACTTAACATAAAACCCAGAGCCATACCAAACCCTGTTAAGTTCGGGAGAATAGCATTTCGTGCAGCATAACGAAGCATAATTAATCGAGACGGAATACCTTTTGCATTTGCAAAAGTGATATAATCTGAACCAAGGGTACTGATCATGGTATTGCGCATGGATAGCATCCAGCCTCCAAGACTTACAAAAACTAAAGTTAAGGCCGGAAGAAAAGCATGATACAAAGCGCTCAATAAAAAGGGTAGATTTAATCCAGGATTAATTTCGTTTCCGTAAGCCCTTCCAATTGGGAACCAGTTCATAGAAAATCCGAAGATATAGAGAAAAACCATTGCCAACCAGAAGTATGGAAAAGCTCCAAAAAATGCTAGTGCGGGTGGCAAAAAGGTATCCAGTCTTCCAGTCCTGTTCCACGCAATAATAATGCCGAGGGTTGTTCCAATTGTAAAGGCAATTATCATAGAGCTTCCTGCTAAAAATATCGTCCAATAGAGTCCTCTACCAATAATTTCTGAAACTGGTTCTGGGAAATAAGCAATCGAAGTTCCTAACTCTCCTTGGAAAATACCCTTCAAATATGATGTATATTGAACAAGAATTGGGTCATTCGTTAAGCCAAAACTTTCTCGCATAGCATTGATTGCTTCTGGTTTTAATTTTCCTTTGAAACGTGCAAAAATAATGGAAGCAGGATCTCCTGGCATTAGTCTTGGAATAATAAAATTCAAGGTTAAGGCTGCAAAAGCAGCTATGAGATAAAAACCAAATCGTCTTAAAATGTATAATACAGATTTATTCATCGTTTTTTCACATTTAAAAGAGTAAGTGCAACACCGGATTCATTTGGGGATAAAGGCCCATATGGGTTTTCAGCATTTGGAAAATTTGTAAAATATTTTGAATTGTACTCTGCCCAGCTGAGTTCAGTAAAAAGGGGGATACCTGGAGCGTGCTCAACGAATAAATGTTGCAACTTGTAAATAATATTTTCCATTTTTTTCGGATCAGATGTTTGTTCAAATTCTTTGATCAAAGAATCTGCTTCCTTAATCCCAAATCTGTGCCAATTGATATCAGCAGTTTCCCCAATTGGTTTGACATACTCCGAAAACATCATACCCTTAAAAAAATTATATGGAGTAGAACCTTTATCAGCCCATCCGATTGCCATTTGAAATTTCCCTTGCTGCATTCTTACGATCCAAGCACCAAAGTCATAAGTCCTTACAGTTGCTTTGATACCAATTTTTTTTAAATTTTGGCTTATAACTTGAGCAGATCGTACCCAGTCACTCCAACCAGAAACTACGATTATGTCAAATTTTATCGGTAAGCCATTTGCATCAATTCGTTCTTTTTCATTCTTCCACCTATATCCAGCATTATCTAGTAATTCGTTTGCTTTTTCTAAATTAAATGCAGTCCAATTTTCTTTATCATTTATTTCTGGCGAGTGCCATTTAGCCATTGGACCTGAGAGGCTTGTCACATGTGCAGGTTTTGTGTAATCATACATGCCTACCTTTACTACTTGCTCGCGATTTATGGCATAGCTTATTGCCTTTCGAACATTTGAATCCTTTAAAATAGGGTCTTTCGTATTGGTATGTAAAAACGTGGAGTGGCCTGTATTTCGAAACCAATAGTGATGGTGCTCAGGGTCTTTATCTACAAAAATTCGTTGGATAGCAGGGATAAACGCTCCTGCCCAGTCTAGCTTCCCGCTAAGAAGGGCAAGAGTTGTTTGTTCGTTGGTCGAAAATGTAGGGAAAATTAATTTTTCTACATAAGGTTTGCCTTTCTGCCAATAATTATGATTTTTTCCTAATTCCCACACTTGGGTGTTAAAACGTAATATTTCTGTAAAGGGGCCTGTACCAACTGGGTCTGGGTTACTAAAATCAAGAGGATCTTCTAGCTCCTTCCAAATATGTTTTGGGATAATAGGTGCTCCTGCGATAGCTTCAAATCCAGGAACATATATTCTTTTAAAATCAATTTGTACTAATGTATCTGAAACTGCCACAACACTTTTAAGGTACTCCCACGCATTCCGAGTATCTAGTGCAGGATATTGATTCCATAAGTTCAAAGTGTAGGCTACATCATGTGCGCTAAAAGGTTTTCCATCTGACCACTGTACATTAGGTCTTATGGTGAAAAGTAATTTTTTATTATTATTTTCCCACTTATAATTTGTTGCTAGCCATGGGACCCAATCTGTTGTGATGGGGTTGTTGAGGTATAGTGATTCGTAAATACCTCCTCTTGTAGGCCATCTAGGTATTGAAACTGGATTTAAAGGTTCAAAATTTCTTACCCAAGATATTTGATTCTCTTGATAAACGATTAGGCCTTCTTTATCTCGAATTGTTTTATTTTCACAAGATGAATACAAAACAAACAACAGAATAAAGAATTTTGATATAATTTTTTGCATTGCTTATGTTCCTTCGACACCGGTTCTGGAGTATACTCTAACATAATCTATTTCCATTCTAGATGGGAATGCGTTATCATCTATGCCTT
>JAAXKA010000215.1 GCA_012269555.1 Alphaproteobacteria bacterium
GCAGCAATTAAACCAGCAGTTTCAAGAACTGAAAAATCTGATTTTAAAATTACTAGGTAACTGATTAAGAATGTGTCTGCTGTTGCAGTTACTCTCCAGGTAAGAGCTTTTACCAATGATCTTTTTTTTGAACTCTTGGGCACAATATTTAATTAGTTATCTAAAAAAACATTTCAAATATAAGTTTTTTTATATTTGTTCAAACAATTAAACTACTGATTTAATTTGCCATTTTGACTAGTGGTGTTTCTTTAATTGGAAAATGAACTACTGCAGAAGCAAACCCTAAAATCACACAAGCCCACCACATAATATCATAAGAACCATAATAATCATAAAACCTGCCTCCAAACCATGACCCAACAAACGAACCGACTTGGTGAGATAAGAAAGTAAAACCATACAGCATAGACATATATTTGGATCCAAAAATAACTGATATAATTCCACTGGTAAGAGGCACTGTAGATAGCCATAGAATTCCAAGAAGTGACGCAAAAATTAAAACTGTTATTTCAGTTTTTGGCAAAAAGATAAAAATTAAAAACAGTAGGGCACGTAGAGTATACAAGATTACCAACAGATTTTTTTTAGACCTTAGGTCACCTAAGTGACCAAAAACAAGTGTGCCTATTACATTAAATAAACCAATTAATGCTAAGGACCATGAACCGATCCACATCGGTAAAGATAAATCATCAAGGTATGCGGGTAGATGAGTTGCTATAAAAGAAATATGAAAACCACAAACAAAAAAACCAATTGTCAGTAAGACATAGCTCTTATTTGCAAAGGCTTCATTTAAAACAGATGCTAAAGATCTATTAACTTCATCATTTATTCCACTTTTGGATGAATGCTTTGTTAATACTAGTGAGAATAAAATCATGATAAGTGAAATAAAACAAAGATATAAGATTGATCTTTGCCAATCACTCATTTCAATTAAGAAGCCTGTAAGAGGAACAATTAAAAATTGACCCAGCGAACCTGCAGCCATTACGACGCCTAGAGATAATGTTTGATATTTGCCTGTTACAGCTTTACCAACAGCCCCTAATATTACAGCAGTACCACATCCAGCGCATCCAAATCCAAAAATTATTTGTGAAACGATTAGAAGTATTGAACCTTCAACAAGTGACATTAAGTAAAGTCCAATTAAAAAGAAAATTACTCCTAATAGGCCAGCTACTGATGAACTATATTTATCTGCTATGGCGCCAAAAATTGGTGATCCGATGCCAATCATAAGAAATTGTATTGCAATGGCAAACCCAAATACTTCTCTACCAGTTTGTATATGTTCAGAAATTGGGATCAAATAAAGTCCAGAAGAATGCCTTATACCGAATGAGACAAGCAAGAGTATGCAGCCTCCAATAATCACTAATGTTGAATAAGAATGTCTAAATAACTGCATGTTTTAATTTATATACTTCCAACGTCGAATTGATACTATAAATCACATGATATTTACAATTGTATACCTACTGGTTTTAGTGATGCTTTTATCCATGGTAATTTATAAACAGGTAAACAAAATTGAAAGCACAAGAGCATTTAATGAAAGAACAATGTTAATCTTATGGCTTGTACTTGGAATGGTTGGTCTCATCACTGGAGGGTTGTAACACCTAAACATTTATTGCACTGGTATGATGATCTGGTTTTTATGCAAAAAATTTTACTTGTATTTTTAATATTATTTTTCTCACTAAAAAATTCATATTCTGACAATAATATTAAGGATAATTCTCCAGAAATATTTGAAGGAATCTCAGTAGAGCTTGATAGATTAGAAATTCAAGAGTCACTCAATCTCAAAGAAAATGGAAAATCTGTTTCAAGTAAAAACTGGATGATTGTTACAGCAAACGCCTATGCTTCTGCTGCTGGTGCAAAAATATTACAATCTGGAGGTACAGCAGCAGATGCAATGGTTGCAGCTCAATCTGTGTTAGGCTTAGTCGAGCCTGAGTCATCAGGAATTGGTGGGGGTAGTTTCTTATTATGGTATGACGGTGTAACGGGTAAAATAGTTACTTTAGATGGTCGTGAGACTGCACCACAAAACTCAACTTCAAATCAATTTCTAAAAAGTGATGGAACTAAAATGAAGTTTTTTGATGCTGTCATAGGTGGTCTATCGGTCGGTACACCTGGAACTCTTGCATTAATGTTTGATGCTCAAAAGAAATGGGGTAATCAAAACTGGGAAAACCTCTTTGATGAAGCAATTTTCCTAAGTAAAAATGGTTTTAAAGTTTCAAAAAAATTATCCTCATCAATTGAAAGAGATAAAGATAGACTTAGCAAAATAGATAAAACGAAAGAATATTTTTTACCAAACGGGAATAGTTTAAAGCACAAGCAGGTATTGAAGAATTATGCTTATGCAAGCACAATGCAAAACATTGCTAATAATAACATTGAAGATTTCTATAAAGGATCAATTGCGCAGGACATTGTTAGCACAGTAAAAAATCACACCAAAAATCCTGGCTTTCTAGAAGCTGAGGATTTGAGCAACTATTATGTAATTGAAAGAGATCCAGTTTGTACAAACTATAAGGTATACAACATATGTGGCATGGGCCCACCATCGTCTGGAGGTGTGGCAGTCGCACAAATATTGAAAATTTTAGAGCCTTATGATCTTCAGTCTCTGGGCTATTCAAATCCTATAACATGGCAAATAATTGGAGATGCGACTCGTCTTGCATTTGCTGATCGCGATCGATACTTGGCAGATAGTGATTATGTCAGTGTACCTTTGTCTGGTCTTTTAAATGACAATTATCTGATTGAAAGGTCAAATAAAATTAAAGTTGGAACGAAAACTGAAAATGTAACCTCAGGTAAACCGTCTAACGACTTTGTTTACAATTACGGAATAGACAACTCATTAGAGCTGCAATCTACAACGCATATTTCAATTTATGATCAGTATGGAAACGCACTCTCGATGACATCGTCAATTGAGAATGCATTCGGATCAAGATTGATGACGGAAAGTGGTTTTTTACTTAATAATCAACTTACTGATTTTTCATTTAATGAAAGAATTGATGGCAAGCTGATAGCAAATAGATTAGAGCCCGGGAAAAGGCCAAGATCATCAATGGCACCAACAATAGTGCTAAAAGATGGAAGGCCTATCATTATTATCGGCTCTCCAGGTGGCAGTAATATTATCAGCTTTGTAGTCAATTCGATTATCGCATTACTCGAATGGGATATGAATATTCAAGAGGCAGTCTCTCATCCTCACGCTATTAATAGATGGGGGAAATTTGAAATAGAAGAATCTCCATACTCTTCAAATCTTGAAAATTCTTTAAAGGCCATGGGATACGATACTAAAATAAGAAAATACTATTCAGGCCTAAATGGAATATACATTGATACTGAAATTTATGGAGGCTCAGACCCTAGACGTGAGGGAATTGCACTGG
>JAAXKA010000017.1 GCA_012269555.1 Alphaproteobacteria bacterium
TTACTGAAAGATTAAATTTTTTAAGAATAAGAGGATGTATTTCTCCGAATGTTGCAATAATTGTTTTACCAAGTGAAAAAATACCACTTCTACCTGGATGATAAATATTTGTATCAAAAGTTTTTAGTTGAGTTTTTGTAGGATCTAATCCACAAAGTCTTATGACTGCCTCAGCATCAGCTTTGGCGTCTAACCAATCATAGTCACGATCACTATTAGTCCAATCTTTAAAACCAGTTTTACCATATCTCAAACCACAAATTTGGTTAATCTGGTCTTCTGGTTGTTGATCAATAAAAATTGGACCAACTTCAAAAAAAGAACCGCTCTCTTCACCTCTTTTATAATTTTTAGAACTACTAGATAACAAATTAGGAAATAGTGAAGGTCTCATGCAATCCAAATCACTGCTAATGGGGTTTGAAATAATTAATTGATCAATGTCATTAATAGAAAATAATTTTGCTTTATCAAAAGATATAAATGAATACGTTATACACTCCATCATACCCCTTCCAGCCAATAAAGACTTAACAGAAAAAAGGCGTTTATTTTCTCTTGTTATTGCCGGTTTTGGTATAACATCCTTGCTAAATAATTTTGCTTCAGGGATGTTTTCATAACCGAAAATTCTAATTATTTCTTCAACCAGATCTGCTGAGCCATCAATATCATTTCTCCACGGTGGAGGTAAAACAGACCATTTTCCTTTATTTTTATTTATTTTAAAACCTAAATCAGAAAGAATTTTTTCAATTGTTATTTCATTAACATTAACTCCTGTTAAGTTGAAAACCTGTTGTGTTTCAAATATAATTTCTCGAGACCAGTTAGGACCACTTCCAGTTTTTTCTAAAAAACTAACTTCCCCTCCACAAACATCAATCACAAGATCTGAAATATAATTATGGACCCATTCTGGACAATCTTGATCTAAACCTCTTTCAAATCTATATCTTGCATCAGAATTTAGATTTATTTTTCTTCCAGTTTTAGAAACACTTATTGGGTCAAACACAGCAATTTCTAGAAACATTTCAGTTGTTTCGTCAGATACACCAGTCCTCATACCTCCCATAATGCCCGCTAAATCATCAGCACCTTCTGCATCAGCTATTATAATATCCTCATTTGATAAAAAGTAATCCTTCTCATTAAGAGTGTTTATTTTTTCATTGTTTTTAGCAAATCTAATCTCAAGTTTATCGCCTTCTATTTTAGATCCGTCATAAGCATGCAGAGGCCTGTTTAAATCAAACATAATATAATTAGTTATATCAACTAATGCTGATATGGATCTTTGGCCAATAGCTTCTAGCCTTTGTTGCATCCATTTTGGACTTTTAGAGTTATTTAAATTTTTAAAGTATCTACTAGTAACAACAGGTACTAATTTTTTTTCTAAAAGCTCATCCGAAATTACAAATTTTTTTGGACTTTTAAAAGTTCCCTTAATGTTTTTAATATTTAATGGCTTTAATTCACCAAACCCTGCGGAGGCCAGATCTCTTGCTATACCTCTTACACCAAGACAGTCTGCCCTATTTGGAGTTATACCAATTGTTATTACAGGATCATTTAGTCCAGACCACTCTAAAAAACTAGTTCCAATTTCTGCATTTTGATCTAATTCGATAATTCCATCATGCTCATCTGAAATTTCTAGCTCTCTCTCTGAACACATCATGCCAAAAGATTTTTCTCCCCTAATGTCACCAACTTCTAATTTTAGATCTATCCCTGGGATATACATTCCAGGTTTAGCAAAAACACCAATCAGATCTTTTTTTGCATTAGGAGCTCCACATATTACTTGATGAGTATCACCTGATTTATCATCGACAGAAAGAATTTTTAGTCTATCTGCGTTGGGGTGGGGCTTGCAATCAATTACTTTTGCTATAATAAAATCTTTTAATTTTTCTGATTTGTCTGTAACGTTTTCAACTTCCAAACCTATCATCGAAAGCTTATCAACTATTTCATCTAGTGATTTGTCAGTATCTAAGTGATCTAATAACCAGTTTAAAGTAAACTTCATTGTTTTCTAACCTTGGTGGATTGAAGTTTGCTCAAAAGGGAAAAATCCATAGTGCTTCATCCATCTCAAATCAGAGTCGAAAAATGGTCTTAAATCTGGTATTCCATACTTTAACATTGCTACCCTTTCAAGTCCCATCCCAAAAGCAAATCCTTGGTGCTCATTTGGATCAAGTCCACAGTTTTGTAAAACCCTAGGATTAACCATTCCACTACCTAAAATTTCAAGCCATTCGTCTCCCTCTCCAATTATAAGTTCTCCACTTTTTCTTGAGCAGCCAATATCAACCTCAGCAGACGGCTCAGTAAAAGGAAAGTAACTGGGTCTAAACCTTACTGGCAAATCATCAACCCCAAAAAAAATTCTACAAAAATCTATTAAGCAACCTTTCAAATGACTCATATTTAATTTATCACCTATAACTAATCCTTCACATTGATGGAACATAGGACTGTGAGTAGCATCATGATCACTTCTGTAAGTCCTACCAGGCACTATTACCCTTAGAGGTGGCTTTAATTTTTCCATTGTTCTTATCTGAACAGGACTAGTATGAGTTCTTAAAACTTTTCTCTCACCATTTTCATCTTCATTAAAATAAAAAGTATCATGTTCTTGTCTTGCAGGATGTTCTTGAGGAATATTTAATGCAGTAAAATTATAGAAATCACTCTCAATATCTGGGCCTTCTGCAACAGTGAAGCCCATCTGAGCAAATATAGAAATTACCTCATCCATAGTTTTAGACAATGGGTGTATTCTGCCAATATTTTCAGGTCTTGTGGGAAGTGTAATATCTAAAGCTTCATTTTTGAGCTTTTTATTTAAATAAGTTTCTTCAAGAGAGGATTTTTTATTATCTATGGATTCTATTATATTCTTTTGAAGGCTGTTGAGTATCTGCCCAACTTCTCTTCTTTTATCAGGTTCCAATGAACCAAGTTGTTTCATAAGAGAAGTTATAGATCCCTTTTTCCCTAAAACTTGAACACGAAGATTTTCTAGATCATCTAAACTATTAGCTTCTTTAATTTTAATCAGAACTTCATTTTTAAGCTTATCGTAATCTTGCATAAAAATAAAATTCCTTACAATTTAGATTTGACCGTTTCCACAATGTTTTTAAACGTATCAGGATCTGTGATAGCAATTTCTGACAACATTTTTCTATCTAATTCAATTTCTGTTTTTGAAAACCCGTGAATAAATTGGCTATAAGTTAAGCCATGTAGTCTTACAGCAGCATTAATTCTTTGTATCCAAAGAGATCTAAAATCTCTTTTGCGAACTCGCCTATCCCTGTAAGCATACTGTCGCGCTTTATCAACAGCTTGCTTTGCTACTCTAAATACATTTTTTCTGCGACCATAATAACCTTTAGCAGCATCTATAATTT
>JAAXKA010000070.1 GCA_012269555.1 Alphaproteobacteria bacterium
CAGGATCGTCTTTGAAGTTTTGTTTAATCGCTGCAGGTGAAGCAGATCTTTACCCCCGCCTAGGCCCAACTATGGAATGGGATACCGCAGCAGGACATGCAATTTTATCTGGAGCTGGGGGCTATGTGATCAAAATAAAAGATAAAGAGCCTTTGAGGTACGGAAAAACTGGTTATAAAAACCCATTTTTTGTAGCAGCATCAAAACATGTAATTTTGAAATAGTCATTTAGAACTGAGACAACACATTCTGCAAGACAACCGTAACGTTTGTGACTGCCTTCTAAGCAGCTTGAACACTGGTTGGCTCAGTTAGAATTGTATGTAGGGTAGTTGGGTTGGGGTTAGAGCGTAGTTTAGATACAATAGATTGTTCGCGAAGCGTCCTAGAAACTAACGCCAAAGCTTTCAAGTGCTCTACTCCCGCTGATTTGGGAGCAAAGAGGCTAAAAATAATATCCACAGGTTGCTTGTCTATAGCTTCAAATTCAATGGGGTTTTCTAAAAGAACAAAGGCTCCAACCACTCGGTCTAACTCCTCTAATCTGGCATGAGGTAGTGCAACACCCCCACCAACGCCAGTAGGGCCTAATGCTTCTCTTTCTAGCAATGCCTCAACCGCATGTGTGTAATTAGTATTATAGCACATTTCAGCAACTCCAGCTAAATCATGCATTAACCTTTTCTTGCTAGAAACAGACGAGAATACACGAATCGCTTCTGGTTTAAGCAGACTTGAAAAATCCATTTATAATTGCTCTTCTAAACACCCTTAAAGGCAAATACTTCAACGTGATTCGATCCAGCCGATGTTTCCGTCTTCACGTCGATATAATATGTTTACGCCTTGTTTTTCTTTACTTTTAAATAATAAAAAGGGCAATTTAGATCTTTCCACTTCTTCGGCAGCCTCTTTTACAGAATAAATTGGAAATTCTGTATCTGTTTCTGCAACGATTATCGGACCGGAAGCGATGGTCGAATCTTCAAGACCCTCTTTCTTAGATTGCGTATACGATGCGCGATCAATAAATACAACCGATTGATTTCGATCTTTGTGATGATCCTTCAGTTTTCGTTTGTATCTTCGTAATTGCTTTCCCATTTTTTCAGTACATGCATCAAACGCGGCATAAATTTCTGATTGGGAAGCTTTTGCTTGAGCTTTTAACCCACTGGATAAGTGGATAATTGCATCACAAACATATTCATGACCATTTTTTGAAAAAATAACTTGTGTATCTGTGGGACGCTGTGCGTATTTATCTATGGTATTTTTTAGTTCATCTTTTACATAGGTTTGAAGAGCGTCCCCAATATTGATATGGATTCCTGAAATTTGAAATTGCATAATCATTTCCTTACATCAGCATTGTCAGGTGGATTTTAACTAGCTTGCAAATAAATGCATATAATTCAAAGCCTCCGAGCCCCGCGGTGATGACCTTTGCCAAAAAAAGCCGCTACCAAGATTGCCTTATGGTACAATTCAAAAACTTTGGAGCAATTATGTCAATAAAAATGAATAGAGAATAAACTTAAATACTAAAGTATATTAAAGTCTTTTCCTAGATAAACTCTTCGAACATTGTCATTGTTTATAACATCCTCGGGTAAACCGGATATAATAACCCTACCATCATGTAAAATGTAAGCCCTATCTACAATCTTTAGTGTGTCGCGGACATTATGATCAGTGATAAGAACTCCAATATTGCGACTTTTTAAATCTGAAACTAAATTTCTAACATCATTTATTGAAATTGGATCAACACCAGCGAAAGGTTCATCCAGTAATATATATTTTGGATCAGTGGCTAGAGCCCTAGCAATTTCCACCCTACGTCTTTCACCACCTGACAAAGCCAGAGAAGGTG
This sequence comes from Alphaproteobacteria bacterium, assembly GCA_012269555.1. Classification (GTDB taxonomy): domain Bacteria; phylum Pseudomonadota; class Alphaproteobacteria; order Puniceispirillales; family Puniceispirillaceae; genus UBA5951. The sequence goes on from JAAXKA010000070.1 coordinate 1,877, forward strand.
TTCTCCTTAAATGTTCAATACGAAAATCTGATAATAATTTTTCTAATTTTGCTTTACGTTCTGATTTTAAGGGTGTTGATATATCAAGAATGCAATTGATATTTTCTTCAACATTTAAACCTCGAAATATGGAGGTTTCTTGTGGCAAATATGCCAAACCCATTCTTGCTCTTCGGTACATGGGCATGGTTGTAACATCCAAACCGTCTATTTTAACTTGGCCACCATCTGACGAAATCAGACCTGCTATAGAATAAAAAGTAGTTGTTTTTCCAGATCCATTTGGACCTAGCAAAGCCACTACCTCGCCCCGTCTTAATTCTAGGGAAATATCTTGAATAACTATACGTTTTTTAAAGCTCTTCCTGAGCCCTGTAACATGTAAACCAGTATCAGATTTTAATACTTTGAGCGAAGACATTTAATTGGTGCTCGGAGATATTGTTGTTTTTACGCTACCCGAAAATTTGATTATACCTGTTTCCGTATCTATAAAAATTTTGTCAGCAAGTATTTTGTTAGAACCCTGTATCAGATGAGCATTTCCTACAAGAGAAATGGTGTTATCTTTCAGAGAATATATAGCGTTTTCTGCCCTTACAATATCGCTATCACTTTTAAGCTCAACATTATATTCCGCAAAAATTTTTTCTAATTTATTGCCATTTTCTGAAAAAATAGCTTTAATGTAATCTGCGCTTAATACAGAGTTACCTTGTATGATTTTTACCTTATCAAATAATTCTGCTAAGTTATCCTCCTGATTGAGAATTAAACGTTCTGAACTAAATTGCATTGGTTCGCTGTTATCTGTTGCTATTGAACCAAACCCGACGTTTTGTGCACTTGTTGCACTAGACAGCAATACGAAAAGTAAAAATACGTTGATAAATTTTGACAAGTTTGAGCTCTTAAATTTTTCAACCCTCATTATATACCATTTTTACGCCTTTAGTAAAACTTATAACTATACCATTTGAAATATTTTCTCTGAATATTTCAAGCTGTCCTGCTTTAATATTACTATTTGAAAAAAAACCGTTTACCGGTCCGTTTGCTCTGATAAATAATCTGTCAAGTGCGGTAGATATTTTTGGGGCAGTGACGCGAATATCATTGCCCGACTCTAATATGACATTTTCTGAAAAAGTTAGATTATTGTCCTTTTTTTTGAACACTGCAATATCAGATGACAAGATTATTCTGGAGCCATTTCCAGGAAAAACTTTTAGATTTCCGAATCTTACAAGAGCAGTATCTTTTGTATTGGTCGAGATAATTTGTTTTGCTGCTATTTGAATTTCGTCTCCAGATTTAGTTATTGACGAAAATAGTGGCTTGGTTAGGCCATCATCTAAAGTCGTGAAATCTATTTCATTAGCAAAAGGGATTTCAGAACTTAGTTCTAATTTTTTGGCTGACGAAAAAATCAAAGCAATAGCTAATAAACCCAAAATAATTAAAACAAGTTTTAAATAAAAAACTGTATTTGAATAATTTAATTGTAATATTTGCATCTATCTAACCGTTAATGTTCGAAAATATCCGTATCATTCCAAC
>JAAXKA010000092.1 GCA_012269555.1 Alphaproteobacteria bacterium
GCTGGTGCAGTTGTGCAATGGCTTCGAGATGGTTTGCAAATTATTAAGTCAGCAGCTGAGACACAGGATTTAGCAATACAAGCGGATAGTAATCAACAAGTGATTATCGTTCCTGCATTCACTGGCTTGGGCGCTCCTTACTGGAATGCTGATTGTAGAGGAGCAATATACGGTTTGACGCGAAATTCTGGACCAGCTGAATTAGCAAAAGCAGCTTTGGAATGTGTAGGCTTCCAAACAAGAGATTTGTTAGAAGCTATGCAATCAGACTGGCATGACGACGGTGAAGAAAAGCCAGTTCTGCGGGTTGATGGTGGGATGACATCAAGCAATTGGGCGATGCAGTTTTTAGCAGACATACTTAATGCTGGTGTTGACAGACCAAAAACGCTTGAAACAACGGCAGTTGGAGCTGCATGGCTTGCCGGATCGGCAGTCGGGTATTATCCGCCATTTGCCGAGTTTTCTAGATTATGGAAGAGTGAGTCGCATTTTACTCCAATTATGCAAGAAGAACAAAGAGAGCGGAAATACTCTGCCTGGAAATCTGCTGTTGAAGCCACAATGAGGGTCTAACTATAAGATTTACTGAAAAAATATAAAATAAACTGGAAATTACTAAAGAAATACTTGACCGCATCTGCCACTATCTTAGGCTAGGCTATGTTGCTTTTAAAAAAGCCAATTTAAAGGGAGATATTAAATGAAAAAATTCATAGTTGCAGCAATCGCCGCATCCATGGCGTTGCCGGTTTATGCTGCAGATTTAGGTGGTCGTGTTTTGAACATTGGTTCTGATACAACTTATCCTCCACACGAGTTCATTGAGGATGGTGTGGTAAAAGGTTTTGACGTTGATGTTGTCGCAGAAATATGTGAGCGAATAAATTGCACGCCAAACTGGGTAACAACAGCTTGGGATGGTATTTTCGCGGCACTTGCAGATGGTCAATTTGATATGGTTGTGTCGGGTGTTACAATAACTGATGAGCGCGATAAAATAGTAGACTTTTCAGATCCTTACATCATTGTTCAGCAGGGTGTATTGATGCGTGTAGAAGACGAGGGTGCAACTATTGATGCTTTTAAAAGTGGTGAGTTAAGACTAGCATCCCAGAATGGAACCACTAACGCAGCTTTGGGAGAAGAATTAGTAGGCAGAGATAATCTTCAGCTATTTGACTCTTTCAATAATGCGGTAATTGCTGTTCAAAATGGTGATGTTGATGGCGTAATCATAGACTCAACATCAGCTGCTGCATATGAGCAAGAATTTGCTGGAGAATTAACAGTTGGAATAACTGGATTGTCTTCAGATCCTCTGGGTCTTGTATTTCAGGAAGGCGATGGCATCCAAGACGCTTTTAATGAAGGTTTGGCGATGATCAAAGACGATGGAACATTGCAGAAATTGGTTGTTAAATGGTGGCCAAAATAATCTGAGTGAGAATACAGGGGAATTAGTTCCCCTGTATTCTGCTTGAAAGCAAAATAATGAGCAATTTGATAAGTGTTTTGCGCAACATGCGCGCAAGCTCTCTTATGTTTCTTCTGGTCTTTCCAGTGATAGTGTATCTGCTGGCAATATCCCGAAACTATGGTGCTGCTATTTATGAAGTCCTTGGCATAGAAGATAACGCCACACTTCTACTTAGTAATTTTATCATTTTTTGTTTTTCGGGAGCAGTAGGTTTCTGGGGTGCATTACAAGTTCTAAAATCCCTTAGTCCCGACATTTTACCTGAAGATAGGTCAAAATTTCGACAAAAGGCATTTTTTGCTTTTGTCTTGCAAGCGGCGATACTTTTATTCCTATCTCAAGCCGACTGGATAAATCCTTACATCAAATCTATAGCTGTGAATGCTTATGATCCAAGAAGTGTAGATTGGCTCATTATGGTCGATCAATCGTTTACATTGAGCCCAGAATTTGAAGTAGAGTTGTTGCGTTGGACGCAGAATAGCCTTTGGCAATTATCTATGGTTTCTGGGTTACTTGCACTTTTATCAATCTTTGGATCACGGATACTCGATTCTAATGTCGGTTTCTGGTTTGCCTTGTTGATATTGCTATTAGAATTTGCTTTTCTATTTTATTTCCTAATGATAGCCCATGCTGGCTTTGCCGTAGGTCTAATGATTACGATTAGGGCGGCAATTTTTGCGTATTTAGGAGCATCTATTTTGGGGCTGGTTTGGGCATTCTTGTCTAGGCTAAAAGTATCGCTAATTGCCGAAAAGATAATCTTTTTAATAGGCGTGATCCTTATTATCGCCGCCACTGTCTTTGTCATTCAACCTAAAAAAGAGATTGTATTGGTTGGCGATCTTTCTGGCCGAATTGGTATAGCCGCTGGTATACCCTCTCATATTTCGGACACGGTAAGATATGGTGATTTTTTAGACGAACCCCCGGAAAATCCATTTAAAATCCGCTCGCTAAAAAGTCTAGATCAGGCAGTAAAACTGCTCGACGAGGGTAGAATATCTGGCGCACTCTTGCCGCCTGACCTTGCAATTAATTACTCAAATGTTTGGAATGCGAAATATCTTACTCCCTTTTACGCTACTATGGCTAAAGTCTTTTACGTTTTGGGTGTTTTGAGTATTCTTTTAGTAATTGTTGGCCGAATGACGTCAGCGCATCCACTTGCAGTTTTATCGGATTTCTTTGTCGACACACTTCGCGGTGTGCCAATGTTGGTTATTATTTTATATGTTGGGTTGCCTCTGGCTGGAGCAATAAAGACTGCAACAACTGGGTATATAGATATCCAAATGATGACCCGTGGCGTTGCTGCAATTGCGATCGGTTATTCTGCTTACATGGCTGAAATTTTTCGAGCCGGGATAGAAGCCATACCCAAAGGTCAAATAGAGGCTTCTAGGGCACTTGGATTGCGTGAAAGGCATATTGCCCGATTTATTGTTATACCGCAGGCAATCGCAATAGTATTACCAGCGTTGGGCAACGAGTTTATAGCGATGCTCAAAGACACCTCTCTAATATCAATTCTCTCCATTCGTGATTTAACCCAAAGAATGAGAGAGTTTCAGGCTCAAAGCTTTTTGGCTTTTGAGCCCTTTAACTCAGCTGCTCTGATATATGTACTACTGACTTTAATTGCCGCCTCGGGCGTGAAAGCGCTGGATAAGATTATTAATAAATCTCGCGAACGAGAATGAGCGGTATTTATTCAAGAACCTGGTACGATGACACATGTGTTTCGCCTAGTGAGCAATCCACGCAACAAATCCAAAACAAAAACTTTGAATTCTGTATTATAGGCGGCGGTTTAGCTGGGCTGTCATGTGCTTATCATTTAGCTAAAATGGGTGCTAGCGTAGTTCTGTTAGAAAAGTCTGCGATAGGTGCTGGGGCCTCTGGGCGAAATGGCGGATTTTGCTC
>JAAXKA010000226.1 GCA_012269555.1 Alphaproteobacteria bacterium
GAATAGGTAAGTCAGCCTTTTTAATAAAACCTTTTCGAGTGTCTTATTTGGATAAAAAAGTTTTAGAGACCCTAGCAAAAATATCGAATGCTAATGAAGTTTTCCATAAAATTGGCCCATTCGTTTTCTTTCCTAATAGAAGAATAATGGCTTTAGATGGCAAAATGGACATTGAGCTTACGGAGAAGGAAACAAATATTCTTAAATGTCTTGTAAATTCTGGTAACGAGCCGATAGAGAAAGAAGAGTTGCTGAAGCAAGTTTGGAATTATAATTCTGATGTAACCACACATACTTTAGAAACTCATATTTATCGTCTAAGACAAAAGCTAGAAATAAATTCAACTATTCCCAGGTTGATTATTTCTAAAAGTGGTGGCTTTAAGTTAAGCTCACATTAAAGTATAGGTTTTGTAAATTATTTTGTAATTTGCATACCATTATAAAACTTACTTTTTGTGAAACATTCAGTTTGAAATATAATTAGATTGGTGGAAAGTTGATTTTTAATTTAGCTACTTGGAATATAAATTCTATACGGCTGCGTGTTGATTTAGTTTGTAAACTTCTGAAAGATGAGCAAATTGACATACTATGTCTTCAAGAGTGTAAATCTCCTGTCGATAAGATCCCTTTTGAGGCTTTCTCAAAATTTGGTTTTAAGCATATGGTTGCCCGTGGCCAAAAGGGGTACAATGGTGTCGCAATTATTTCCAAGTCTCCACTTAAAGAAAAAAGCGCAATAGATTTTGCAGGATTGGGGCACGCACGCCACATATCTGCTGAATTAGAGAATGGTATTATAATACACAATTTTTATGTTCCAGCTGGTGGAGACGAACCAGACCGAAGTAAAAATGAAAAGTTTGATCAAAAGTTGAACTATCTTAAGGAAATGAAAGAATATTTTCATGAAATCACTCCTAAAACATCGATTCTGGTTGGTGATTTGAATATAGCTCCTCTTCCAGAGGATGTTTGGGATCATAGAAAAATGGCTAAAGTCGTGAGCCATACGCGGGTTGAAATAGACCATTTAGATGCACTCAAACGTGCAGGAGATTGGGTGGATATTACGCGAAATGATTTGCCAAACGAAAAACTATTTTCCTGGTGGTCCTACAGAGCAAAAGACTGGAGTGCTGCTGATAGAGGTAGAAGGCTCGACCATATTTGGGCAACTGCTGATATTGCCTCACATGTTAGTGGGAGTCGGATATTGAGAGAGGTGCGCGGTTGGGATAGACCCAGTGACCATGTGCCTGTTTTTGCTACAATTGATCTATGAATTGGTCTTTAAACACCCTATATGCAAGATAAGAAGGCAAGGAGTTAATCATGCTAGAATTAAAACAAAATACAGGTGGATCACTGATCAAAGATGTGTCTGAGGCGACCTTTATGCAAGACGTCGTAGAGGCGAGTAAGGAAAAGCCCGTTATTGTGGATTTTTGGGCTCCTTGGTGTGGTCCCTGTAAAACACTTGGCCCTCAGCTTGAGGAAGCAGTGAATTCAGCAAATGGTGCCGTCGCAATGGTAAAAGTTAATGTTGATGAAAATCAGATGATTGCTGGGCAAATGCAGGTGCAATCGATACCTACTGTTTTCGCTTTTGTTAACGGTCAACCAGTAGATGGATTTCAAGGTGCTGTATCAGCCTCGGAAGTCAAAGCCTTTGTAGAACGTGTTGTGGCTGCCAACGGTGGTAAGGCTGAAAGTGGTTTGGATAGTGCAGTTCAGTCAGCCGAACAAATGTTTGAAGAGAGTGATTTTGAGGCCGCAATAGAAACTTTTTCAGCAATATTACAAGAAGATAACAACAATTTAAAAAGCTATATTGGTCTTATAAAGTCTCATATTGCTTTAGGCGACTTAGAGCAGGCTGAAGCAATTTTGAATGGGATGCCAATGGAGCTGTCGCAGAAAGCAGAGGTGGAGCCTATTCATGCTCAAATAGAATTGGCTAAACAGGCTTTAGATGCCGGTCCAATAAATGATTTGGCTCAATTAGTTGAAACAAACCCTCATGATCATGAGTCTAGGTTCAAGTTTGCACAGGCTTTACATGGTTCGGGTCGAGTCGAAGATGCTGTTGAGCAATTACTAGAGCTATTCAAAAGAGACAGAGATTGGAATGACGGAGCTGCAAAGTCGCAACTATTTATAATATTTGAAGCCTTGGAACCCAATGACGCAATTGTTTTAAATGGGCGACGCAAATTAAGTTCTTTGATATTTGCTTAAATAAATTTCCAAGCTAACTTTATCCTATGTCAGAGAAAATTGATCTCCCCAGTATTTTACCTATTTTCCCGCTTCCTAAAGCGATTTTGTTGCCGGGGTCTCGACTGCCACTACATATTTTTGAACCACGCTATTTAACGATGATTGAAGATTGCTTAAAAACACCTAATCGCTTAATTGGGATGATCCAACCGACCAGTGTTGAAGGCAGACTGCAATCGATCGGTTGTGCCGGAAAATTAACCCAATTTTCTGAAACTGAGGACGGTCGTTATATGATCACTCTTTCCGGAATAAGCCGATATAGGATTGAAAGTGAAATTGAAGGTTTTACGCCTTATCGGCGTTTTAATGTCTTATGGGATAGTTTTGAAAAGGATCGTGATGTTCCCGACCCGGATAAAAATTTCGATCGAGATGAATTTTTTGGATTGCTTGAAAAATTTTTGGAGGGTGAGGGACTTTCAACTGATTGGGAAACGTTGCAGCAAGCAGATAGTGAACTTTTAATAAACTCGTTATCTATGATGTTGGATTTCGACTCTGAAGATAAGCAAGCTTTGTTAGAGGCTCCATCCCTTCAAACTCGGCGTGAAACATTGACCACACTATTTGAGTTTAGTTTAAGAGGCGGTTCAGATGATGAGGTGCTTCAGTGAGCAAGCAAGAAAAGTTTGATCGAAAAATGCTTGAAGCGCTTATATGTCCATTAACTCAAAGTGTTCTTGAATATAATGAAGAAAAGCAAGAGCTAATCTCAAAATCTGCTGGATTAGCTTATCCTATCAGAGGTGGCATACCTATAATGCTTGCTGACGAGGCTCGTGTTTTAGACTAACGCATCAATGTTGGTAAATCACCATTGAGGCCGGCAGCTTGATTCATAAAAACCCTTTTCGCATAGTCAGATTTGTCGAATATTTTCATACCTAAGTTTCTTACAGAGCTTAGTAATGGGTTATATGAAGAAAACATTTTGTTAAAGTTATCGGTAGCAAAACCAAGCGTTTGATTATCAAATCGGCGCCACTTTTGATACTGGTTCAAAACATTAAGCGACGAAAAGTCTTCTCCTCTATCCCTTGCAGATGTGATGACGTCCACGAGAGCGGCGATATCACGTAGGCCTGCGTTTAAACCTTGGCCTGCTATAGGGTGGTACCC
>JAAXKA010000156.1 GCA_012269555.1 Alphaproteobacteria bacterium
AGAATTGGGAATTTGCTAGGGCTTTGCGATAACTGGATAGCCTCTTCAAGACTTGTTAAGTTGATTTTTGGTAAATTTTCCCCAAGAGAAACTTCAATCTTTAAATTAAGAGAATTAGATCTATTGAGAGAAGGCAACTCCTCATTTGTACTGCCTAAATTTATGTTTGTATCAACATCCAGAATGCTATTTTTGAAAGTAGCTAAAATTTTTGAATTTTCTGTTAAGCTGGCCTTTTCCGCATCGGTGCTAAAAGCTGTACCTTCATAAAATTTTTGAAAAGTATCTGAAGGGGATAAATTAATGGGTAAAGGAGAAAAATCGAATTTACCATGATTATTCAGATCAACATTCAGAACTATAAAAGCTAGATCTTTATCAGGGATACCAATATTAAGGATATTTTCATGTTCTAACTGGTTTAAGTCTATTTCTATGCTGGACGGATCAATTATGTCACTGGCTATTTTCATTTTATTATTGCTCAAATCGAACACTTTAATTGAAAATAAATCAGGGTTTTGGATAACTTTTATTTCGATTGCATTTTTTTCAGATAAGTTTTCTTGGTCTGAAATATCTGAATTAAGCAAAAAACTGACCTTATTTACGCTTTCAAACTGGTCAAGTTGTTCATTTATAAATGCGACATCACTCAAGCTCTTAAAAGGAAACTTTTTAAAAGAACTGGCTGGCTCCAGTGACACTAAATTATTAAAATTTGAAGCATACGCATCATCGATATTAAAACTAGTGGAATTTATCAGATCAGGGATTTGTCTCTGCAGAGCGTCCGGGTTTTGTAGTTCGGCGTTAATATCTAAAGTTTGCAAACCCGAAAGTTTATCTGACTTTGAATTATTTATTTCAACATAGGCTGAAAGTTCGCTTACAAATGCTTTGGTTAATGCGCTCGGGGGGCCTACTAACTCTGCCAATCTTTCTTCTTCCGAATTAGAAAGCCTACCTAAGAGGTCTAATGTCGAAATTCCATTGGTAATTTTATTCTTATCTGGGTTTGAATTTAAGCCTTCCAAATATGCTAAAATGTCATCGGAAGAAACTTGTTCACCTTTTTGAGAAGTTAGTTGCTGTCCTTTAGACAGACCTAAAGCCAAGTTTTCTTTAGCGCTATTTAAACGGCTGTCAGTACCATCAGAAATACCAGCTTCGCTATTTGAGTTTTTCTGGCCCTCAAATGCAACTGAAATTAAACTGAGAAAATCTAGGGTAGCGTTTTTACTTAAAGGGTTTGAAGAAGGTCCATCATGAGAAGAGCCCGGTTGCGAGAGGTTGCTTGTGTTTCCACCAACAATATTAGTCATGAAATCGTCCCAAAATAGCCATTTAATGGGAAGTGGAGCAAGAATTATGCCAGTTTAGCGCTTTACTATTTGATTGTATTGGTCCTCTAACTTTAAATCAGCTTTGTTGAGGACCTTTACCCGCTCTTTAATTTTCTTTTTCTCTAAAATATCATTTTTAGCTTTCGACTTGCTAATTTCTTTAGTTATCGCGACCTGCTCTTGCTGTAAGAATTCTTGCCTGTTAGATAATATTTCCCGCTGCTCCATAAGCTTTTGAACTAGTTGCCGGTCTGCTTGGAAAGAGTATGTGGTTATTTCCTGGTTCTCATTATTTTTCCGCTTAGTGATTTCCTCTAACTCTTTGCTTACTTTTTTGCACTTTTCAGCCTCAATCTTTAAATCTACTAGATGCGAAATTGTTTTCCTTTGGCTGAGCTTTTCTTTTGTTTGCAAAAGACTTAATTGTTTGATTTTTTTCATTGGGCTGCCCCAACTAGGTTCTTAAGCTGCTCGATTGATTTAGAAAAATCGCATTCTTCTTCATCCTCTTGCTTTAAAAATTCGATAATTGAAGGCCAAAGCTGCATCGCTTGATCTAAGTCTGGGTCCTGTCCTTGAACATAACCACCCATTAAAATTAAATCTCTATTCTCGTTGTATTTGGAAACATACTTTCTTAATAATTGGGAACTTTTCATAAGTTCTGGATCTACAATATCCGTCATCAATCGACTTACAGATTGGTTTATATCGATTGCTGGATAAATACCTTGCTGCGCAAGATCTCTGCTCAGAACAATATGGCCATCTAAAATTGCCCTTGCAGTATCAACAACCGGATCTGAAGTGACATCGTCTCCATCTGCCAAAATAGTATAAATGGCAGTAATTGTTCCCTCATTTTCTGAACTAGCACCTGTTCTTTCTATCAAGTTTGGCAAAAGAGAGATTACGGAAGGGGGATAACCGCGGGAAGTAGGTTGTTCACCCAAAGCCAAACCAACTTCTCTTTGTGCATGTGCGACCCTTGTCAATGAGTCCATAATTAAGAGTACGTTTTTACCTTCATTTCTAAAGTATTCAGCAACTGCGGTGGCACGTTTTGCTCCCTGAATTCGGAGCAAGGGAGATCGGTCCGCCGGCACGGCCACCACTACAACTTTGTCACGAGAATGCGAACTTAAAACTTTCGACGAAAAAGAAGCCAGCTCACGACCTCTTTCACCAATCAAGGCAATTACAACCACATCAGCATTGGTACTTTTGGAAATCATCGATAGTAGAACAGACTTACCCACGCCAGAACCCGCTACAATACCAATTCTTTGCCCTCTGCCTATAGTCAAGTTTGCATTTATATTTCGAATACCTACATCTAATACTTCTGTAATAGGATTGCGTTTAAAAGGGTTTATAGATGTTCCATTTAAATTTAATTGTGTCTCACAATTAGGAGCTCCCATCTGGTCAAGCGGATAACCCAAGCCATCTATTACACGACCTAAGAGTTCTGAACCCACAGCAACTTGCTGTGAAACCTCTAAAAGAATTGCCTTATCGCCAATCGCAATAGCAAAAGAATTATCATGTGGAACTATGTCGACGTGAGCTTCATCAATTCTCACCACTTCACCGGTAACGGAGTCTCCTGCTTCATTTTCAATGGAGCAAAGAGAGCCGACTATACACGGCAAGCTACTCACTTTTACAATGTAACCATCGAAAGCAACAACACTTCCAACGTGCCGACAGTGAGTAAACCCACTTTTTGTCACATTTAGCACTGCAGAATTGATAAAGCTCTCCTGGCTTAATTCTTCTATCGTGGGTTTTTCAGTATTAATTTCCATGATTTAGTCTGCTATCTTCTGTTCATAGCCAGATTTTCCTGCAATTATTCTAAATTCTGCCCTTCCTAAATCAGAAACCTCTTTTATTTTAAATGCGAGTTGTTCCAATTTAATATTTGATTTTAATGCCGCTGCATCGATTTCGTTCAATTCAACAATGATTTCAGATGTGTTAGAAACAATGGAGCTACTTATATTTTCAATGTGAGTGTAAAAATCTTTTGGGAAATCAGAAACTTGTTTTCCCAAAAATTCATTAGAAATCTCTAAAAGTTTTTCTTTAATCAACTCTTCTATAATCTTGGAAGTGTCTTCTTGAATGGAAAGCAAAGTAGACCCAAAATTTGAAATTGCTTTTTTTTCGGCATCCATAGTTTTCTCAAATTCACTTAAGGCGTCTTGATAACCACGATTATATTCCTCAGACAACTCATCAACTTGGTTTTCTTCAGTTTCATCTTGTGATTTGAGCTTTTCGACGGTTTCACGTGATTGCTCAATTACATCAAGTGGTTCAAATTCTTCTGATAAAATTTCTTCTTCCCCTGAGATCTCTGAATTATCAAGTCCAGGTTCAGTAATACTATCTGCAGCCGCTACATCTTCTGAATCGGATTTGATTTCGGTGTTTTCTGAATTTGTAAGTTCTATTTGCTTATTATCTGAAGGTTCTTCTAAAGAATTACCCTCTGGGGAACCCTCTTCGTCCGAGAGTTCTTCTATAGAGGCTTCAGAAACTTGTTCCGATAATGCTACATTTTGATCTTCGTTATCAGAAGACTTTATAAGATCAAAGAAACTTGATACTTTTTCAAAATCTTTATTTCTATTAACCAAACCCTCTTCATCATCAAAAACCTTACTATTTGCGATCTCGAGAAGATCCACTATGTCTACAGAACCGTATTCTTCCTGACTATTAGGCTCTAAAACATCATTATCATTAGACATTTAGACCATCTCCTCGCCACCACGCCCTGCTAGAACAATGGTACCGTCATCAGACAGCTTACGCGCAACATTAATAATCTGTTTTTGAGCTTCCTGTACTTCTGTTAACCGAACAGGGCCTAAGGCTTCCATTTCATCACGGATATTTGCTGCCGCACGCGTCGACATACAGCCCAAAAGTTTCTCTTGTAACTGCGCGTCTGCACCCTTCATTGCAACAACCAGAACGTCTTGATCTACTGAGCGTAGCAAAGTCTGCAATGATCGATCATCAGAGCCTCCAAGATTTTCAAATACAAACATGTTGTCCTGTATTTCCGCCATAAGATCGCGATCTTCCTTTTTTATGGCGTTCAAAATTCTAGATTCCATATCTGTTTTTGTGAAATTCATAATTTTCGCTGCAGCTTTAACACCTCCAATTTGCGATGCCCTCAAGGAAGTATTAGCAGCAAATTTAGCTTTCATTACTCTCTCTAGTTCTTTGATTGCTCCAGGCTCGACTGTTTCCAACGTTGCAATTCTGCGAACTATATCGGCCTGTAATTCATCTGGTAACAGTGTTAAAACATCAGCCGCCAACCCAAATTCCAAATATGAAATTATCAAAGCCTTAATTTGTGGGTGTTCATCTATAATAAGTTCAGAAATAGCTCGAGCATCCATCCAATCCAGTATGTCAATCTGCGATTCAGAACTAGCTGGCGTAATACGACCCAAAACTGATTGTGCCTTATCATCTCCCAAAGCTTTGGTGAGGACATTTTCTATGTATTGGCCTGCGCCAAGACCAATTCCCGTTTGCTTTTTGATCGTTTCTAAAAACTCGTCCAAAACAGCATTAACAGTTGTTTGATCTACACCAGTTACCGAGTACATTGCCGTCCCCAAGTGCTGAACTTCCCTTGGCGTTAATTTTTGTAGAACTGCAGCTGCTTCATCTTCACCCAGCAGCATCATCAAAATTGCGGATTTTTCTGTTCCACTTAATTCTTGAACATTTTCTTCTGTATTTTCTTCAGCCATTTTAATGCCCCTTATTTAAGCAACTCGAGATCATCTCGCATCATTTGTTTAAACACATTCGCTACTCTTCCAGCTTCATCAGTAACAATCATCCTAACCAATGCCACTTTATCATCATAGGTATTGGCAGTATCCAATAAATCAGCTGATATTCCACCTCGCTTTTTAGGCTTTAATTTAGCCTTAATTTCATCAAGACTTTCACCCTCATCAACTTCTACAGCAGCAGTCTCAGTAGCACGTTTAGCTGCAACCTCTGCCATAGTTTCGGCTTCTGCATAAAGCTCCATAACTGAATTAGTACTAGCAGTTGGAACCAAGATTTTGTTTAACATTGGACGAACAACGCCCAAAGCCACGATACCAATGAGTAAAACTAAAAGGCTATTCTCAACAGTGGACCTAAACCATTGTGTCTCGTACCATTTTTCCTCAAAACCCGCAAACTCTTCTACAAAAGGTTGCGATGTTATTGTCAGCGTATCACCTCGCTCAGGCTTAATACCGAGGGCACTTTTTACAAGGTTCTCTAATTCTTGAATAACTTCCTGCGCAACTGGTTGATAAGATGCTTCACCAGTTTCAGGGTCAATGACCTTTGTATCACGAATTAACAAAGCTGCGTCTATTCGAGTAATAACATTTGTCGGGTTTTTCACGGTTTCAAACGTCTTACTGTTTTCATAATTTTTAAGTTCAGTAGACGATTTTGTCTCAAACTTTTCCTGATCTTGGTTAGTTGCATTATTTGCAGCTAATCCAGCCTGGTTTTGTTCTTGATTAACTGTAGCCTCCTGTGGTGGCTCATTAGAAATAGCACCAGGGATTCCAATCGCATCTTTTTTTGCCGTCACATTCAGCGAATTCTGCTCACTGAGAGTAGCAGAACCCTCTGGGTCTACTATCTCTTGAGAAACTTCCCTTCGAGTAAAGTCAATTTCTAAATTAACTTGAGCATTAACATTGTTACTACCCACTATTGGCGTAACTAAACTTTGGATCCTATTGCGATAAATATTTTCTAGCTTCATCCGATACTCTAGTTGACTGTCTGCCAGGGCCTGATCCGGGTCATCTGGAGCGTTTGATAAAAGATTTCCAAATTGATCAACGATCGAAACATTACCAGGGTTCATCCCAGGGACGGACGATGAAACTAGGTTAGTGATTGCGAGGATCTGTGTTTTATCTAATTTACGGCCATTTTTTAAATTAACAAATACTGACGCAGTTGGAGGTGTTTGATCCCGCACAAATACAGATTTTTCAGGTAGCGCCAAATGTACTCTCGACGCCTTAACACTGCTTATTTCTGTAATCGACTTGGCTAGCTCTGCCTCCTGCACTTGTCGTAGTCTCACTCCCTCGACAGATCGTGATATTCCGAGAGGAAGATTATCTAAATTACTCATTTCATTTCCAGAAAACTCTGGGAGACCTTGGGCAGCTAAAGAAATTCTAGACTGATGATATTCATCGGCGGGCACAAGTATTTCGCCAGTTGCGGGATCTAGTTGTACATCTACGCCCATGTTTTTTAACGAGTTTAAAACTCTTGATTTCTCAGACTCCGATAAAGAACCATAAAGGGTAGTCATTTCAGGTTTCTGCATACCCCAATAAAGTACTATTGCTGCCACAGCTGTTAAACTTGCTAGCAAAGTAGGAAAAGCTCTTCTGAACCCTGGTTGATCGATAGCTTCTCTGATGCGTGCTACTGCATTGTTTGTAGTCGCCAAAACCCCAGTTCTTTGAGTTACTAATGGTGCTTCGTTTTGAAATTGCTCTACGTTTGCCATGATTTATCCTATTATACCGGCATATTCATTATGTCTTTATATGCGCTTAATGCCTTATTTCTGACGTTCAAAGTAAGCTGAAAAGCAAGTGAACTAACTTGTTGACCCACCATAACTCGAGCAAGATCATTTTCTGTTCCAAGTTCAAAGTTTTTTGCTAACTTAGCTGCATCATTTTGAGTATTCGCAACCTGATCCAATCCAGAGCTGAGTCTCTCTGAAAAACTGGGGGTATTTTTTTCATCTAATTTCAAAACACCTTCAGCGACATTATTATTAATTGGGCTTACTTTTGGTTGAACAAGTTGAGTATTGGACGCTGTAATTTTCATAATGCCACCTCATCTGTAGTTGTATTTTGGAATTTAGCAGCAAGCACTTCTGCTGTATTAGTTGACTGTCCAGTTTCTATGCTGTCAAAAATTAAATCAGATGGAAGTATTTCACCATTTTGACAAAGAATTTTTGCCCTTTGGATAACATTGTGAAGCTCCCTCACATTGCCTGGCCATTGATAATCCTCTAAGTCTTTCAAAGCAGCCAAAGAAATCTTTGTTTTTGTGTCAGTATCAATATCCATGTTGAATAGCATATTGGCTACGATAGTTGGTATGTCACCTTTTCGGTCAGATAATTTAAGTGTATTTAGAGGGAAAACATTCAAACGATAAAAGAGGTCTTCTCTAAAGCGTCCTAGTTTAACTTCTTCAAGCATGTGTCTATTGGTCGTTGCGATAATCCTAACATTAACTTCAACCTCTTGGCTGCTACCAATTGGCATAACTTTTTTCTCTTGTATAACTCTCAATAGTTTAGCCTGTAAGGCGATTGGCATTTCAGAAATTTCATCTAATAAAACTGTTCCCTTATCAGCCGCTCTGATTAGACCCTTGTTGGGCTGAATAGCTCCCGTAAAGGCACCTTTTTCATGTCCGAACAACATTGACTCTAACATTTGGTCCGGAATGGCGGCACAATTGACGGCAACAAAAGCTTCTTCTCTTCGATTTGAAAAATGATGGATTAAATTAGAAATCACCTCTTTTCCAGTTCCTGTTGGCCCATTGACTAAAACCGTGGCATCTGTCGTTGAGATTTTTTTAATAAGCGATGTCAACTGAACCGACTGATCATCGCTACAAGGTAAGTTAGGTAAACTTTGAACAACTTGTTCTATAAAATAACTTAAATAGAAATTGACTTGTTGCTTCGAAGCTTTGGACAGAACGGGGATTTTTAGGATGGTTATCGCGCCGTTTAAATTTTTTTCAACTTTAAAATTATCACAATCTAATAATAATAAAGCGGCTTTTTTAAAACCATTACTTTTCAAAAAAGGTATGAGCTCTCTGTCTGCCTTAAAATCATAGTCCTTCGATTTCAAAGACAGGTATATTTTCTCATTAGAGCTGGAAAAACTATCACTTTCAGGAGAAATTAATCCACACTCGATGCCTCGTCCTTTTAAAGACGCTATCAAATCATTGGATAAATCTAAATTGGTTTCATCAACTATGATCATAAAAAAATCCTCCGCCATAAGTCAGCAAGGCGGATGCCATCTCCTTTTTATCTATTATTTTCAGCTATTTATGTTTTCCTTTTTGAAATGACAAAAGAATGCTCCCCCTTTTTTTAAAAAAAAATTCAAATTTTTGACAAAAACGCTAAAATTTACTCAGGAGGTGCCGTTTGAAGAAGTATGGAGGAGAAAATATGAATGTTGCTTTAGCTCGTAACGAATACAAGAATGCAAAATCGAATGCATTAAATAGTAAGTCAGAAAATTTTGAGGCTGTAAGCATAGCGCTTAGACATCTTTTGGAGTCTATGACCGCACTTAAAGATGCCGAAAGTCCAGAAGACAGAGAACCATTGTTCGAAAAATCTTTGACAAGCATTTATTTTTTGCAAAAGTGTCTTGATTTCGAGGCCGGAGGGGATTTGGCCAAAAATTTATTCAGAGTTTACGAGTTTTCTAGACAGGCAGTTCTTGATTTTGTCCTTAGAGAAAAAGGCTCCGAGAATATGGACAAATCTATAGAATACGTTACTCTTATTGTTGACGGTTGGAATGGAATCGAAGACTCAGTTTAAGGGAAAATGGATAGACACTGTCCTGTATTTATTTTGGAATGTGCAGCAACCTTTGCTTGCCTAAATTTCGTGTTGGGAACGCTACCCCTCGATTTGATCTGCAAGAAAATCTGTGACCATATAAATAAACACTATAAAGAGTTGGCAATCGAAGATTTGCGAGATGTGGCTGAAACTTATCTAAGATGTTTATCAGACGCTAATGCTGAAGATGTTGATGTAATATTAAAAAATTACGCCTTCGAACGTTTGAATTTTAGACGTAATGGAAAAGAAAGAGGTTGGGGATCTCTTATGTGGGATCCTATGAAAGGATTGAAGTCATTTGACTTAGATTTAAAACTTACTCGAAGACATTTTCAGGCTTTTATATTCAGGAATAAGCAAAGAGCTACAAAAAGAATGCCGTCTGATTGGGAAATTAGTTCTTTTGAAAATAATGATATAGTTCGATCCCTAGGGGCAATTGAGTTTAGCCCGTTTGACATAATGGATCAGGCGTAAAGATTAACTTTGTTGTGCTCGGCAGGATGAGTTGGCCTCGAAACGTTAAAATACTTAGTACGAGCCACATTGTGCATGTACATTGGTGCTAAATTTTGACTATTTGTCATTTGCTCAACTGCTATATGCGATGGTGAAAGGTAAGGACTATATACACGTTTGAGGTTATAGTTTTCACCAAAAGTTTTATCAAGTTTCCCTACTTCTGAAGATAAATTAGGCTGAAGATATGTATTTCTAACATCGTTCGTGGCAGGTGAATTTAACACCACTGGTCGACTTTTACTTAACGTGCTATACTCTTGGTACGAAGTTTGCATATCTTCGTATTAATTCAAAATTTTATTTAAATCAATGAAAGTATTAAATAATGGCAAAGCCTTGTGAACGCTGTAAGCGTGTCAGGTATCAACTTACTGTAATATTTGGGGCTCTAATTTTAGTGAATTTTCTCATCCGGTTCGTTTTGGGACTTGAGACTAAAAATATCTATGATTTATTATTGTTGCCCAGCGCGCTCTTATTGATTATCGCAATTTACTTACTTTTAGATATAAAATCCAAGATCAAATAGATAAGGCTTTCAAGGGGGCTTTCTCAAAGCCACTTGTTTGAAGTTTAGGAGCTTTTAGTTTTACCTTCGTCTCAAATCTTCTAACATTTTTTTCCTGGTTTTCCTCATCAAATGTTTTGCATTCAAACATCATGCGTAAAACATTTTCTGTTGATGGTGTACTTATGACTTCATGCTTCATAGCTCTCTCCAGTGTTTTTGTAATTTTGCAAAATTGGTGCCAAGCTCACACGATATTAAAGTTGGTGATGAATACTTCTGTGATACCGGGAAACATATCTAACCCTACAAGGTATTCATTAACGTGTCTTTGAATAGCCAGACTAAGTTTCTCCCGACCATCATAAGCTAAGAGTTGATCGGCGGAGACTTCTAAAATTACTGTGGTTATCTCTGCTATTAGGTCAGGCTCCATTTCATAGAGGGCAGAAATAAACAAGTCTGATGAAATGGTAGGTTGCTTGGTTAATAATGCGACTTCAATACTGAAAAGCTTATCTGAACCCATAATCTTACCAGAGAAAACATTTTCTATTTTGAGGTAGTTGTATTTATCTGGCAAAATAAGTCCCGTTTCTGGATCAATATCCAACGGGTCTACTTCTTTAGGTTCTTCCAAGACGGTTTCTGGATCAAAGTTTATTTCGGTCACATAGAGGCCCGATCCATCACTTGTTACAAACAAGTGACCAACTATAAAGACAACAAAAACAAAAACTGCTGGAATGACAATCTGCAACAATATCATAGCTCACCTCGTACCAGCCAGAAGCACAAAGTATACCATACGGTTAAAATCTTACAAAATTTCTGTAACCACTCCTAATTCTGCTTCTTTAGAAGTAATCTCAGTCGAAGATGAAAGGCGTGTAAGCCCCTCCAAATCAGTAATTTCAAAACTCACTCTTGCCTCATTATCATTGATTTTCTCCACAACTTCGTTGAGGACAAATTCATTACGCTTTTCTTTGTAGCTATTGAAGAAAACCTCCCAATCTTCAAAGGTTGAATTACTAATTGTGACTTTAGCAACTATATTCATGTTAATTCCTCGCTAGATACCAGTATGTTATTTTTATAAACCTCAGCTGTCAAAAAAAATAAAAGAATGTTGAATTTACTGATAATTTTTAAATCTGGCATGTCATTTGCTTCGATTAGATGGAGTTACTAATTTAAGTAAAATAACAAAGGATTTGAACATGATTTGGAGGTTCGCAAAAAACTTTAAGAAATTCTTCCCATTAATGATTTTAGTTGTTTTCTCGACCGATCAGCTAAAAGCAGAAATAAATGGAAGCTGCCCAAAAGAAAATGATGGTCAGAATGGGGGCATTTGTGTAGCAAACTTAGAAATCATAAATCAAATAAATGAAGATTTTCAAACAGTTTATGCTGTTGGTAATGTTACAGCAATAAGCCAACCTCCGTTGGTAATTACTCCAAAGATAGCAATTGAAGCACCAATTAATTTACAAACTTTGGATGAATCGGAAAGACCAGAAAAAATAGTTCCTCCACTGCGCGCAAAAATGAAACCCAATATAAACATCAATCTTCGAGATATTGTAAAAGTGCTAGATGACACGGGATCCATGCATCTAAATCGATGCCTTAAAAAACTAAGCGATAAAACTCGGAAAAGACATTTTTCTGGTTTAGCTAAGGAGTTTGAGACTTTGGAAATCCTAGTAAACTCAAATGAAAAAGAAACAAACCCTGTTAAAAAGCTATTCACACAGTCTCCATCACAAAAGGACTGTATAAATTATTTAGATTTTATTTTGATGGCAGGCTAAGGTATATTAGTTTTATAGTACGGCTAATTAATTTAATTTGAATGTAAACCAGTTATTCTGAAAGGAAGTACGGTGGCATCTGAGGAAAATACAGAAGCAGTAGTAGAAGAAAAAAATTCAGCTGTGAAAAACATAGTCCAAATAATAGAGGACGAAAATTCGTACATTAACAGCGCTAAAGAGCGCATGAATGATGTTATCGATACTTTTCTAACTAACGCTGAAAACTCTGTGGCCCTAAATGACTTTTCATTAATTTTTAAATCTGTCACGGTTTGGATAAAATTTAGGCCCAGAAAACTTGGTCAGTACGTAGAAATAATAAAAGAACGCTCAACCGCAGATTCAATCACTATTCGTTTCAGCAGCAGCGAATATATCCCTCATATCAAGGAAGTTTTAAAAGAACACCGTCTTAAAATTCTGTCTACAGATAACAATATTATAGTTTGCAAAACACCAAGACCCAGTGACCAAGATATCGAGATCGCAATCCAAAAAATAAAAGTTTTAGCCAACACTGCAAAAAATTCTCTTTCACAAGTTAAGGCAGACTCAATTCAAAGGCTGCAGGCTGCTCTGAAAAATGAGTATCTAGAAGCAAAAGATGTGAAATTTGCGATTACAAATATTGAAAAAGTTGAAGAAAAATTCACGGCTGTGCTGATATATTCTCGTTTGGAGTCTGAGAAAAAAATTGGGGGTAAATTGTTTAGATACGACTCGCAAGAAGCCAAAGATATCCATCAAGGGTTGATCAGGCGCGTTAAAAAGAATTTTCATGTTGAAATCTAAGCTATCTTGTTTTTCCCTATTTTTTGTTTTGTTTGCGTCGAGTGCATTCGCCAATAGTTATTTACGACCTGAGTTTTTAAAAGAAATCCAGTATGGCTGTCTTGTCGAAGAAAAATCAGTAGTATTTTGCACTGGCCAAAATATTACTGAGCCTCACTTGATTGTTCGCTTACCGCTTTTAGAGCCTATTATTTTATCAAACGGGGTTCGTGCATTTAGAGTTATGGCGACGTTGGAAAACAACACGGGCTATAATTTATCAGGCGCCAGTGTACGTGTTTCTTTTGGTGAAGAGCCAGGGGAATTCCTAGATGTACTAATTTCAGAAAAAATTATTTATCGGGCAACTTCAACAATTAATAAGTCTCATTTAATAAGGTCTGACGTTCCTATAATTGCTCCTCTATATCAGCGTTTGAATGAAATTTACTTGAGTGCAGATATTTCCCAAATAAAAATCAGTCTTAACGAGTTGATTTTCGAAGAAGCTTAATAAGAAAAACCTAAAACCTGACAATATTCTATAGAGTTCAATGACTTTAACTGAGTATTTACAATCTCAGTCCATTTTTTTACCCCAAACGAATTGATATAAGCCCCATCTACTCGTTGCAAAGTTCTAATGCACTCACCATAACTTCCTGGCTTCACATCTTGAGAATTTATTGAACAATTAAGTAAGGTATTACCTATAACGTTGTTATCGGGACCTTTATAAATGACAGAAACACCATTTATTGCTCGCCCAGTTGTATTTTTAATCTGTAAACTCAGAACATAGTTTGCCACCGAACCCGAGCCGTCACTATCAAAAATCAATCTTACACCGCAGCGGAAATCTGTTTTAGCATGTGCAACATTTACGCCTAAAATAAGAAATATAAATATTAGACAGGTTAAACTTCGAATTGGTAAAAAAGCTTTCATACTATCTACTACTCCCGATTATCTTTTGAGCTAAGAAATACACTTTTAA
>JAAXKA010000046.1 GCA_012269555.1 Alphaproteobacteria bacterium
AGAGATCCCTTTCCAATCCAACCCCAGACAAGCACTACATCTTCTTCACTGGTGTTTTTGAAACCATGCCATTGGTTTTTTGGCGTAAAGACAACATCACCTTTCCGACCAGGCTTTTCTCCCCCATCATGGGTATACATAGTTCCTTGACCTGAAACTACAATCCAAAATTCGTCAACATGAAAATGGCGATGACGGTCATGCATTGCGCCCGGTGGTAATACGGTCCAACCTAAAAGAAAATCCTCGCTGTTATTACTTGCTTTATCAATTAAAAATTGAACCTGCATATCAACCCAGCCGTCCTCTTCTTTTAACCCTCCGACCTTTGGGATATCTTCTAAATTAGTTACAAATTGATCAGTTATCATTTTCTTACCCCATTCATTTTACAATATGCTTGATGAGCTACCACAAAATCATGATGCCCTAAACCCATGCCTTTAGATGCATTCATCATCTCATTTGCTGCGGCTGCTAAAGGGGCAGGAGAGGCTAGTAATTTTGCCTGTTCCAGCACAAGACTCATATCTTTCTGTTGCAAGGCTACATCGGCTAGAGCTTTTTCAGGCATTTTGCCCTCGAGAATAAAAGGTCCTCTATATGCCAGGACTGGGGAAGCTGCAACAGAATTTAAAATTGCTTCCACAGCTATTTCCCTATTTACACCCCCTTTCTCAGCCATAGCAACCGCTTCACCAAAGGCTATCACTTCCACCATTAATAAAGAGTTAATTGCAAGTTTTGTCTGAACTGCTAATCCATTTTGTCCAATATATGAAACTTTTGGTCCAATACATTTCAAAATCTCAAGGGAGTTTAAATATGCCTTTTTAGAGCCCCCAACCATTATAGATGCTGTTCCCTGTTTTACTGTGACAGGGCTCCCAGAAATAGGTGCGTCGAGCATATTTAGTTCTTTGTTTTTGAATTCCATTGCTATTTCTCGGCTTACATCTGGTGAAATTGTGCTCATGTCCATATAAGCTGCGTTTTTATCTAAGTTTTTTATGATGCCGTCATTTCCTGTCGCAATAGCTTTGACTGCATCACCATCTGTTACAATTGAAAGAACAAGCTGCGCTCCTTCACAAGCCTCTGCTGGCGTTCTAGCGAGCCCCATCCCAATTGATTCCAAATTATCTGATTTTCCAGGTGTTCGATTCCAACCAACTACCTTATGACCGCTCTCAATCAAACGTGGAATAATAACCTGCCCCATGTCTCCTAAGCCGATGAACCCAATATTTGCCATGTATATTCCTCTTATCTCTAGAAAAAATTTTACTTGAAAAATCTGTAACTAAAATAGCTAAAAAATCATTCACTCTTTACACTAATATGTTTTTTTAAATCTACATATTTGTAGATGCTAATGAAAAAGGCTTCAACTTACCGGTTTTGCTATTATAAGCAACAAAACCACCGCTAGTTACATTAACACCAGTAATAGCGGAAATTACAACCTGATGTGTAACCATTAAAATCAAAGATTCAGACGGTTTTTCTTTTAAATAAGCTCTCAGTTTCAGGAGGGTTGCCTCTTTCTCTGCATGTCTTTGGTAAAATGAATTTAATCCAGAAAAAATTTCAACATCTCCAAGTTCCATTAACATAGCCGTATCATAGCATCGACACCACTGACTAGATAAAATTTTATCAATTTTAATTTTTGCTTTTGCCAGAGCAACGCCAATTTTAATTGCATGTTTTTTTCCCTCATCATTTAAGTTTCTCTGAGTATCACAATCAGAAAGCAAAAAGTTTTCTGGGTCTCCAATGCCTGGAGCTAGAGCGTGACGCATGAATAAAATATCAGCATCTACTGTTTTTATAGCTTTTTCTATGAGGTTTTCACTTATTGCATTTTGAGAAAGTAGCATAACTGTCAAAAAAGTTGCATAAAATTTTAGCATTATAATGCTCCAGCTATCAGAATTAAGCGACTATTTGAGATTCACTTTTTAAAAATGTACCTAGTGTTTCTATTTTTTCGTAGGATGTTTTATGAAGTTTTAGCATTCTTTAATATAAATAATTATTTTTGAATCCTTCTAAAAAAACTTAATAATTTTTATTTAGTGAAAAAACGTTTAAACATGCTTGCATTTATTTGATGTGTAATCTATTCACTTGTTATTTATTCGTATGAATTTGTGAGTTTAGTGGGGGTTAAATTTTAAATGGATATGTATTTATCCGAATATTTGCCAATTGCTATTTTTCTGATAATCGCTGTGGGTCTGTCAGGTGCGTTTGTGCTTGGATCTGTGTTATTAGGGCGTAGCGAGCCAGACATAGAAAAGCTTACAGCATATGAATGTGGATTTGATGCCTTTAACGATTCTCGAAAGCCTTTTGACGTGCGATTTTATCTGGTTGCCAT
Organism: Alphaproteobacteria bacterium; assembly: GCA_012269555.1. GTDB lineage: Bacteria > Pseudomonadota > Alphaproteobacteria > Puniceispirillales > Puniceispirillaceae > UBA5951. The sequence continues at coordinate 2,387 of JAAXKA010000046.1, forward strand.
ACTTTTCATAATATTTGATCTTGAGATTGCGTTTCTTTTCCCATGGGCAGTGGCGTTAGGAGAAATCGGTTTGTTTGGATTCTGGTCGATGATGATTTTTTTAGCCGTTTTAACTATCGGATTCATTTATGAGTGGAAAAAAGGAGCGTTAGAATGGGAGTAATTCCGTCTCACATAGATAAGCCTATTCCACCTGGCGATGAACAAGATAAGATTTTAAACGCAGTCAGTGATGAAATTGTTAATAGGGGGTTTGTGATTGCTAGTGCAGACAAACTTTTTAATTGGGCAAGGTCAGGTTCCTTGTGGCCTATGACCTTTGGTTTAGCTTGTTGTGCGGTGGAAATGATGCATTCCGCAGCAAGTAGATATGATATGGACCGGTATGGGATGCTCTTTAGGCCAAGTCCTAGACAGTCAGACGTGATGATTGTTGCTGGAACTTTAACGAATAAAATGGCTCCTGCATTGCGACGAGTGTATGACCAAATGCCTGAGCCAAGATGGGTTTTATCAATGGGTTCATGCGCCAATGGGGGCGGTTATTATCACTACTCTTATGCAGTCGTTCGTGGTTGTGACCGTGTGGTTCCAGTTGATGTTTATGTGCCTGGCTGTCCTCCTACTGCTGAAGCCCTTATTTACGGACTTTTGCAGTTGCAGAAAAAAATAAGACGAACAGAAACTATTTCTCGAAAATAATTTTAAATTAAAATTTGGCTTTTAAGGTTTTATTTCAGTGAACAAAGAAGACACTTTAAATGAAAACACATCAAATATAGATGAAGATTTCTCATTTGAGAGGTCTGTGTCAAAGTTGTTAGCTAATTTGGCTGAACGTGTTCAATCAATTAACGGACAGTTAGTTTATAGATGTGAATTAGATAAATTATTTGAAACATTAGTCTTGTTGAAAAATACTGAAACACTAAATTTTAGTCAGTTAACAGATCTTACCGCCGTAGATTACCCTGACAGGATACAGCGTTTTGAGCTTGTTTACCAACTTTTATCTATAGAGAATAATAAGCGAGTTCGAATCATCTGCCCCATCGATGATGGGCAAATAGTCCCGTCTATTACCAGCATTTACAAATCTGCAGAATGGCCAGAAAGAGAAGTTTGGGATATGTATGGATTGTTTTTCTCAGACCATCCTGATCTTAGGAGATTGCTTACCGATTATGGATTTGAAGGTCACCCTCTTAGAAAAGATTTTCCTTTAACAGGATATGTCGAAGCAAGATATGACGACATTGAAAAGCGCGTAGCTTACCAGCCTGTTCAACTTACACAAGAGTATAGGGATTTCGATTTTTTAAGTCCATGGGAGGGTGACCAAGAACTTGTTTATTCCTCTTTAAATAGAATAGGAGATGTTAAAATAGGACCTGGTGAGGGGGGAGATGCATAGTTATGAGTGAAATGCAAATTAGGCCATTAACACTCAATTTCGGACCACAACATCCAGCTGCACATGGAGTGCTTAGGCTTGTTCTTGAAATGGATGGTGAAGTAATACAAAGAGCTGATCCACATGTAGGCCTTCTTCATCGAGGCACTGAAAAGTTGATTGAACAGAAAACATATTTACAAGCTCTTCCATACTTTGACCGGTTGGATTATGTATCGCCAATGAATCAGGAACATGTTTGGGCTCTTTCTATCGAAAAATCGTTGCAAATTGAAGTTCCTAGAAGAGCCCAGCTTATTAGGGTAATGTTTTGTGAAATTGGCCGAATTCTGAATCATCTCTTGAACCTTACAACTTTTGCAATTGACGTAGGCGCTATGACACCTTTGTTGTGGGGTTTTGAAGAAAGAGAAAAGCTAATGGAATTTTGTGAACGCGCATCTGGAGCAAGATTGCATGCCGCATATTTTCGTCCTGGCGGCGTTCATCAAGATATACCAGATGGACTAGCAGAAGATATTTTGATTTGGTGCGATAAATTTCCTCAATTTATCGCTGACTTAGAGACGTTATTAACAGATAATCGGATTTTCAAACAACGAACAGTTGATATTGGAATTTTAAAATCAGAACAGGCGCTTGATTTGGGAATGAGTGGTCCCGTTATACGTGCCTCTGGTATAGCATGGGATTTGAGAAAATCAAATCCATATGATGCGTATGAGGAAATGAATTTTGATATACCTGTTGGAAAAACAGGTGATTGTTATGCGAGGTATTTAGTTCGTGTCGAGGAAATGAAGCAATCTTTATCAATTATCAAGCAGGCTATAAATAAAATGGAGCCAGGGCCAGTTCTTGCACAAAATAATAAAATTACACCTCCTCGTCGTAGTGATATGAAGATGTCTATGGAGTCTTTAATACATCATTTCAAAATTTATACGGAAGGCTTTCATATTCCTGCATCAGAGAGTTATACGGCCGTGGAGGCTCCAAAAGGAGAATTCGGAGTTTATTTAGTTTCCGATGGCAGTAATAAGCCATATCGTTGCAAAATCAGGGCGCCAGGCTACTTTTTTATGGCTGCAGTAGATGAGATGTCGAGAGGACATATGTTAGCAGACTCTGTTGCAATCATTGGTTCTTTAGATGTTGTATTTGGTGAGATAGATAGATGAGCATTCATGATTTAGTTGCAGAAAAGCAGCCGGAAAGTTTTGTATTTTCAGCGGAGAATGAGGCTCTAATAAAGAAGATTATCGCAAAATACCCAAAAGGTAAGCAGGCATCTGCAGTTATGCCATTACTTGATCTGGCTCAGAAGCAAAATGACAACTGGATCCCAATGAAAGCGATTGAGAAAATAGCAGAGTTGCTTGGAATGGCAAGAATTAGAGTGCTTGAGGTAGCCAGTTTTTATACAATGTACAATTTAAAACCTGTTGGAAAATTTTTTCTACAAATGTGTGGGACAACACCGTGCATGTTAAGAGGATCAGATGACATTGCGCGTTGTATAAAAGATAAATTGGGGATTGTGTCTGGCGAGAGCACAGAAGATGGCAAATTTAGTGTTTTGGAAGTTGAATGTCTTGGGGCCTGTGTTAATGCACCTATCGTTCAAGTAAATGATGATTTTTATGAAGATCTCGATTATGACTCAATGGAAGTTTTAATTGATTCGCTGAGTAATAATACACCTTTACCGCTGGGTTCAGTGAAGGGTCGTTCTGGCTCGCAGGCTGAAACAGGGCCTACTTCATTAATCAAAATGAAAAGTAAATCAGCTAAATTAAAATCATCAATTAAATCAAAAAAAGTATCTGTTGTTTCAGCTGAAAAAGCTAGGAGCTAAGTCGATGTTGAATGATAAAGATCGTATTTTTACAAATATTTATGGCTGGCAAGAACCAAATTTGAAAGCTGCTAAAAAACGTGGTGACTGGAACAATACCAAAGAAATTCTTAGTCTTGGGCACGATGAGATTATAGAGAAAATTAAACATTCTGGTTTGCGTGGGCGTGGCGGTGCTGGATTTCCAACAGGTATTAAATGGTCTTTTATGCCAAAAGAAGTTACTAATAGGCCTCATTATTTGGTTGTTAACGCGGATGAATCTGAGCCTGGAACATGCAAAGATAGAGATATTTTAAGAAATGAACCTCATAAATTAATCGAAGGTTGCCTTGTTGCTGGTTTTGCTATGAGGGCTCACGTAGCCTATATTTATATAAGAGGTGAATTTGTTAATGAATATAGAGTTTTACAAAGTGCAATTGATGAGTGTTATGAAGAGGGGCTGCTTGGTAGTAACGCGGTAAACTCAGGTTGGTCATTTGATGTGTTTCTCCACCGAGGAGCGGGGGCATATATATGCGGCGAAGAAACAGCATTATTAGAGTCTTTGGAAGGTAAAAAAGGTCAACCAAGGTTGAAGCCACCTTTTCCGGCTGGTGTTGGACTCTATGGGTGCCCTACAACAGTAAATAACGTTGAGTCTATTGCTGTGGCGCCTACCATTCTTAGACGGGGAGCAGAGTGGTTTTCTGCACTTGGCAAAGAAAACAATACCGGCACTAAATTATTTTGTATCTCAGGCCATGTGAATTCACCATGTAATGTAGAAGAAGAAATGGGTATTCCATTAAAAGAGCTTATAGAAAAACATGCTGGTGGTGTACGTGGAGGATGGAAAAATTTATTAGCTATCATTCCAGGGGGCTCATCTACCCCGTTAATCACCAAAGATGTTTGTGATAATATAACAATGGATTTTGATTCATTAAAAGCTGCTGGAACTGGTCTTGGAACAGCTGGTATAATTGTGATGGATAAAAGCACAGATATCATTCGGGCAATCAGTAGGCTTTCATACTTTTATAAACACGAGAGTTGTGGCCAGTGTACTCCATGTAGGGAAGGCACTGGGTGGATGTGGCGTATGATGGATAGGTTAGTTAGAGGGCAAGCTGAACCTCATGAAATTGATACTTTGTTCGAAATAACAAAGCAGGTTGAGGGACATACCATATGTGCTTTAGGCGATGCAGCTGCTTGGCCAATACAAGGATTAATTAAAAATTTTCGTCCTGAAATTGAGAGGCGGATACAAATAAATAAAACAGTTACAGAAGCAGCAGAATAGAGACTAAACAAATGCCTAAACTTACGGTTAATTCGATTGAAGTTGAAGTTGAACAAGGAGCTAGTGTTTTGCAGGCCTGTGAGGAGGCAGGTTTTGAAATCCCGCGCTTTTGTTACCATGAAAGACTGTCTATTGCAGGTAATTGCCGTATGTGTCTTGTTGATATGGAACGTTCACCTAAACCTATTGCAAGCTGTGCCATGCCTGCTTCTGATGGAATGGTTATTGATACTCAATCTGAAAGGGTAAAAAAGGCACGTGAAGGTGTTATGGAATTTTTACTATTAAATCACCCGCTTGATTGCCCAATTTGTGACCAGGGTGGTGAATGTGATCTTCAAGATCAGGCAATGGGATATGGCCAAGATGGTTCTCGTTACAAAGAATCAAAAAGAGCTGTTGAAGAAAAACAAATGGGTCCATTAATAAAAACAATAATGACAAGGTGTATTCATTGCACTAGATGTGTCCGCTTTGCTACTGAGGTTGCGGGTGTTCCAGACCTAGGTGCTATCGGTAGGGGAGAACAGGTAGAAATAACAACTTACTTAGAAAAAACTATTGCATCCGAGTTAAGTGCTAATGTTATTGATTTGTGTCCTGTTGGGGCGCTTACCAGTAAACCATATGCTTTTATTTCTAGGCCCTGGGAACTTAGCAAAACAGAATCTGTTGATGTGATGGATGCACAAGGATCTAATATCCGAATTGATTCCAGAGGCAATCAGGTATTACGAGTGATGCCCCGTCTCAATGAAGACGTAAATGAAGAATGGATATCAGATAAAGCCCGATTTTCTATTGACGGTCTCAAGAATCAAAGGCTAGACAGGCCCTACGTTAGGGGCGCTAATGGTAAACTTGAACCTGCAAGCTGGGATATGGCCTTTGACGTAATTGCAAAAAAAATTAAGAAAGTTAAGCCAAGTAACTTTGGTGTTATTGCTGGTGATCAGGTAGATGCCGAAACAATGTTTGCCATGAAGCTATTTATGGAAAAAATAGGTTCTCCTCACATAGACTGTAGGCAAGATGGTGTGGATATCACTGGTAGTTCTCGAACAGAATATTTATTTAATTCTACAATAGCAGGAATTGATGAGGCAGATGCGATATTAATTATTGGTAGCAATCCGAGATTCGAAGCGCCTGTGATGAATGCCCGTATTAGGAAACGTTATTTAGTTGGAGAAATTCCTATTGCTTATATCGGTCAGGAAATCGATTTAACATATCCAGCTGATTTTCTGGGAAGTCAGGCATCATTATTGAAAGAAATCGCTGAGGGACAACACCCTTTTTGTAAAAATCTTAAACAAGCCCAAAATCCTATGATAATAGTTGGTAACGGCCTTTTATCTCGTGATGATACAAAATCTTTGCTGAATTATATTTCAGAAATTATTAAAAAATTTGATGTTGTGCATAAACGATGGAATGGGTTTAATGTTTTGCATAGTGCAGCATCGCGTGTAGCTGGACTTGACATTGGTTTTTTGCCTGGAAAATCAGGAAAGTCTGCTAAGAGGATGCTTTCTGATGCGTCAAGTTCAAAGATGGGTATGATTTGGCTATTGGGAGCCGATGAAATTGACACGAGTGCAATTAGGAATACCTTTGTTGTTTATCAAGGTCACCATGGTGATGTAGGGGCGCATTGTGCAGATGTCATACTGCCAGGTGCGGCCTACACTGAAAAAAATGGTTTATATGTTAATTTTGAAGGCCGCGTGCAAGAAGCAAGGCGTGCTATATTCCCCCCTGGCGAAGCTAAAGATGATTGGTCAATTATAAGGGCATTTTCTGGTTTTTTTGGGCACCCTTTAGGGTTTGATAATCATGATGCTTGTCGTCAAATGCTTATATCACACTTTCCCCATTTTGGCGAAATTGGCAAGATTTATAAGTCAAGGTGGAAAAAAATTGGAAGGCCAGGAAAAATTTCTGATGTCCCTATAAGTCCAGTCTTAAAAGAATATTATATGACTTGCCCAATTAGTAGGTCATCAGAAACCATGGCTGAAAGTAGAACATCTCGAGAAAATCTTGGAAAACCGATAGCCGCTGAATAGGATACTTAATGATTGGTTTTGAATTAAAATTTTTTATGGAACTCGGCTGGATAGCGCTTCAGATTTTTGCGGTTATTGTTCCTCTTTTGATTAGTGTTGCATATTTAACTCTTGCCGAAAGAAGAGTAATCGGCTTCATGCAATTACGAAAAGGGCCAAATGTCGTAGGGCCGTTCGGGTTGTTACAGCCTTTTGCTGACGCTTTAAAGTTACTTTCAAAAGAAACAATTTTGCCTGCAGGCGCTGATAAAGTCACTTTTATTATCGCGCCTATGCTTACTTTCGTATTAGCATTGGTAGCTTGGGCCGTGATACCCTTTGGAAAATCTCTTGTGATAGCCGATATTAATGTGGGTATTCTATACTTATTCGCAATTTCATCTCTCGGCGTTTATGGAGTTATTATGGCTGGATGGGCTAGTAACTCTAAATACGCGTTTTTAGGTGCCCTTCGTTCTGCTGCTCAAATGGTATCGTATGAAGTTTCCATGGGTTTAGTAATAATAAATGTTTTACTATGTGTAGGCTCTCTTAATTTATCTGATATTATTGAAGCACAAAAAACGGTTTGGTTCGCGCTGCCTCTTTTCCCAATGTTCATTGTATTCTTCATATCAACATTGGCGGAAACTAATAGAGCACCTTTTGACTTACCAGAGGGTGAGTCAGAATTAGTTGCTGGTTACTTTGTTGAATATAGCTCCATGAGCTTTGCTTTATTTTTTCTAGGTGAATATGCAAATATGATATTGATGAGTGCTATGACAACTATCTTGTTTCTAGGTGGGTGGTTACCTCCTTTTGATATTTATCCATTAAATGTAATCCCTGGCCCAATATGGTTTATTTTAAAAATTTCTCTTGTTTTGTTTGTTTTTCTTTGGATGAGAGCAACCACGCCTAGATACAGGTACGACCAATTAATGCGCCTTGGATGGAAAATTTTTCTTCCGTTTTCGCTTCTTTGGGTTGTTTTAACAGCTGGGTTTTTAATAAGTTTTGATATGTTGCCTGATGCTTTAGGGCATGAACTACAATAGGAGTTTATTTATGCAAGCTGCCATAAACGCGATAAGATCTTTTCTATTGCTTGAAATACTTCAAGGTTTAGCCCTCACATTGAAGTATTTCTTTAAGCCAAAAGTTACTTTGAATTATCCATTTGAGAAAGGTTTCTTGTCCCCCCGTTTTCGAGGTGAACATGCACTCAGGCGTTATGCAAATGGTGAAGAGAGATGTATTGCGTGTAAATTATGTGAAGCTGTTTGCCCTGCCCAAGCTATTACCATAGAGGCTGAGCCTAGAGAAGATGGTTCACGACGGACTACTAGATATGATATCGATATGACCAAATGTATTTATTGTGGATTTTGCCAAGAAGCATGTCCTGTGGATGCTATCGTAGAGGGGCCAAACTTTGAATTTGCTACTGAAACTCGTGAAGAGCTTTTTTACGACAAAGAAAAACTTCTTGCCAACGGAGACCGGTGGGAGGGAGAAATTGCTCGTAATTTAGCATTAGATGCAAAGTGGAGATAATCTATAAAATTCAATAATTAACGCATGTGTTTTAATATTGATTCAAAGTAAATGTGGGTATGAAAATTAAAAATGATTGAAAGTCTATTCTTCTATATTTTTGCTGGCGTTAGCTGTTTAGCTGGGTTGATGGTAATTTCCTCGCGCAACCCCGTTCATTCAGTGCTTTTTTTGATTTTAGCATTTTTTAATTCTGCAGGTTTATTTGTTTTATTAGGTGCTGAATTCTTAGCCATGTTGCTCGTAGTGGTTTACGTAGGTGCAGTTGCAGTATTATTCCTCTTTGTTGTTATGATGCTCGATATAAATTTTGCCGAGTTAAGAGAGGGTTTCCAGCGATACATGCCTTTAGGGCTTGGTGTTGGCGGAATACTTTTAACTGAAATTCTTTTTGTATTTTTTAATCGAGAGGAAATGCCTGAAAATGTGAATTTATTGAGTGAAGTGAGCAACACACGTGCCTTGGGAAGAGTTTTGTATACGGATTATATTTATCTGTTTCAGGTGGCTGGATTAATATTGCTTGTTGCAATGATAGGGGCAATTACGCTTACTCTCAGAAGGAGAGAGAATGTTCGTAAGCAGTTGATAAGTACCCAAAATGATAGAACTCGAGAAGAAACTATTCAGGTTGTGAAAGTTTCTAATAGAGTTGGTGTTAGGAAATTATGATATGATAGATATTTCTTTGTCCCACTACCTTTCCGTGTCCGCAATATTATTTGTTTTCGGTGTTTTTGGTATTTTCATTAACAGAAAAAATGTCATCACGATTTTAATGTCCATTGAATTAATCTTGCTTTCTGTGAATATTAATTTAGTAGCTTTCTCAGCCTTTACAGGTACAATTTCTGGTCAGATATTTTCTCTTTTTGTTCTTACTGTTGCAGCAGCAGAGGCAGCTATTGGGCTTGCTATCCTTGTAATTTACTTCCGAAATAGGGGTTCTATAGCGGTTGAAAATCTCAACGTGATGAAGGGATAAAATAGTGCTTTATCAAGCTATTGTATTTTTGCCATTAATTGGTGCGATTGTTGCTGGGATACTCTCAATTCGACAACAACATATGCCAGCTGAAATTATTACAGTTATTGGGGTATGTGCATCATTCTTATTATCTTGCTTTGCTTTTTATGATGTCGCACTGATGCATAATTCAATTACTCTAGAGATTGCACGATGGATAAATTCAGGCGACTTTATTGCCAACTGGACATTGCGTTTCGATACTCTCACTGTTGTTATGTTGATCGTTGTTACCTCTGTCTCTTCTTGTGTCCATATTTATTCTATAGGTTACATGCACCACGATAAATCGCGTGCTCGTTTTATGGCTTATCTAAGCTTATTTACTTTTGCCATGTTGATGCTCGTTACCGCCGATAACTTACTTCAATTATTCTTTGGATGGGAAGGTGTTGGAGTTGCGTCTTATTTATTAATTGGTTTTTGGTACCATAAGCCTTCAGCTCATAAAGCAGCAATGAAAGCATTTATTGTTAACAGGGTAGGTGATTTTGGGTTTGCGCTTGGTATATTTGTTATTTTTTATTTATTTGGTAGTATACAATTTGATCAAATATTTGCAAATGCATCAGAACTTACAAATATTTCAATCTCATTTTTAGAAATCGATATGCCTGCTTTAGAAGTGGCCTCGATTTTATTGTTTATCGGTGCAATGGGAAAATCGGCACAGCTTGGGTTGCATACATGGCTCCCAGACGCCATGGAAGGACCTACTCCCGTATCAGCGCTTATTCATGCCGCAACTATGGTTACGGCTGGTGTTTTTCTCGTGTGCAGAATGTCTCCAGTTATCGAATATGCACCACTTGCTCTGAATTTAATCACTGTTGTAGGAGGTCTTACTGCAATATTCGCTGCTACAATAGGAATGACTCAATTCGATATAAAACGCGTGATTGCTTATTCAACTTGTTCTCAATTAGGGTATATGTTCTTCGCTGCTGGAGTCTCCGCCTATCCCGCAGCTATGTTTCATTTAACTACACATGCGTTTTTTAAAGCACTTTTATTTTTAGGAGCAGGTTCGGTCATTCACGCCCTGTCAGATGAACAAGACTTGCGTAATATGGGAGGTATCTGGCACAAAATTCCAATAACATATGGCTTCATGTGGATTGGCTCTCTCGCTTTAGCCGGATTTCCTTTCTTTGCAGGGTATTACTCAAAAGATATGATTTTGGAGGCCGCTTGGGCATCTAATTCCTTTACAGGACAAATGGCATTCTGGTTTGGCTGTGCAGCGGCTTTGCTTACTGCTTTTTATAGCTGGAGATTACTAATTTTAGCATTTCATGGAAAACCTCGTTGTAGTTCTGAGGTATATGACCATGTTCATGAGTCACCGCCTGTTATGATTTTTCCATTAATTCCACTTGCTTTAGGTGCAATTTTTACTGGATGGTTTGGGTATCAAATGTTTGTTGGGTATGATATGAAATATTTTTGGGGAGACTCTCTATTTATTCTTCCTGAACACCACGCTATGGAAGAAGCGCATCATGTCGCAGAGTGGGTGAAGCGTCTCCCAGTTATATTGGCTTCAATTGGATTTGGTTCTGCTATTTTTGCATATCTAATAATCCCCTCTTTCCCAAAAATATTAGTTTCCTTTCTAAAACCAATTCATACTTTATTTTTTAACAAATGGTTTTTTGATGAATTATATGATGTTTTATTTGTAAGATCATGTGTGTTATTTGGAAATTTTTTATGGTTAAGAGGTGACCAACGGACCATCGATGCTTTTGGCCCAAATGGTTTGTCAGGACTGGTTCTTAAAAGTTCTAGCAGGTTATCAAAATTACAAACTGGATATGTGTATCACTATGCGTTTGCAATGATGATTGGTGTTGTGATCTTACTCTCTTGGTATTTTAGTGGGATTGGGAGATAAAATTATGTTATCATCATGGCCTATTTTGTCCATAATTACATTCCTTCCACTGCTCGGAGTTCTGTTTATTCTGCTTGCAAGCGGGGACAGTAAGTCTTCTGAACATAATTGTAAGATGGTAACTATTTGGGT
>JAAXKA010000053.1 GCA_012269555.1 Alphaproteobacteria bacterium
TCAGCGTCACCGCCTCCAACACCCATTGCTTCGTTACCATCGTCGAATGAGAATGTACCCCAGTCGCCAGTGATTGAAGCATTACCTGAGTCACCGTCAATGTCGTAGCTTACAGAGATTGCAAGACCGCTGTCTGTTGTTGTAGACCAAGAAGCAGCAAGGTCAGTATCAGAAGCTATTGAGTTTCCGTTTTCACCGGCTGTGGCGTTATCTGATTGATCGTCAGATACAGTTGTGTAGCTAACGTCAGTACCACCTGAAAGTGAGATTTCTGCTGAAGCAGCAGAAATTCCTGCTACAGCAACTAAAGCTGTAGAAGCAAGAAGAATTTTACGCATAAAGATCTCCATTAAAACGTTTTTTTCTGGTCAGGATTGACCATCTTCCAAAATAAAGAAAAATTTTCAGATAACTATTTAATAATACGAGATTTTTAAAATAAAAAACTAAACTGTTGTAAAAATACAACAGCCCTGTAGCATTTTTAAGAGCAATCTTTTTTCTGAAAGAAGTCTTAACTTAGGAACAAAAACAAAAGCAATATGGAATGAGCCTTTGATTTGAGGTATTATTGAGCTAAATATAAAAGCATAATCATTAGTTTTGTTTGAGGTGGTATATGCAAGATACCAAGCACAACATAGCAGCAAACCAGATTGATATTGAGAGCAGAATTCAAAAGGCCTGTGACCAGGTATCAAGAAATCGAAAAAATATAGAATTAATCGCAGTATCTAAAAGACAAGATCCAGAAAGGATTCAAAAGTCATTAGATAATGGAATTAGATGTTTTGGAGAAAACCAGGTACAAGAAGCCCTAGCTAGATGGCAACCAATCAAAACTTTTTATCCAGATCTTTGTCTCCATCTTATAGGCTCTCTTCAAAGTAATAAAGCGGCAGATGCGGTGAGCCTTTTTGACGTAATTCATACAATTGACAGGGAGAAAATTGCAAAAATAATATCTTCGGAGATGAAAAAGCAAAACAAACAGATAAACTGTTTTATTCAGGTAAATATTGGTTGTGAAATTCAAAAATCAGGAATAGAGCCACAATTTGCAGTTGATTTTGCTAAATCGTGTATTAATGATTACGCTCTTCCCATTATTGGATTTATGTGTATCCCTCCAGCAAATGAAGATGCTAGCCCATATTTTGCATATTTGAACAAACTTGCAGCAATGGCTGGACTCCAATCACTATCTATGGGTATGAGTGCAGATTTTGAGGATGCAATTCGATTGGGTGCTACACATATAAGAGTTGGCTCTGCTTTGTTCGGTGATAGAACATCCTGAAATAAATAGCCTAACCCATTTTAAGTTACTTTAACAGATGACCGGTTTTTTCTTTTTTAATTTTCATATACTTTTGGTTGTACTTATTTGTAGGAAGATGTAGTGGCAATCTTTGGGTAACAATTATTCCATAAGCATCTAATTGTTTAACTTTATCAGGATTATTAGTAAGCAATTTAATTTCATTAAGTCCTAACAAACTCAACATTTCAGCCGCTGTTTTAAATCCTCTTTCATCAGTTTCAAAGCCCAGGCTATGATTTGCTTCAACGGTATCAAGGCCAGCATCTTGGAGTGCATAGGCACGAATTTTGTTCAGCAAACCGATATCTCTTCCTTCCTGTGCTAAATATAGAATCACTCCATTACCAGCTTCGTTCATCATTGAAAGAGCGTTTTCAAGTTGGTCACCACAGTCACATTTTAAAGAACCTAACACATCTCCCGTAAGACACTGGGAGTGCAACCTTACTAACGGTTCTTTGGCATTCAATCCTTCTCCAACAACGATGGCAAAATGTTCCTCTTTTCCATTGCTGTTTCGAAACATAATAATTTTTGATTTAGGCGCTCTCTTTAGAGGTAAGTCAGCTATTATGCTAATTGTTAGAAATGTCTCATTTGAAGAAAAATTACAGATGTCTGCAAATTCTACTATAGGAAATTGGTAGCTAGATGAAAGCCTTTCCTGCTCGTAAGGCTCTGATGATGGAAGACGATATAATAATGCAGTTGGTAATAATTTTGCAAATTTTACCGTTCGCACAGCCAAGTCTACCAGGGAATTTTTATGTTCTGGAAGTAGTGTTGCATTTTTTGGGAGAAGTTGTGATTCACCAATTGATATTCCCACAATTTGCGTTTGTGAGAGCATGTTTGCAGGCAAACTAAAAACTGGTCTTACAGATGTCATATTGGGTCGTAAAAACTCAACATGTTTTTTGGTAAAGCATAATGTAGGAGTTATTTTGTCTAAATATGGAAATTTAGGTAATTCAAAATCAGCAAATTCAGCTGCTTTTACAAATCCAGCCCGCTGATTTTGGTCACGTATCATTACCATCGAGCCACGCCGCAATGCTGCCAGAGAAGCGTCAATTTTTGCTGAAATATTCTGAGAAGTATTTGTCAATTGCAAAACCTAAACATATTGCTGTAACGTGAAAGCACAAGATTATATTTTTATCAATACCTAATACTCTTGCTTCATTATTATAAAAAGTAACTATTTCGTAAAGTGGGTAATATTTTAAACGGTTGTCTTTGTAAAAAAATTAAATGAGTATTGGATATATTTTGCCTTCTATAAAGATACTTCTGATTGAAGATGATTTATTTTTGACTGAAGTTCTCAGCAATCACCTCCTTCAAGAAGGTATTTGTGAATTCCAATCTGTAACTAATTTAGTTGATGCAAAGTTATTTATACCTGTTTTTGAACCAGATATTTTATTGTTGGATGTGAACTTACCAGACGGCTCAGGCATAGAATTTTGTCTCTTATTACGCCAAAATGGATTTGTAAAACCAGTCATTATGATTGTTGAAAATAGCAGTGAAAATGACAGTATAGATAGCTTAAATGCAGGTGCGAATGACTACATAATAAAACCTATTCGACTCAGTGAATTGTTTACTAGAATTAAATTTCAATATGAGCAACACTGTTCAATCGAGCCTGAGAGGTTCGTCATAGGTTTAATTGAGTTTATACCTGAAAACAAAACTCTCTCCGTTAAAGGGAAATCAAAAAAAATCATCCTAACAGAAAAAGAAACGCTTATTTTAAATGTTTTATTTCGTTCTTATCCAAGCTCAGTACACAAAGATATATTACTCAAGGAGGTATGGGGATTTCAAACAGGCTTATCCACCCATACATTGGAAACACATATCTACAGACTACGTCATAAAATTAAAGAATTAACCCAAGTGACTTTTATTTTAACTAAAGAAAATGGTTATGGATTAGTGTGAAACACACTTTAAATTTTTTAAGTTTTTGTATGAAAAATAAATAATGGTCTGCATTTTTTACAAGTTACTTGTCACATCAAAATGCATACC
>JAAXKA010000086.1 GCA_012269555.1 Alphaproteobacteria bacterium
AAATTTTAGCCTATAGAAGTATGCCCTAAATATTAGGGAACAATGTTAATGAGTATAAATGAACCAATTCCAGTTGAAGTAGAGAGCGGCTCTAATTATTTTTGGTGCAGCTGCGGAAAAAGCAAGAAGCAGCCATTTTGTGACGGGAGTCATGTTGGTACCGAATATTCTCCACTCAAGTTTATATCTGAAAAATCAGAGGTAATTTATTTTTGTGGCTGTAAAAGTACAGCAAATGCTCCTTTTTGTGATGGAAGCCACAATAAAACAACGCTTAAGGCAGAGAAAAGTAAAACGTTTTCTGCGCATATTGAACCAGACGATTTAAATATAGATATTGAAGAAGAGGAATCTATTTTAATAGCTTCCTTGCGTAATAATATAAATCACCTTAGCGCGTGTGGGGGAACCGGAAAATGTTCCACTTGCCGTATTGAAGTAACTGATGGCTTGGAAAATTGTCATCCACGTAATAACGTTGAAGCGCTACTCGCTAAAAAACTATCTTTCCCAGAAAATATTAGACTTGGTTGTCAAACTAAAATAAAAGGTAATGTTTCTTATCGAAGACTTCTGTTGGATAAAAGAGATGCTGACCTAAATAATCAGGTAACTGAACAACGATTGGAGTCAGTAGGAACGTTAAGAAACCTGACTATTCTTTTTTGCGATATTCAGGGTTTTACGCCATTTTCTGAATCATTATCAGCATATGATGTAATATTCATTTTAAATAGATATTTTTCAATAATGCGTGAAGTAATTATTCGGCATGGAGGTGAGATAAATAATTATATAGGTGATGCAATTTTAGCTATTTTTGGTTTAAAAGAATCCAGACAACAAACGCTTAGAGCAGTGAGTGCCAGTTTAGAAATGCTTCGAGCTATGGACGAATTTAAAACTTATTTAAATAATGCCTATGGAAATGAGTTTGATATAAGAATTGGACTTCATTACGGGGAAGTTATTTCAGGCTCTGTTGGCCAAGGGGAAGATAAAAAAGTCACGGTTATTGGGGATGCAGTAAATATAGCAAGCAGGATAGAGGCTATTAATAAGGAAGCGGGAACAAGATTCTTAGTATCTGAAAATGTTTTCGAACAAGTAAGAGACAATGTTGTCGTTAAAAATTATCTTCGTTTGAAACTCAGGGGTATTAAGGACCTTATTACACTTCATGAGATTAGTGATGTTAATAATGAGATATTACAACTCAATATTACAGAAACCGAAAAAGAAATAGATGGCAGGAACTGGTTAAGGACATTACCTCTTAGCGAATTAATGGATGGAGAAAAGAAAAAATATACCATAAAAAATAGAGAAATATTGCTAATAAACCAAGGTAATATTTTTGCTATAGAAAACATTTGTCCTCATATGGATTTACCACTTGATATTGGACAAATTACAGAACGGGATACAATTTTATGTCCATATCATAATAGCGAATTTAACTTTAAATCTGGTGAGGTAAAAAAATGGGTAGGAGGCTCACCTGAAGCTCATCAAAATGAATGCAAACCTCTTAATATCATAGAGGTAAAAATGGAAGAAGAATACATCTGGGTTTCTGACGATTAAATTATGTTATTTTAGGTGATTCTTTGTAAAAAAGTATTTTTACCTTTCATTTTCTATTTCATTATAGCTGAAACATCCTTATTTTTATTGTTTTTTTTAGATATTTTCAGGGTAATATATATATTTCTACTCGAAATGTAATTTTTGTATTACCGTTTTTAGACAGATCGCTCTAACAAAAAACCGAAAAGTTAGACTTTATTTAGAATAAAAGGAAAAGGAGAATGATCTATGTTTAAAAAATTAGTAATTCCTGCGGTGATGATTTCTTTCACAATGGCATCAGCTTCTGCAGAAACTGTGCGATGGGCAAGGGCAGGGGATGCAATAACAATGGATCCACATGCACAAAATGAGGGGCCAACACACGCATTGAACCATCAAATTTATGATTCTTTGCTTCAACGTGATATGTCAGGAGCAATAATACCATCTCTAGCAACAGATTGGTCTGCTTTACCAGATAATCCAAAAATTTGGCGTTTTAATTTACGAAAAGGTGTGAAGTTTCATAATGGGGCGAGTTTTGATTCAGAAGACGTTGTTTTTTCCTTGAATAGAGCTATGGCAGATGGTTCAGAAATGAAAGAATTGCTTTCTTCGATCAAAGAGGTTCGAGCTGTAGATAGCCACGTTGTAGATATTGAAACAAATGGTGCTAACCCACTTCTTATTAACAATCTGACTAACATGTTCATGATGGATAAAGATTGGTCAGAGGATAATGATGTAACCACACCGCATGATGTTGCAAAAGGAGAAACAAATTTTGCAACCA
The DNA here is from genome assembly GCA_012269555.1 of Alphaproteobacteria bacterium. Classification (GTDB taxonomy): domain Bacteria; phylum Pseudomonadota; class Alphaproteobacteria; order Puniceispirillales; family Puniceispirillaceae; genus UBA5951. The sequence continues at coordinate 2,366 of JAAXKA010000086.1, forward strand.
TGAATACAAACGGAACCGGCGCATTTATGCTAGTAAGTAGGTCAGTTGATGAAAAAACTGTTCTGAAAGCAAATCCTAATTATTGGGGTAAAAATATCTATCCCAATCAGGTAACAGAAATTATATATACTCCGATACAGTCATCAGCAACTCGTGTTGCTGCTCTTTTATCTGGTGAGGTAGATATAATCCAAGATGTCCCAGTACAAGATTTAGGGAGGGTTTCCTCAACGGATGGATTGCAACTAGCTACGGCAGCCCAGAACCGTGTTATTTTTCTCGGTTTAAACACTGTTGAAGGTCCAACCTCAGAACTAAAAGTTCGTCAAGCAATGAACATCGCAATTAATCGAGATTCAATTAAAAAAGTTGTAATGCGGGGTCAATCTGACCCTACGGGTGTGATAATGCCCCCGTTTGTTAATGGATGGACTAAAGAGCTAAATAAGTATCCTGCGTACGATTTAGACAAAGCAAAGGCTCTCATGGCTGAGGCCGGTTATAGCAGCGGGTTTGATATTGTTCTTAACTGCCCAAATGACCGTTATATCAATGATGAAGCTATCTGTCAGGCGGCAGTAGGTATGATGGCTCAAATAGGTATAAATGTAACTTTAGATGCTAAACCAAAGGCACAACATTTTCCAATCGCAAAAGGCGGTGATGCTGATTTTTACATGCTTGGATGGGGTGTGCCAACATTTGATTCCCATTATATCTTTAACTATCTAGTGCATACACAGACAGAGGACCGTGGCTCATGGAATCCAACTGGGTATTCAAATGCGGATGTTGATGCTATGATTGTTAGTCTTGAGTCAGAAACAGATTTATCTGCTCGAAACGACACAATTGCTAAGATTTGGGCAAATGTTCAAGATGCGCAAATGTATCTTCCTATTCATAATCAGGTATTAAACTGGGGTATGAAATCAAATATTGATTTTGACGTGCAGCCTGAAGACCAACC
>JAAXKA010000097.1 GCA_012269555.1 Alphaproteobacteria bacterium
CATCAATATTAACTGAACAAATTTGATTAAAATCCTCTAAAGAGGTTTCCATTATCGGTTTTAGGAAGAATTGTCCTGCATTATTAACTAAAATATCTAAAGAACCAAAATGATCCTTTGTAATTTTTATAACTTCAATCCAATTATTTTCATCAGCAACATCATGCTGGATAAATAAACTTTTACCGCCTTCTTTAGAAATAAGGTTTGATGTTTCTTCAGCAGCATCTTTATTTCTACCAGTGAATATAACTGAGGCTCCCTCTCGAGATAATAAGATAGCAGTTTCTCTTCCAATACCTGATGTAGCACCAGTAACAATTGCAACTTTTTGATCTAATTTACCCATAATTACTACCCCGCGGTATAACCTCCATCAATAGTCAATTCAGCACCAGTCATAAAAAAAGACTCATCAGAAACTAAAAATAGAATTGTTTTTGCGATTTCTTCTGATCTAGCCATTCTACCCATAGGAATATTTGATTGGATAAATTGCTGATCACTTAAACCAGAAGTAAAAACTTTTCCAACCTCTGTATCAGTTAAACCTGGATGAATTGAATTAACTCTTATTTTTTCTGGTCCTAATTCGCAAGCACCTGCTTTTGCTAAAAGTCTCACACCACCTTTTGCAGCACAAACTGCAGTGGTATTTGGTGCTCCTACTTTACCAAGAACTGAAGAAATCATAACAATAGAACCACCCTCTCCGTGTTTTCTAATAGCTTCTGTCCCATATTTTAAACCAAGAAAAGATCCAGCTAAATTAACATCAATAACTTCTTTAAAATCATCTAATTTAGACTCATTCATAGATTTCCATGAGAATGTTCCAGCGTTATTTACAACTCCATCAATACGACCATACAATTCAAGACCTTCATCAATAACTTTTCGCCAATCATTTTCTATGGTTACATCTTGAGGAATAAATTTTGCATTATCGCCATTGCTTAATATTTCTTTTTCAACGGAAAAACCCTGACTTTCAGTTCTGCATGTTAAAATCACATTTGCTCCATTTGAAGCAATTAATTTAGAAGCTTCGGCTCCAATACCTCTTCCTCCGCCAGTAATAATAAAAGTTTTATTTTTGAGATTTTCCATAGATTTCCGAATTTAAGTTTCGATATTACAAAAAAAAAGGATGAAACACCAGTGCTTCATCCTTTATTCTTTTATTTTAGTGTTATTACCAAGAATTTCGTAATTCTAACATGTAAGTTGCAGGATCACCCCAACCTTGGAATCTAACAGATGTTAATGAGTGAGTTCTATATTCCTCATCAGTAAGATTTCTACCAATAAGAGCAATAGAATAATCACCAGCATCATAAGTTATAGTTGCATCTAGAAGCTCATATCCATCTTCACTATCTGGAAATGATGAAATAGTTAAATTCTGATCATCAAAACCTCTGTATGTTACATTCGTGTTAAGCGATGCACCATTATTAAGTTGATATTCATACAAAGCTGTTAATGCAAAACTTGTTTCTGGAACTCTTGCCAATTGAGGAGTGGCTCCAGAATTTACAAGATCAACCATTGTGCCTGCTTGGGTTGGTCTGCCGCCAACACCCAATCTTCCAGAATCAACTACAGCGTCATTGATCTTTGGATCCAAGATACCATAATTTAATCTAAGAGTTAGACCGTCTACTGGAGGTAACCAAACAATTTGAACCTCCGCACCAGATATTTCTGTTTCCTGATAATTATTAATGTAAGTATCAGTTGCTCTAAACGCACCAGCAGTTGACAAAATACTTGATGCTTGGAAACCTTCAGTAGTAGTTTGAAAGACAGCACCATTCACTTGTAAAGAACCATCTAAAAATGTGTTTTTAGATCCTATTTCAAATAGTTCAGTAAGTTCTGGATCAAATACACTAAAGTCACTTCCTTCTCTAGCATGTGCTTGAGGAACCAGAGCAAATCCTTGAGCATTCAGATCTGCTACTCTAGAGGCAGTTAGAGTATCGGATGCTGCATATCTAATAGAATAGCCCCCTGATCTAAAGCCCCTTGCCCATCTAGCGTATAAAAGACTATCCTCTGTTACTTGCCAATCGACAGATGCTTCACCCATGTAATCATCCCAAGATGCTGATCTCGCAAACCTAGGAAGTACTACAGGTGAATCAAGAGGAGCAACTGTTCCATAAGTACCTGGACCTACAATAGTATTATATTGAGAATGGAAGTCTTTTGATTCATCAACATATCTAAAACCACCAGAAACAGATAAATCATCTGATACATCATATTTAACTAATGCAAAAATTGCTACAGACTCGGTATCTTGACCTGAAGTTTGAACAACTCCACCAGAATGTTGCTGAAGCATTATAGAGTCTTTCCATAAAAATATTCCAGTAGTTAAGTTTAATTTATCAGTAATGTCATTTGAAACTCTAATTTCCTGAGAGAACTGAGAAAAATGTTGATTCCTAGCAGTGTGTAGAGGACCACCTAAAGTAGCTGGATTTCCTTGACCACCAGCAATACCAGGTGTTGCATCAAAATCTTGGAGAACATTATCATCTAACTGTAAATAAGAAGTAGCAATTGTGACTTCACCAATTAGTGTGTCTGAAACAATTTCAATACTACCTCTAACAAAGTCCATATCTGATTGTTCTGGATTATCAAGATTAACAACATGAGGAGGCAGTGCTTCTGTTTGTGAGAAGAAAGGTTCAAGTCCAGCAAAAGCTGCAAATGGGGTAACACCAATTGCTGCGCCAGCTGTACTTAATTCAGTTGCAGTTACTGCTCCCAGACCAGGAGTACATCCATTGTCAGCTGCTCCAACTAATCCTAAACCAGCTCCAAAATTAGGAACACACCCTGCACCAAAAGGATTTCCTGAATAGGAAACCGGCGCTGTATCGCCTCTATCATAATAATAATCAGTAACAATATAGATTTCTGTATTCTCAGTTGCTTCAATTAAAAAACGAGCACTTGCCGCAGCAATATCTAATTGTCCTGAGTCTTGTTCAGTATACAAATTATCATAATAACCTTGGTGAGCAAGTTTTCTAAAGTTCCAACGTGAAGAAACTTTATCATTGATAGGAATATTTAAAATAAGGCCTAATTCATATGCTTCATAGTTACCAATTGACACTTCAGTATCAAATTCAAAATCTTTTGATGGCTTGTTTCTCTCAACAACAACGTTACCACATGAAGTATTTTTACCGTAAACAACACCTTGAGGACCAGAATTTACTTGTATCTTAGCCCAATCAAAAGCATCTAATAAAGTACCAGTATTTGTTCCTAAAAATAACCCATCAACAATAAGAC
>JAAXKA010000008.1 GCA_012269555.1 Alphaproteobacteria bacterium
ATGATCATCATCATGGTCATGTTCGGAGAAAGGACCTCCTTCGCGGAACTTTAATTTCAACAAGCCATCTGTATCTATAAGTTCTACAACTTTAGCATTAGTGGAGATTGCCTCAAGTGGCTTTTCAAGAAAAGTCTCTAAACCGTGACCAAACCAAAATACAGCATCTGCGTCCTGTAACTCTCTAGCTTGAGAGGGCTTTAATGAGTATGAATGTGGAGAACCAGCACCATCGACTATAATGTTAGGTGTGCCAATCCCTTCCATCACCCCTGCAACTAGGGAATGTACTGGCTTTATGGAAGCAACTACACTGATATCAGCTTGGGCAACAGATATGCTTGTTGCAAAAGCAGTTGAAGCCATTAATATAAATTTATTTGCACGCATGATAATTTCCTTGAAATATTATGTAGACTAAAATGTAATGTTATAATATAACATATTAATTTTCAATCAACTAAAATTTCTTGTATCAAAAATAACAATGCTAAAAAACGAAGATGAATTAATTGCTCTAGATAATGCTGGAGTCAAAAAAGATGGAAAATGGCTCGTAAAAGGCATCACTATGGGTGTTAATAGGGGCGAAATAGTTACATTGATAGGGCCAAATGGGTCTGGAAAAACAACTACTGCTAAAATTGCTCTTGGTCTTTTAGCTCTCAATGAAGGAATAGCTAGTCGAAAGAAAAACTTACGCGTCGGTTACGTTCCTCAAAAATTACAAGTTGATTGGACTGTTCCAATTACAGTTAAACGTTTTATTTCACTGACGAGTAAAATTGAGAATAGAGAAATTGACTTTGCACTATCGTTAACAGACACATCACACCTTTCTGATAAAGAAATAAGAATTCTTTCTGGTGGAGAGTTACAACGTGTTATGGTTGCAAGAGCAATTGCTCTATCCCCTGAATTTTTAGTTCTAGATGAACCAGTACAAGGCGTAGATTTCAAAGGTGAGGATGCAATTTATAATTTAATTGAAGAAACACGAACTAAACTTAATTGCGGGATCTTACTTATTTCCCATGATTTACATATGGTAATGTCTGCGACAGACAAAGTTATCTGTCTTAATGGACACATTTGTTGTTCTGGAACCCCTAATGCTGTCACAACTAGCCCAGAGTTCAAAGACTTATTTGGTGAGAGAATGGTAACAAATTTAGCTATTTATCAGCATAATCACGATCACGAACATTTAATAGACGGAAGCATAAAAGAATGAGTTCCAATATATTTTCTAAAACAACCAAAAATGTAAAACCCTGCACTTTAAATGAAACGAATATTTGCTTGGTCTAATTTAGATGAGTGTATAGTTGGATTAAAAACATGTTAGATGATTTTTTTATACGTTCAATAGTAGGGGGAATTGGTGTTGCAACGGTTGTTGGACCACTTGGGTGTTTTGTTATATGGCGCAGATTAGCTTATTTCGGAGATACTTTATCGCACTCCGCCCTTTTAGGTGTAGCTTTAGCGCTACTTTTACAAATAAATATTACTCTATCTGTTTTCATAACAAGTGTGCTCGTAGCATTTGCGTTATTAGTTTTACAAAAGGGCCAAAAACTGTCGTCCGACACTTTGCTCGGATTATTGGCCCATTCCACAATTGCACTAGGACTTATTGCTCTATCATTCATGACTTGGGTCAGAGTAGACTTAATGGGGTTTTTATTTGGAGATATATTATCCATTTCAAAAATAGATATTCTGATAATTTGGGGCGGTGGTTTATCAGTTTTGGTTTGTTTAATCTTAGTTTGGAAAAAACTTTTTGCTGCTACCGTGAGTCCTGAAATCGCTGAAGCAGAAGGTTTAAATCCTCAGCGCTCTAATTTTTTCTTTATGATAATGTTGTCGCTTGTAATTGCTATTTCGATGAAAATAGTTGGTGTGATGCTTCTAACAGCGTTATTAATTATCCCCGCTGCTTCTGCACGTCATTTCTCGACCACGCCAGAACAGATGGCCATAATAGCTATATTTTTTGGAATTGTTTCTGTGTTAATTGGACTTTTTAGCTCTTTAGAATTTGATCTGCCAGCAGGACCCAGTATTATTGTTGCATCCCTTATGTTATTCTTAATTACAATTTCAAAAAATTTATTTTCAAAAAATACTTAAAAATGTGAAGATGGTTAAAAAAATATTTTTAAAGAAAAAATGAAACAAAATTTAATTTCAAAAAATAAACTTACTAAAAATCAAACCTTAGTCTTAAATGTCCTTTTGAAAGCAGGTCTGCCCTTGAGTGCTTATTCTATTCTTGAAAAGTTGAGAAAACATGGTTTTAAAGCCCCTCTTCAAGTATACAGAGCACTTGAGAAACTTATTGATACAGGGCAAGTTCATCGTATTGAGAGTAAGAACGCTTTTATAGCTTGTGAGCATTCGTTATGTGAAATAAGTCAAATGACAGCGTTTACCATTTGCCAAAGATGCGAGAAGGTATCAGAAGTTATGGATGAAGAATTGTCAAATTATGTAAATTTAAGAGCGGAAAAGCTCGGAATTAGTACGACTAAAACAAACATTGAGTTTCATGGATTATGCAATAGATGCTTAAGTTCATAGAAACGAAGATATAAACCTTTTTTATTTGGTTTCAGTTTTAAATTACAAACTTAGCTTAATTATCTGAATCTAATGAAGTTTTATAAATTTTTAGATTGACCTTTAGAGTTTTGACTCTTAATAAAAAGATAGTGATTTTTCAAACTCGCGATTTTTATTGGTTTTTTAAATAAGGAACCCGGCGATTGATCAAATCTATATTTCAAATAGTAAGAATGATAATTCTAAAATGTCATTTAGTTATGCCATTTTTCGTTTTTATCATTGCGTTTGTAATATTGCCGAACGTAAACACTGCATTTTCTAATACTGATAGAGTTAAGAACCATATATATCAGACTAATCAATCACATATCAAACTAGAAACTAACATTGCACCAATACCAAAACCAGATCTTATTTTGCTCTTAGGTGGTGATTTAGTCGAAATGGAAGGACCACTAATACGCCCATCTATCGAAGACGTTCTCCCTGTGTCTGCTTCTACACTTGGTGGACTATTGGCGAAAGAGGCCAATCTTTTTATAAAAAGAGAGACAAGTTTAGCACTAAATAAAAATGAAACATTAGCAGATATTCTTAAACGTGCAAATTTTTCCTCCAATGATCTTTACCAAATTGCAGAGATTGTCTCTCAAAAAATTAATGTCAGAAAACTAGGCATTGGTATGAATTTCATAATTGGGTTTGACGATTACAATCAACCTGTAGCCTTGAAAATAAATCAATCAGAAAAATTGGACTATTTCATTTTTAAAAACGAGCTTGGTTCTTGGAGAGGATTACAGGCAATACGACCTATCGACTCAGAATTTATCCATGCCTCAGGTATAATCAATGTTACATTATATGAGGCAGCGGTAGCCGCCGATGTTCCATTATCTGCCCTTGACAATTTTATGCGCGTAATGGGTTTCTCAGTAGATTTTCAGAGACAGCTGCAAGAGGGAGACGAGTTCGAGTTAGTTTACAAAAAAACAACAGATAGAATAACAGGAGAAACTTTATCGGTTGGTGATGTACATTATGTTGGTATGGTGTTATCTGGAAAACCAATTGGATATTATATGCATAAAAATAATAACGGTAACATTGGTTGGTATGATGAAAATGGAAAGTCCGCAGTAAGAACACTAATGCGCACTCCTGTGAATGGTGCAAGACTTTCTTCTAGCTATGGGATGCGCAAACATCCAATATCAGGATACAATAAACTTCATAAGGGAGTTGACTTTGCTGTTCCAACTGGAACACCTGTTTTGGCTGCGGGCAGTGGCCGAATAGAAATAGCGGGTTGGAACGGTAATTATGGACGATATATACGAATAAGACATAATAACACTTATCAGACAGCATACGCTCATTTATCCGGTATAGCAAAAGGAGTTTACGCTGGCGCACAAGTAGATCAGGGACAGGTCATTGGCTTTGTCGGATCGACAGGCCGGTCAACTGGCCCCCATTTACACTATGAGATTTTAGTTAATCGTAGACAAGTAAACCCCATGACCATAAATCTACCTACAGGGAAAAATCTACCTGAATTTGAGTATGATCAATTTCAGAAAACGATCAAAAACGTAGAAAAATATCTAAGGAAGGATAATATTAATAGTTACGCAAGAACTTCTTTAGACTAACTTTTTGAAAATTTGTCCTATTCAAACAAAAATAAAACCATAAGGATTTTACCAAAGAGATAGACCCTGAGTTATGTTGATTAAAAAAATTCGATCAATACATTTCTTTCCTGTAAAGGGAATGCAAGGATTTGAAAAAGAAAATTGTATTTTACAAAAAAATAAATTAATTGAGAATGATAGGCAGTTTGCGCTTTTACCAATACCAAAACAAAAAACTAGTTACTCAACACCGTGGCTCCCAAAGACACACTTTAAACAATTAGTAAACCAACCAACGCTCGCTAAAATAAGTCTCAAACTATTAACAACAAACCCTCTTATTCTAAAAATAGATAAATTCGAAGAACAATATAATCTTACTGATTATGATAGAAGAGATGTTTTTGCCAAAAAAGTTGGGGACCTCTCAAGCCCTGAAAAAAAAATAACCCTTAGTCTAATTGAAGCTGAAAAAGGTGGCTTAAGTGACACACGAGACCAATGGATAAGCATTGGAGCCACAGCTTCTGCAGATGAACTAATCAATGTCTTTCAACTTGATCAGTCCTATTTCAGGTTTAGGTTAAACTTATGGATAACAACAAATTACCCATTTGAAGAATTTAGTTGGATTGGCCGAAGAGGAAAAATTGGAGATGCTGAGTTAGAATTTTTATCGCCAGTAGGTCGGTGTAATGCCATAAATTTAAGCGCTGAAACAGGCCAGAGTACAAATGAATCACTCCCGCAAAAAATGCGGTCGTATTTTGGTCATAGTAACCTTGGGGTTTTTGCAAGAGTGATAAAAACTGGCGCGGTGCATAGAGATGACCAATTAATTTTTGCTTGATTAATAGCAGAAAATTTTAACAGTAGGAAAGTTCACAAGTCGAGATTTATTAAGTATTCTAAGCTACTGCGTCATCCGATTTTGGTTGAACATCGGCATTAGTTTTAGAATTGGATGCTTTATCAAGAACAGCTGTAGATATCTCATCACTTCCTTGCTCGACATTTACATCTGCTTCCGATTTTTCTTCCTTTTCTAATTCTAAATTATTAGTGTCTTTTTCATTGAACCCTTTATTAGATTCATTACTATTATCAATGATGGATTTATCAACATCCGTAAGTTTTTGTTTGTCATCTGATTTATTATCATGAGAATTACGTTTTTGTTCTATGCTGGCGAGAATAGTCTGATGAACTCTATAATAATGGTCGGCAAATTGGCTAAAAGCTTCTGCGGAAATCCTCTCACTAGATGAGTTAGCATCCTGTGCGAGAGCAGTATATTTTTCGTACAGCTGCTGGGCATTGCCTCTCAACTTACCTTCAGGGCCATTCGACTCAAATGTCGTATTTCTATTAACATTTGGTTGATTAAAACCGCTAGTACGGCGTCCGCGCCCACGTGAACGCTTTCCGTTTTGATTGTTTGGTCTCATTAAATATCCGTTGCCAATTAAACCAGACTTACGCTGGTGTTCCGTTCTTTTTTCGGAGATTAGCTATTATAATATAGTACTTTAAGTACCATAAACTAGAATATATAAGACACGACTAAACACAAATAACAAGTAAAAATTGCTAATTTTTGGGTTTTTTTTTATTTTTTTATAAAATTGTGTTATTCGGGCGACAAAGTATCATACAACGAGGAATTCCCTGTAAATCTTTAGAAACGTTGTAAACATGTAAATTCGACAGATGTGCCAAGTCAGAAACCCTTTCTAATTGATTATAACCGATCTCTATTAAAGCAATACCATTTGAATTTAAATATTTTGCTAAATTGGAAAAAATTATTTCATAATCTGCTAACCCTTTCTTATCTGAAAATAATGCTTGTTCTGGGTCAAATATCAAAACTTCATCCTGTAAATCTTGTTTTTCCTCACGGGAAATATAAGGTGGATTACACAATATTATATCAAATTTTAAATTTCTAAGCCCCTCGAACCAATTAGACCTAAAAAATTCTGAGCGTTCCTTTAATTTTAATAACTGAGCGTTTTCTCTAGCTTGAATTATGGCCTCTTGGCTTATATCAATCCCAATTCCTACTGCATGCTCTAACTCACTAAGACATGAAAGAAGCAAACATCCGCTTCCTGTTCCAAGATCTAACAACCTAAGATTTTCATTTTTATGTAAAAGTTTAGACCGAGCAAAAAAAACTGCCTTTTCAACTAAAAGTTCACTCTCTGGACGTGGGTCTAGAGTTGATTCATTCAATTTAAAACGGTGCGACCAAAATTCTCTCCACCCTCTAATTCTACTAATCGGCTTACCATTTATTCTTTCAACAATAAGTTTGTAAAATTGTCGTTCTTGTTTTTCGTTAATTTGAATATTCATATGAGGATAAACAGCTTCTTGGTTACCAATCGCAATACCAAGCAATACACGTGCTTCGAATATTGCCCTATCTCCACATCTTTGATTAAGCGCAATTGCGGCATTCTGAATGATGCTATTCACCAGCATATTACAATCTAACTCTGACCGTCTGCTAGCTTTTGAGCTTGCTCTTCAGCTAAAAGGGCATCGATAATTTCATTTAAAGATTCCCCCAACAAAATTTTATCTAGCTTATAAAGTGTCAAATTAATTCTATGGTCTGTAACTCTTCCTTGAGGAAAGTTATAAGTTCGGATTCGCTCTGACCTATCTCCGGAACCGACTTGCCCTTTTCGAGATGCCGCCCTTTCTGCATTTTGCTTCGCTCTCTCGGCATCATATAGTCTTGAGCGAAGGATTTTCATCGCTTTAGCTCTATTTTTATGCTGTGATTTCTCATCTTGCTGACTAACAACAATTCCCGTTGGCACATGTGTTATACGTACAGCCGAGTCAGTTGTGTTAACCGACTGTCCTCCTGGTCCTGACGAACGGAAAATATCTATCCTAAGGTCAGTTTCCTTAATATCAACATCGACTTCCTCTGCCTCTGGTAATACAGCTACTGTTGCTGCAGAAGTGTGTATTCTGCCACCAGTTTCTGTATCAGGAACACGTTGAACACGGTGCACTCCAGATTCAAACTTAAGCTTAGCAAATACCTCCTGTCCTGAAATATTCGCAGCCGCTTCTTTGTAACCCCCAATGCCGGTTTCTGAAATCTCCATTATTTCAAAACGCCAACCTTGCTCTGATGCAAATTTTTGATACATACCAAATAGGTCAGCTCCAAACAGAGCTGCTTCTTCACCACCAGTTCCTGCTCTAATTTCCAAAATTGCATTTCGTGAGTCATCTTTATCTTTCGGTAGAAGAAGGAGTTTAAGCATATGTTCTTCTTCAATAATTTTTGGACGAATTTCTTTTATTTCTTCATCTGCCAGTGATTTCATATCTAAGTCTGCTTCTGGATCTTTTAATAGTATCAATGCATCATTAAGCTCAGTTTTCAGCTTCTGTAACTTTACAGCTTGGTCTACCACCGGGCGTATTTCTGCCAGTTCTTTAGATAAATTCGTCAGTTCTGATGGGCTCAATGAAGAAGAAACTAATCTATCTTCAATTTCATCTTTTCTGGACAATAATCTAGAGATATTTTTTTCAAGACTCATTTAGCTGTATGTCCTTTTCTTAACTCTTCAAAAGCCGTTCGACGAACGCAACCGCTTCGGATTTTGCAATTTTTTTCTGCTCTCCACTTTCCATAAATTTAATTTGAAGCGTATTACTATTAATTTCATCTTTTCCAATAATCAAACTCAAAGAGCACCCCAAGGAATTTGCACGTTTTAGCTTTTTACCAAGTTGAGATGCAAATGGGATATCCACTTTTAATCCAACAGAACGTAATTTCTGTGCAAGTGCAAAAGCGTCCATTGATGCCTCATCATCAGCGATAATAACAGCTACGTCATATTTAAATTCTTCAGTTTTTTCTATTAAAAACGTTAATCTTTCAACTCCAGCAGCAAATCCAACAGCGCCAATATTTGGACCCCCCAACATAGAAGATAATCCATCATAACGTCCGCCTCCAATAACAGTACCTTGAGACCCCAATGCATCTGTAACAAATTCGAATGCAGTATGAGAATAGTAGTCGAGCCCTCGCACCAGATTTGTATCTAATTGCCAATTAATTAAGGACTTTTCTAGTGCATCAGTGACTCGTTTAAAATGCTCTTTAGAATTTACAGTTAAAAATTCATTTAATTTTGGAGCATTTTTAATAATTTCTCTATCTTCTATTGCCTTAGAGTCAAGTATTCGAAGGGGATTCAAAGCTAGTCTTCGCTGACTATCTTTCGAAAGTGACGCACTATAGTCTTTTAAATAACCTATTAAAACCGAGCGGTATTTATCTCTACTTTCAGCATCTCCTAGTGAATTCAAGTATAATTTACATTTATCCAGAATACCTAACTCTAACAATAAATGGGCAGCGCAACTAATCACTTCCGCATCTGCCAAAGGCTCAAAAGTTCCAATAAATTCGCACCCGATTTGATGAAATTGCCTCATCCTACCTTTTTGGGGCCTTTCATACCTAAACATAGGTCCTGAATAAAAAAATTTTTGAGGTAATGTTTGTGTAAGACCATTACTTATTAATGCTCTCATAACAGAGGCCGTGCCCTCGGGCCTAAGCGTTAGACTGGTACCACCCCTATCCTCAAAACTATAGGTTTCTTTTGCCACCACATCAGAACTCTCTCCAAGTGGCCTACTAAAAACCTCTGTAAATTCAAAGATTGGGGTTTCCATTGACTGGAAGCCATACCTGCCTGCTATCATAATAGCTTTTTCAACAACAAAATTCATTTGTGATTTTTGTCTTGGCATCAAATCAGCGGTGCCTCGAACAGGTTGCATCGGTTTCATTAACCAAGCCTTTCTAATGCTATGCCAGAGATAACCTTATTTTTTTCCTTTTTCTAATAAAGTTACATGTTCTTCAACAAGATTTACAACATGTTCAACTATGTTATTATCCTTTAAGCGATGGTCAGCCATACCTGATAAATATATTTGATGAGTACCTCTTCCACCGCCCGTTAAGCCAATATCTGTTTCTTTTGCTTCACCAGGACCATTAACAACACAACCAATAATGGATACCGTTATCGGTTTATTAATATGTGACAGTCTTTCCTCTATTTCGGCTACAGACTTAATCACATCAAATTGTTGCCTAGCGCAAGATGGACATGAGATGACAGTAACGCCTCTTCGTCTTAGCCCAAGTGATTTTAAAAGCTCGTAACCAACTTTAACTTCTTCTGTTGGATCTGCAGATAAAGAAACTCTTATAGTGTCACCAATGCCAGCCCACAATAAATTTCCTAAACCAATTGAAGATTTGACCGTTCCTGCTCTAAGCCCTCCCGCCTCAGTTATACCAATATGAAGTGGGCAATCTATTACCTCTGACAATTGCTGATAAGCTGCTACCGAAAGAAATATATCTGATGCTTTAACAGATATTTTATAATTTTCAAAATTATGCTTTTCTAATAACCTTGCATTATCCAACGCAGACTCAACCAATGCTTCTGGGCATGGTTCGGCATATTTTTCAAGTAAATTTTTTTCTAAAGAGCCGGCATTAACACCAATACGAATTGAACAATTATTTGCTTTCGCTGCTGCCACTACTTCTGCAACCCTGGTAGCATTACCAATATTGCCCGGGTTAATTCTTAAGCATGCTGCTCCTGCATCTGCTGCCTCAATTGCCCTTTTATAATGAAAATGAATATCAGCAATAATTGGTATTTGGCTTGAATCACAAATTTTCCTGAGAGCATTTGTGCTATCTTTATCAGGACATGAGACTCTTACCAGGTCTGCTCCTGCCTCTGCAACTGAACTAATTTGCTCAATAGTTGCTTGAGCATCTGATGTCAGTGTATTAGTCATTGTCTGAACAGAAATAGGTGCATCACCACCAACAGCGACATCACCGACCATTATTTGCCGAGTTTTACGACGTTCTATCATTCGAAAGGGACGATTATTATAAGAGAGTGTCATCAGACAATACACCACATATTGGTACTTACTATTGATATCAATTTAGAGCAATAGGTATAAGAAATTACAGCTAAAATTAATCATTTAATCAGATATTAGTCTTTTTTACATTTAAGGCTTTATTAAAAAAGCTTTAATCAAACTTTCTACTAATAATGCTATCTGCATTCAATGGTAAATCTCTAATTATCTCGCCAATTTTACCAATTTTAAAAGCAGGTACGTCTATCATTTCAAATATCAACGCACCAGCATTACCAGTTGTAAAATATAATTTATCTCCCAGATTTGCGGCAATACTATCTCCTGGTCTAAGAAGTTTACTTGTGATTACATCACCATTCGAATTTACCATTTCAATCCAAGAAGAAGCGGTCGCTTTTATTGTTAGGGTATCAGAAAGTTCAATGCCTTTTGCAACAGCAGAAGAAGGGTTAGTAGATTCAATTATCTGGTCAAATGCTAATCCATTTTGACTATCACTTGGATTATTTTGTAAGACATTTAAATCTTCAAATTCTGCAGTCTGTGTTTCACTTTCAGAACTTTTTTCCAAAATTTGCAACTCATTTTCGTTTTTAATTTCTTCATTTACTGATATTTCTTCAACTTTAGACGTAATGTTTTTTGAAATCTGCGCTGTTTGTGTGCTTGAAGACATAGAACCATCCAGTACAGTTGCCTCGATATTTTTTGATTTGATAGTCTCACTTATTTGTTTACTTTCAAAGTTATGTAATTCTGAATTTGCCACATCAAATGATTCAATTTCCATCGGCGCGTTTTCAAGCAATGTTGGTATAGATGCTATTTGGTCTGGTTCATCTCTTAAAAAAATAAACCAAGCCGTATATCCAAAAACAGCAAGTAAAACAGTTATCATTGCAATGGAACTTTTAGATAGCTTTGGAACCAACGCCTGTCCGGGAACGTCATAAATTGGCAGGACTTCGTCTTCTTCCACTGAAGCAATATATGCTGCTACAAGTGCTCCACTATCTATACCTGTAGCCTTGCAATAACTGCGAATATATCCGGGGACATAAGCAATGCCCGGTAAATTTGCAAAATCAGAATTTTCCAAATATTTTAGATACATTTTAGGAATTCTCAGACTATCGGATAACTCCTGCAACGAAATATTTTTGTTTCGTCTAGACGATGCCAGTATAGCACCTATTTCGGTGGAATTTATTGAACGAGTATTCACATCCATTTGTTCAGAATCAATAGTCATAGCACTTATATTTTTCTTTGTTTCTTAAAAAAAATAAATATTATTTAAGCTCACTTTAAGCTTGTTACCACAATTTTTATCAGTAACGGCAAAAAAAATGAAAAAAATAGATAAAAAATAGCCATTTATTGAATTTTTTGATTTAATCAGATGTATCTAAACCAAAAGCGTCATGGAGGCTTCTAACTGCCAGTTCTGCATAATCTGCCTGTATTAAAACTGATATTTTTATTTCAGACGTTGATATAACCTGCATATTTATCTTTTTCTCAGACAGTACCTCAAACATACATTTTGCAATACCAGGTTGCGTACGCATAGCTGTACCTATAACAGATATTTTTGCTATGTTATCGTCATGCACAAGTCTTTCAAAAGCCAACTCATCTTTGAGGTTTGCAATGCTTGTAACTGCTTTGGAGAGATCTAACCGTGCTAGCGAAAATGTAATATCAGTTTTTTGTAAGTTTACCGATGCACTTTGAACAATCATATCAACATTGATATTAAGTTCTGAGAGCACGCCAAATATACGAGCTGCTATGCCAGGTTTATCAGGCAAACCAACTACTGTAACCTTTGCCTCCTCTGCTGAATATGCAATACCACTTACTTTTTGCTTTTCCATTTGCTTTTCCTCATTCTGAACCAATGTTCCAGGGGTATCATTAAAGCTCGACAAAACTTGAAGATTTACACGATGTCTCATGGCCATTGCAACAGAACGTGTTTGTAACACTCTAGCACCAGCAGAGGCCATCTCAAGCATTTCTTCAAAAGTGATATAATCTAATTTTCTTGCCTTCGACATAATGCGTGGGTCCGTAGTATAGACTCCATCGACATCAGTATAAATATCACACCTATCAGCCTTTATTGCTGCAGCAAGTGCAACTGCAGAGGTATCCGAACCGCCTCTGCCCAAGGTCGATATTCGACCATCTGGTGCAATGCCCTGGAAGCCTGCGACAACAGCAACCTGGCCTTTTTCGAGTCTTTCAATTATATCATGAGCTTTAATTTCTTCAATTCTTGCTGTACTGTGAACTTCATCTGTTTTAATTGGAATTTGCCAACCAAGCCAAGAGCGAGCGTCCACCCCAATATTTTGCAATGCGATAGATAACAGGCCAACTGTAACCTGTTCTCCTGTTGATACTATTGTATCATATTCTCTTGCGTCATGCATTGGTCCAATTTGTTTTGCCCACTCAACAAGTTGGTTTGTGGTACCCGCCATAGCAGATACCACAACTGCAACTTGGTTACCTGCGTCAACACATGACCTAACTTTTTGCGCAACCTGTCTAATTCGATCTAAATCACCAACAGATGTGCCACCAAATTTTTGAACTATACGTGCCATTCTTATTTATAACTTTAAACTTCAGACTATATGCTATATTTGGTTATTAATGAACTCACCGCAAACACACAAGTAACAATTTTAATTCTGGAAAAGAATATGGCAACCAATACAACGATTGATTTCGAAGACAAGAATCAATTTGACGCAATTGCAGAACAATGGTGGAACCCTAGTGGCTCACTAAAGTCCCTTCATCAATTTACACCAATTCGCATAGAATATATAAAAAACTCCATAAAAAGACATCATTTTGGTGAATGGGAAAAATTAAGACCACTCTCTAATCTGCAAATATTAGATATTGGGTGTGGTGGTGGACTACTGGCAGAACCTATGTCAAAATTAGGTGGTATAGTAACGGGCATTGATAGCTCTTTATCTACGATCGAAATCGCTAGACAACATGCCGAAACTTCTAAACTAGAAATCGATTATCAGGTAACTACTGTAGAGAGGTTAGCTGATAAAGGTACTAAATTTGATGTCATATATGCATCAGAAGTCATCGAGCATGTTTCTGACAGGAGCCTGTTTTTAAAATCTATCCAAAGGCTTCTTACTCC
>JAAXKA010000130.1 GCA_012269555.1 Alphaproteobacteria bacterium
TTTTCTTACTGTATCGTATGTATTTTGACCTTCCTGACTAAAACCTCAAAGGGTCTTTATCATACGGTTCAATTGATAAGGTTAAAACCTCAATTGGTGTGCCCTTATATGTCTGCTTTTTTCGAAAAATCTCCGGTCCTTCCGCTAGAGCTGCTCGGATGCGTTTTCGGAAGTAATTTGGTTGCCCCTTAGTGAGTTTTTGCATTTCAATAATGTCAGCTTCGAGGAACTCTAAAATAACTGGATTGCTGACGGCATTCGCTATTTTCTCAATTGGCTTTTTTGTCTTACCAATCTCAGTAAATCCGGTAACCACAGTACCGCTATCAGTCTTCTCAAAGCTCAGCTCTATTTTCTTTGATCTAGTTTTGACAGTCTCTCCTTCGCCTAGGTATTTGTATGTTAAAACCGTCGATGAAGGTAAGTTTTCTAGATGATTTTTCAAAAAAAGGAGTTTTTCGGGTTCGGTTATCTCAGACTTTGGATTCAAACCGGTGTTGTGCTTTTTTGCATTAACTGGTTCTTTCTGGGCAGCAACTGCATTTATCAAGAAAAGCTGGCAAACCCCTATAATAACTAAGGAAAAAAAACTGGAATATACTGTTATCTTCATTTTGTGCTCAGTGGTAATATCTTTGTAGATATTTGCTAACTCAGTTTGTTCCTTAAAGTATACAGAATCTATGAAAGGAAAGAATTGTCTGAGAATCAGTTAGCCGATTGGCTACAAAAGGCTTCTAAGTTGGAAGCTGCCATAAAGTCTGCGATCGTTGGACAAGAGCGGGCTATTCATCTACTAACAATAGCAATCTTCTCAAGAGGACACGTGCTTTTAGAGGGAGATGTGGGTGTTGGGAAAACCACTCTTTTACGAGCAGTGGCTAGATCACTAGGAGGGGCTTACGAGAGAGTCGAAGGTAGTGTCGATATGATGCCGACCGATCTCATTTATCACACATATATAAGTGAGGATGGAAAACCAAAGGTTGATCCAGGTCCGCTTCTCATGCATGGTAAATCACTCTCAACCTTTTTTTTTAATGAAATTAATCGAGCCAGGCCTCAAGTTCATTCTCTTATGTTACGAGCGATGGCGGAAAGAAGTGTAACTGCCTTCAATAAAGAATATCGCTTTCCGCACTTACAGGTTTTCGCTGATAGAAATAGGATAGAAAAAGAAGAGACTTTTGAAATTTCTTCTGCTGCAAAAGACCGCTTTCTAATGGAAATTTCTATAGAGACTCCGAAGGATAATCTGATTCAAAAAGAATTAATTTTTAATAATAAATTTTATGATGTGGACTCTCTTATCCAAAATGTTCCCTCAGCAGTAGTGCCATACAGCGAATTAAATGACATAGCTCAAAATATTCAGGAAAGTGTCAAGGAGTCTGAACCTATGAAAGATTACGCGATACGTCTTTGGACAGCATTACGAGATCCTAGAACTTTAGGGGTTAAAGAAATAGACGGTTTGGACGTAAATAAACTTGTTGAGAGCGGAGCTAGTCCGAGGGGAATGGCCATGCTAATTAGGGCTGCGAAAGTCAACGCGTGGTTAGCAGGAAGATTGGATTTAATTCCTGAGGATCTGCATGGAGGACTTCAAGAGACTATGGCCCATAGAATTGTTCTGTATCCCAATTATGAGTTTCAGCATAAAGAGATTATGGAAAAAGTTATAAATTGTTGTACTCAGAGAGTCCCTACTCCCTAGCTCAATGGAAGAAACATTCGATTTTCAATATAAACTTTCTGGGTCCTCAAAAAGTTCTCGTCCTGGTTCTCACAAGAGTTCTGAAAGAGGATCGGGCATGGAATTCAATAGATTAGTTTCCTTGCAACAATATCCTGACCCTCGGCGGCTAGATTTACGCGCAAGTATTATTGACCCATATGAACGATGGTTGGTAAGGGAATTTAAACAAAGGTCTGCAGTCTCTGTGTTTGCCATTGTGGACTTATCTGCTTCTGTTCGCTTTCATGGTCTTCAAAATGGAAAAAATCTAATAGCTAAAATATTAACATCGGTTATGAATTCTGTTCGAAGATATGGTGACCGTTTTGGACTTATTGGTTTTGATAATAAATTTAGGCAAGATTGGTTCATGCCGGCAACACAGCGCATCCCAGTAAATTTTGATACGTTAAATTTACAATTTCCCCCTGGAAAAACTGGGAGGGGTCATAAAGGATTAATGGAAGCGCCAAATTGGTTGCCTAAGGAGAAGTGTTTGCTATTTTTTATTTCGGATTTTCATATCTCGCTCAACCTTTTGTCTTATTTTTTTAGTCGTACAATTTCACACCAGGTTGTACCAATTATTCTTGAGGATGAGGTAGAGCATTCAGGATATGATCGATTCGGTTTTGCATTTCTAAGTGATTCAGAAACAAGTCGGAAAAAGCTTGTTCTCTTAACAAAAAAGTTCAAGGATTCATTAAAGGAAAATTATAGCAAACGAGATCAACAATTATTAACCATTTGCCGTCAATTTAATTCTATGCCGGTAAAGATTTTGGGAGACTTTGATCCCAAAGTGCTAACAGAACATTTTTTTGGGCATTAGAAACATGATAGGCTCACTTCTTTGTGCACAGCTCCGAAGGTTGTTGCTATTGTGTCTGATTTTCGTCGTGCAGTTAGCGAGAGCAGATCTGGCTGTTGAGATAACTGAACCGCGGCAATTTGGATATGTTCTTGGGGATAAGATTGAGCGAGTTTTTCTCGTTGACTCTGCTAAAAACGTTCAGTTAAATAAAGAAAAACTTAGATTAGGACGAATAGATACATGGTTTTCTGTCGTTGACATAAGAGACCTAGGGGTTAGTGCAAATAAACCGAAGATCTCGTTAACTTATCAGGTCATAAATGTTCCAGAAGCACCTTCTATGGTTGAAATAGCTTCTCGAAAAGTTGATGTTATTGCTGATGGAAAGCCGGCATTTGTTGAGGTCCCAAAACTTCTTGTGACAATAGCACCTTTGACGCCACGTTTGGTTTCAAATATGGGCGGTTTGGAAAACATACAGCCAGATGAGGATGTTGGTATGATTTCTTCTGTTAATGCGGAAAATAGATTGCAAGTATATTCTCTGATTTTAATTTTGCCATTCTCGCTATTACTCTTTTGTTGGATGCCATGGGATAAATTCTTTAGAACTAAAAATTTACCGTTTAATAAAGGAAGAAGAGAAGTGCTTACATTACTTAAACTAAAACAAAATAACTTTGAAGAAAAAAGCCTGCGAATATTTCATGATGCATTAAATACAACTTTTAAAAAAACGATTTTTGTCGAAGAGGTACGAGAAGCG
>JAAXKA010000028.1:0-5239 GCA_012269555.1 Alphaproteobacteria bacterium
TAATGAGCTGATTACAAGGCCTAATTCGCAATGTAAATTTTTGCTCTTTTTGCTCAAAAGTGCTTTTATGAACAAAATTCATTGGTAGAGCAGGTCTTTTTGTATCAATATTTAATTTTTGTAAATCTGACAGGGTAAATATTATGTCTAATGGCTGTCTTTTATTTTCAGCTTCTGACGCTTTTTTCAAAACAGATAATGGTATTCCACTATCTTTAACAGGTAATATCAAAACAGATATACTTCCACCACAAGACAACCCAACTTCCCAAGCCGTTTCGTCAGCAATACCAAAATTTTCTAGACGAGCCTTGCCATCCTCCATAGCAACCTGACTTAAACGAATAACCTCACCTTCAACACAACCGCCAGAGACCGAACCTTCAATATGCAAATCATCTCTCACAAGCATCAGAGCACCGGGTTGTCGAGGAGCAGAACCCCAAGTTGAGATTACAATCACTAAACATGCGGAATGATTGTTTTCTATCCAACTTGTTAGCAGCGGTAAAAAAGAATTCTGTCTCATTGATTTACATTTACATTCATAAAAATCATTGGTTAAGCAAGAATGGCTAATAATAAAAAATTAAATAGTATTTAAGTAAAAATAATCCAGCAATCATTTTTAAATAAAGTGAAGCCTAATATTTTTGAGAAAGCAAGGAAACACTCATCGTAATTTTGATAAGCGAACAAACATTAAAATAACTATGGTTATCGTTGTAGTGGAGCCCCCAAGAAAGAGAAATGTAAAAGAAATGCCCAGAATTTCAGATATTGCCCCTAATAATAAAGCTCCAATTGCTCCACCACCCATTGCAATCATAGTCCATAAACTCATCACTCTACCTCTAAATTCATCGGTAAGCTGAAGTTGGGCTGCAGATTGCATAGTAGTTGCAAAAAACGTTGTTGCAAATCCGAGTAATGCAACAAGGCAGGCAGTAATCAAAATATCACGCGATAATCCTATGAGAATAATAGTAATTGGCACAATTATTGAGGATAATACGCCAAAAGTGCCGACCACACCCGCTTGCTGTGGTTTTCCAGCAGCCTTTGCAAAAGATGCTAATATTGCCCCAGCACCAGCACTCGCAGTCAAAAACCCTAATTCATTTGGACCAGTTTTAAATACCCCTTGAGCAATAATGGGAAGCGTTTCTAGCAAACCACGACCAATCATTGTTACACATATCGTTAAACTAAAAATATATAATATAAACGGATCCTTTCTCGTGTAGGAAAACCCTTCAATTAGTGCCTTAAGAAAGTTTTGTTTGTTCTTTTCAATAAAATCTCTAGGTCTAATAGCAATCTTGCGAACCAAAAAAATCATCGGTAAAAAACCAATACTTGTTACCCACAATGTCTCTGTTGGTCCAACTAAAGCTAACAGAACACCGCCTATGGCTGGTCCAACAAGTCTGGATATATTAAAGTTAAGGACTGTTATTGTAATGATTGAGGAAAGCTGTTCTTTGGTTCCTAGTCGTGCAGCAAACGCCATTCTGAACGGATGATTGGCGGATGCGGTAATACCAATGGCTGTTGCAAATAGCCCGACCGTAAACTCATTTATACCAGTTAGATAAGCTGACAAAATAAAAGTAACGGAAATTACTAGCATCGCAATATAATTACCAAAAACAGCCTTTCTGATCTCAATACGGTCTGCTAAAACACCAAAAAAAGGGCCAGTTATCATTGTTGGCGCAAAGCTTAAAAAAGCTGTAAAGCCCACAAATGCGGGTGAACTAGATACATCCCATGCAAGCCAAGCTACTACCAGTCTTTGCACCCACATGCCATGCAGTGCTATGGAAACACATGCTAAATAATGTCGGAATGGCTTTGATTGAAATGCCGATAAATTCATTCAAGTCCTCATTTAAAAACAGTTTTAAGTTGCCAAGTACTATCCTGTAGGAGTCAAATTAAACTAAAGTTTAAAAAGTGATTAAAAACGACTAAACAAGAAAAACGGGTATCAATCTTGCTATTAAACCAGCCAAGGATTATCCCTTATAAAAGATTCGCTTTTGAATTTTAAATTTGGAGTAATTTTTGCCTAAAAAACCTTATATAGATATTTTACTTCCTTACAAAGAGCTTTTTACTCCCTATAATGCCGGGGCAGTTTCAACGGTAGTAAGTGATTTTGCTTACCATACAACCCTGGAATATGAAATATATATTTATGGAAGAAATATACCCTCTAATACGTTTTCAAATCTATCATATATTCCTCTAAAACCTAATTTCCCTTTACTTTTGGGTCATAATATTGGACTAGCCCATAGCTACATTGCGCATCTAAAAAGAAGAAAAAATTTACCCTCCTTAATTGAAGTTCATGGTAGATGCAAAGTTGCTAGAACTATTGCTAAGAAATGCAAAAAACTAAAGGTTGCTCTATTTTTGCATAATGACCCTCGTGAAATGATAGGTGGCAGAACCTTGGCAGAACGACTTTGGCTAGCAAAAAACCTATCCGGTATTTTTGCAAATTCTGCATATATAAAAGACTGCTTTCTTGATGGATTCAGCGCTCAGCAAATATCACAAACACCGGTATTTTTAACACCGATTGGAGCACAAAGAAATTTAACTAAAAAACCACTTAAAAAGAAAACCATCATAATTGCGTCACGAATAGTACCTGAAAAAGGTATTTTGGAAGCCGCTATTGCACTAAAAAAAATATTACCCGATTTTCCTGATTGGAAAGCAAAAATTATAGGTGCGAGACAATTTAAAAATGGCAAACTTTCTGATTATGAAAAAGCCGTAAGATCAGCTGTTGCGCCGCTAAAAAAACAAGTTGAAATAACTGGGTTTTTGCCACTGGCCCAGGTAAATAAAGAACTAGCGAAAGCCTCAATAGCCCTTGTGCCCTCAGTCTGGCAAGAGCCAGCCTCAAGAGCTGTGCTTGAAGCACTTTCTAACGGATGTGCTCTTATAACTACTAGGATGGGTGGCATTCCAGAACGTGCAGAAGGCAGAGCACTGCTAGTAGATAAACCAGATAGTGTAAATTTTGCTCACGCCATCAAAAGTTTACTCGTAAAACCAAATAAACTTAAAAAATTACACGACATTGCATGGAATGATTATCCGTTCGATTGTGCGACCATGACACAAAAAATTGATGCTGCAAGAAAAAAAATTATTTCCTAAAAATCATCTATCGACCTTATTACTTTCTAGCTATTTTTGACAATGCTTTATTTGCTATTATTACAGGTATTAAACCAGATAGAACGATGCATAGTGCTGGATAGGCAGCCTGTTCTAGCATCTCGTCCTTTGCAAGCTGATATGTGATGGTTGAAAAAGTATCAAAATTTAACGGACGTAATAATAATGTTAGCGGCAATTCTTTCATGATGTCTACAAATAGTAAAAGCCCCCCAGCTAGGATAGAAGGCCAAAGATTTGGTATCATAATAGACCAAACTGATCCAAAAAAACGCCTTCCTAATAGCTGACTTGCAGACATCAACTCTCTAGGAATTTGCTCAAGCCCAGCTGTAACTGACCCAAAGCCAACAGCATTAAATCTTGTAAGATAAGCTATAATCAAAACAAATATAGTGCCACTTACTATCACCTCATTAGAGTATGGGATAAAGCCTGAAATAAATAACTGGGCCGTTGATTCTATCTGAGCCAAAAAATGCAGTATACCAATCGCTAATATTGTTCCTGGAAAAGCATAACCTGTTGCAGAAAGACCGACAAAAAATTGTGCAGATTTATGTAATCTAAAAAAACTAACAATTGATAGAAATGAAGATATAATAATTATAATTATGGCGCTAACGAGTGAAATTAAAATCGTATTATAAAAAGTCTCATATAAGTAATGAATAGAATTTATCTCATTTGATTTTATAACAAAAGATATCAAAATCATGACTGGCAAAATAAATCCTATTAGTACTGGTAAACCACAAATTAAAAAGCAGATTAATTGTAGCTTAGGCTCTAGTTTTATTCTTGGCATACCTTTAATTCCTGGAGATTTATTTGAGAAAAGACGTTTTGAGCGCGCATGACGCTCAACAGCCAACAATACCAAAATAAGAGAAAATGCAAAAATAGAAATCTGGGCTGCAGCAACTATATTATTCATGCCAAGCCATACGTTGAAAATACCAAGCGTAAGTGTCTCAATTCCAAAATAATCAACCGTGCCAAAATCGGATACAACTTCCATTATTACAAGGGACAAACTTGCAATTATTGCAGGCCTAGCTAGTGGAATAGCAACGCCAGCAAATAAAGATTTTCCAGAAAGCTCGGCGGCTTCAAATAATGTTCTAGAAATTCTCTGAAATGTTGTTCTAACAAAAATATAAATGTAGGGGTATAAGACGGATGCCATCATTAAAATTGCACCGAAGTGTGTTCTAACATCAGGAAACCAATAATCATCTGGTTCATTCCAGCCAAAAAGAAAACGCAAGTATGTTTGAACTGGTCCTGCATATTCTAAAAAATCAGTATAAGTATATGCGATCAAATAAGCGGGTATAGCTGCTGGTAGAACTAACATCCAGCTAAGGGTCTTTCTTCCCCAAAAATTATACCTCGAAATTATCCAACCAGAAGAAACTCCAAAAATCGTTGCTAATATACCAACACCAAATATAAGAATGATAGTGTTAAAAAAATACCTCGGAAGCACAGTTTCAATAAGGTGTGATAACAAGTCCTTATTATCACCTAATGATACAAAAATAATATTGAATATAGGCGCTAGAATAAACAAGACAACTATCAGAGTGGGCACCTGAAAAATTAGGGCTGCTAAAATTTTCTTTCTGTTTGATAAAATGTCAATGTTATACATCTGGTTGCCATATAGTTTAGTCATATCTATTTACTTTTAAAAATACTTACAAAAGTTGCAGAAATAAAAAAACACCACCGCGAACCAATTTTTAAAATTATATCGACTTTATCCTCTTACTTCTGAATAATAATAGAAAATAAGACATATTTATATTTGTTTGCGAATATGTAATTCTCATGATTTAGAGCAAAACACTTTTAACATACTCACTTTAATGGGAAATCATCCATGCCATAGCTAAAAATGATTTTCAATATTAATTGTTAAAGGTATTTTTTATTTAGTTTCACCGCTGCAAAACACTAAAATAAAAATTGTTTCTTGATTAAGTCAAAAACTAGAATATTGTGCGAACTAAATAAAAGTCCAACAAAT
>JAAXKA010000028.1:5339-13365 GCA_012269555.1 Alphaproteobacteria bacterium
CTTGATTAAGTCAAAAACTAGAATATTGTGCGAACTAAATAAAAGTCCAACAAATTATCATAATTTTTTAATAATTTTCTCTTCAATTTAAAACCAGGATATTCATGAGTAACATACCACCAACAAATCCACTTATTGAGCCTGGTAATGAAAAGGGTTCTTTCTTTAACCGTGAACTCAGCTGGCTGGCATTTAATGAGAGGGTTTTGGCCAATTCGTTTGATAGCAGTATACCGTTAGCAGAACGATTGCGCTTCGTAACAATAGCTGCAAATAATCTTGATGAATTTTATATGGTGCGTCTTGCTGGACTGTATCAACTCCGGATACGAGGATTTACAACACTTCCTGAACAAAACACATCTATTGATTATCTAATTTCCGAAATCACAGAGCGGGCGAAACAACTGGAGGTTAGACAACTTAAACAACTTAATTCAGTTTTAGATGATTGTTCTAATGTAGGGATATTTTTAACTCAAGAAGAAGATTTATCTTCTCAAGATATTAAATGGCTTAAAAACTGGTATGAGATAAATATACTTCCACTATTGGCTCCTACAACTCTTGATCCGTCTCACCCATTTCCTTTTATTCAGAACAGGGGAAAAGGAGTATTTTTTGAATTATATTCTGCAACTAGTGATATTATTAACTCAGTTATTTTAATTCCAGAGAACGTTCAACGTTTTATTAAACTACCAGATAACGGTATTCGAATTCTTTGTATCGAGACAGTTATTAAAATATTCATTAATATCATTTATCCAAACCATAAGATTAAAAGTTGTGGAATGTTTAGACTGCTCCGAGACTCAGAAATTGAAATAGATGACGAAGCAGACGACCTGATTCTCCAATTTGAAACCGCTTTGCGGGCGAGAAGACGCGGGAATGCGGTTAATTTAACAATTTCGGATAGTTTATCAAAGGAAGTTATAGCATTTTTTAGCAACCAATTACACTTAAAAAGCGCTCAGATAACTATTTCATCTGGCTATATAGGTATTGCCGATTTTTCTGGTTTTCTAGATTTTCTCAAACAATCTATGTTTTTTACTCCCTATCGGGCGCGTTTTCCCCAACGGATTGTGGATTTTAAAGGAGACTGCTTTGCTGCTATAAGAAACAAAGATATCATCATTCACCACCCATATGAAAGTTTTGATGTTGTTTTACGATTTTTGGAGCAGGCAGCAGCTGACCCACAAGTACTTACAATTCGCCAAACTTTATACAGAACATCTATTGACTCACCTATTGTAAAAGCACTTGTTACTGCCGCTGAAAACGGAAAAACTGTATCAGCACTAATTGAAATTAAAGCAAGATTTGATGAGGAAAATAATATTCAACTTGCTAGAGTTTTAGAGAGAGCTGGAGTACAGATTGCCTATGGTTTAGTAAATATGAAAATCCATGCAAAATTGTCACTAATAACACGGCGAGAAGCTGGACAATTAATGTCTTATGCACATTATGGAACTGGTAATTATCATCCTGTTACCGCAAAAAGCTATACTGATTTATCTTATTTCACTACAAATCCAGAAATTTGCCGGGATGCGTGGCGTATTTTTAATTATCTTACAAGCCACATAAAACCAGAAAGTTTTGAAAAAGTTATTCTATCGCCCTTCTCCTCTGCTAAGTGGTTTCTTGAACATATTGAGTCCGAAATTAAAGCTGCGAAAGATGGTCGTCCATCTGGAATATGGATGAAAACAAATGCGATTGTGGATAAAGACATTATTGATAAATTATATGAAGCCTCTCAAGCCGGTGTAAGAATTCAGCTTATTGTGCGCGGCATTTGTTGCCTTAGGCCAAAGGTAAAGGGGCTATCTGATAATATTACTGTCAAATCAATAATTGGAAGGTTTCTAGAACATTCTAGGGTCTATGTTTTTGCAAATGGGGGTAAATTTTTATCTGATAAAAATATTGTTATTATGGCATCTGGTGATTTAATGCCACGTAATCTATACCAACGTGTAGAGACTTTTATACCACTTGAGAATGAGACTGTTCGTGCGCAGGTTTTAGAACAGGTAATGTTGGCATTGCTAAAAGATACTAGTAATTGTTGGGAACTTCAGTCCGACGGGACATATAAAAAACAAAAGTATTCTGAGACTAACTTTTCTTCACATACTTATTTCATGAATAACCCAAGTTTGTCTGGACTAGGCAGTCTAGCAGTTCCAGATTAAAGAACTGGAATTTTTAAATGGTTAAACTAACTCAAAAATTTAATACCCCATCAAATCATATTGCTGTAATTGATATCGGTTCAAACTCTATCCGGTTAGTGATTTTTAAAACCATGGGACGCTTTCCATTCCCCTTATTCAACGAACGTGTAACTTGCCGCTTAGGAGAGGGCTTAGAACCAGATAATAATCTCCAACCAGAAAAAATTAAAATTGCATTAGAAACATTAGGGAGATTTTCTTCTATTCTAAGGTCTATTCCCAATTTGTCAGTTAGAATTGTTGCAACTGCTGCAACAAGGCGAGCCAAAAATGCAAATGATTTTCTCGTTCCTGCACAGGAAATACTTAATCATGAAATTAAAGTGTTGAAAAAAGAACAAGAGGCACGCCTAGTGTCAATTGGACTTTTATCCAACTTTAACATAAGTGATGGACTTATTGTTGATCTGGGTGGAGGTAGCCTTGAATTAGTGCATGTAAAAAACGGAAAGCCTATTTATTTCAAGAGCCTAAACGTTGGACATTTAAGTATAAAACCTCAACATGAAATATTTGATATGATAAAAAAAGTTGAATGGCTCTCTAACATGAAGGGATTAAATTTATATGGAGTAGGTGGTAGTTTTAGAGCTCTGGGCGCTGCATATATTCATAAAACTAAATATCCTCTCGGCATGTTGCATGCACTCACAATGTCAAAAATCGCAGCAAATTCATTATTAAATCAAATATTAGATGAAAAACCTGACCTAGAGGGAATTCCTGAGGGACGTCGTTTTTCAATGCCCAAAGCATCAGAAATTATAACCTGTTTATTATCTATTTCTAATGTGGACAAATTAGTCATAAGTGGAACAAGTATTCGTGATGGATTAATTGCAAAAGAAATTTCAAACCATCCAAAATTAGCTCATTATAAAGAAAAAGACCCCTTACATATTGCATGCGCAGAAATTGCAGCACATAGGTTACGTTTTTCTTCTATAAACGAAAATTTATTTAATTTTATTAAACCTTGCATAAAAATAGGTTTGAAAAATATGAATAATCTCAATACTGGACGTTTAGTAAAAGCATCATGTTTGTTGTCTGAAATTTGTTGGGATGAAGAACCATCTATGCGTGCTAATATTGCGTTTGAAAAAATAAGTGCACTTCCAATTTACAGTCTGACACACCCTGAGCGTTTATGGATTTCTCTTACCTTATTTCATCGATATAATGGTATAAAGTTCATTCAAGAACAACCAATATCATCTGAATTTATTTTAACTAATGAGCAACAGAAATATGCACTTTTTATTGGCCTTGGAATAAGACTCGGATTAAATTTTAGCGCTGGAATAAACACGAACCTAGATTTAATTAAATTGCATATTAGAAAAAAAACTCTGGTATGTGAGATAGCAAAATCTGCATCAAATCTTTTTACAACCCAAAATAAAAAACGTTTAACAAGCTTTGCTAATACCCTATCTCTTGGTACCAAAGTCACTTATGCAGAAAAATAAAAATTAACTAAAAAACTTACTATTTGATTTGTACTTGCTGTTCAAGAAACAAGCGTGTTGCTTCTAACCATGAATATTTCAAAGCTTGGTCTCTAGCAACATTACGAGGTATTTTTAAAGCTCCCTTTACAGCCTCGTTAAGATCCTCAGAAAGATAACCAGCTTTAGAATCACCAATTACGTCAATTGGACCAGGGGCTGGAAAGGCAGCAACTGGAACCCCACATGCCAATGCCTCCAATAATACTAGGCCGAAGGTATCCGTGCGGCTTGGAAAAACAAAAACATCTGCTTTATTATATATTTCGGGCAAATCGTTTTTACTTTTTTTTCCTAAAAAGGTTACATCAGGATATATCGACTCTAACTTTGACAATAAAGGGCCATCTCCAACGACAATTTTTCTTCCTTTTAATTTTAAAGACAAAAATGCCTCTATATTTTTCTCTACAGCAATCCTTCCGACATATAAATATACTAAATCTTTATTAGGTTTACGATTAGCAAAAGGTTTAAAAATATCTGTTTCAACGCCCCTAGGCCAATAAACTGGCGATCCTATTTGGTGGTAGTTCAACTCCTCAATAATTGAATTAGTGGGGGCCAGCGTAGCATTTGAATATTTGTGAAACCATCGTAAAAAACGATAGCTGAATGAAATAGGAAGCCCTATTCTAGCTTTTATGTAATCAGGAAATTTAGTGTGAAATGCTGTTGTAAATTTAAACTTATTTTTTATTGCATATTGTCTGGTTGCGATGCCAAGTGGCCCTTCTGTCGCAATATGTATTACATCAACTTTGTGATTTTGAAAGAATTTTTGAACACCTCTTTTAGGAAAAACAGATAAGCGAATTTCTGGATAAGAAGGACAAGGAATTGTTCTGAACTTATCAGGTGTTAACATTATCACTTCATGACCAAGCTCCTTAAGGCAAGAATTTGTGCATAAGATAGAATTGACTACGCCATTGGTTTGTGGATACCAAGCATCTGAAACAATGAGAATTTTCATATACTCTTTCCATTATGTATTTTGCTTAGATAAAGTTTTATTTCTTGAAACAATTATTCAGGATACCCAACGCATGTTTTGGTGACCATACTGCCTAACCTAAATTGTATCAAGAGATTACGCGAGCCGAACGAGTTATTATGATAATACCAGCAACAATAATAAACGTAATGCCAATAACTTCGCTTAAACCAAGAACGGTTGACCATAATACCCAACCCCATAGTGCTGCAAAAACTAAAAACCCATACTCATAAACAGCCAATATGCTCGTATCTGTCATTTGATAGGCCTTTGTCATAAAAGCGAGAGCAACTACAGTAAGAATAGCTTGAAGGGTAATCCACACTAAAAATTTAATGCTTACAGGTCGCCATCCTTCCAAGAAATAAAACATTTCTGAAGGATTGTTCTGTATTGTAGGGAAAAGCGATAAGGTAGTAGCAACAATGGCACCAATTATTCCAATTGCGCAAAGATACGCTAGCGTTAAACCAATCGCTGACTCTTCACTACAAAAATGGCGCGTGCTAAGCACAGCCATCGCGTAGAACATTCCCCCGAGCACAGGAATAATTTGTAATAAATTAAATTCAGAGAACTCAGGTTTTAGTAAAACATAGACACCTATACTACCCAATATTACAGCCAAAATTCGAAAAATCCCTATACGTATTTTGAATATAATAACAGAAAATATTAACACAAATATAGGGGATGAAAAAAGTCCTGCACCTGCCTCAGCTACTGAAAGGAAAGATAGACCACCGAAATAACAAATCATTGCAGCACTAAGAAATATAGAACGCAACAAAACAAATAATGGTTTTTTGGGTCGTATATCATATCTAAAAATAATTACTAACCCAATAATCAATAAGGTCGTTATGAAACTGCGTATTGCATGAAACTGCCAGATTCCCGTTTCGTCATTAATAAGCAAAACAAGATTATCAGACAAACCAAGCAGAAAAACCCCAATTAATATAAACGTGCCTGCTCTTACAGAGACAGGCAATTGATTTAACTTGCCTTTAAAAACGGATAATGAGTTCAACTAGCTCGACTCAATTGACGCGGAGATGACACCATTGTTGTCATCCAGAAACCTACTTGGTCCCCTGAAAGCACTTTTTCAACTGCCCAAAAATAATCATAAGAAATTCCATCACCTGTAATTATGGACACAACAAACTGACTCTCAATATCTGTTTCATTGACCAACTTGATTGAATAGCTTTGAAGATTAAGAAGTGGTGAATAAGAGGGTGTTTCAAACAGCATCTTAAAACGCGCTAGAGGCCCTGTAGCTCGCTTATTATTGGGATGAGCAAACAACCAAACCTGTTCAATTCCCTGACCAGAAGCACCTGATTGCAAACCTAATAATTGTATCTCAACAACTTCCTGGGCGCTAAAGCCCTCATTGGGTGCTATAAGGTTTTCTGAAAAAGATTGTTTTGCTAATGTCATAGTTATAAGAAAAAATACCACCCACAAAAAAACTTTCTTAATATTGTTCATCATTAAATTATCTCACTAAAAAATATATTCTATACCATTTAATATTTATTTTTCTTTTTTGGTAAGACCCAGCCTTAAACCACAGACCACCAAAACAAAACCAATAATATGATAGATTTGCAGTGGCTCCCCCAATATTAATATAGCTAGTATAACTGAAGCAATTGGCAACCAATAAAAAAATAAACCTGTGCGTGTTACTCCAAGCGTAACGACAGCAGAAGTATAAAACTTATACGCAAGTAAAGCAGGACAGATCACGATATAACTCAACCCGAGTATAGGACCTATAGATAAATTCATCCGATAACCCGCTTGATATTCTAAAAATTGCAATGGAAACAATTCAATCGCTCCGATAATGAAAAGAACCCATAAAAAAGACCAGTGATTAACTTCTTTAGGAGAAAAACGCAGGAGAAGTGAAAATAAACCATATATAATAATAGCAATAACCATTATTAAATCGCCAGAATTGAAAGTTAGATTAAGTAAATTCCCTAAATCTGCCTTAATCAAAACAACAAAGACTCCTATGGTAGCCACCATCATACCAAGCATTTGAATTCTAGTTATTCTTTCCCTAAAAAAGAGCCATTCAAAAAAACACAATATTATTGGAAGAGTGGTTTGTAACAAACCAACATTGCTCACAGTGGTATAATTTAATGCCCAATATTGAAGAGTATTGTATGCCCCTATTCCAGTTGTAGCGATCCAAAATACGGGCCATCTATTCGCCCAAATTAAAGGAAAATCTCTCTTGAGGGGAGGCCTAAAAATTATCAAAATTAAAATAGAGGCAAAAACCCATCTCCAGAATGCGTGTTGCAAAGGGGGCAAATCATCTGCAAACATTCGTGCAGTAATAGAATTACCTGCCCAAAATGTCATGGTGAGTAATAAATAAATATAAGCAGTTTTATATGATACGCGCATTTTCTATTTCTTTACAAAATAATTATCCACGAACTAAAAACAACTAAAATAGCACCTAACCAAGCTCCTAACACGGGCATTTTTTTTGTTTGAAACCAGACAAACGGTAGCATTAAAACAGGGCTTATGGCCACTAACATGGAAACCTTTGCTACCTGACCTGTTTCTAACGCTTTTAAAAATAAAGCTAGCCCAAAACTTAGACCAAAAAAACCATTTGCAACAACATGCCAGCCCACACTTAGTGGTGGGATTTTCCATATCTTCGGTTTATCCTTTTCGAAAATTAACATTGCCCATAAGAACACTCCGGCTGCAACAACCCGTATCAGACTCGTTTGCAATGGGTCTGCCCCCTGCTCCATGACTGGGCGTAAAAATAACACGCCAGCTGCTTGCCCAAGTGCTGCGAGCAAACCCGCAGAAACTCCTAACCAGAGAGGTGGCTTTGTAACTTCCCAGTCATGAATATTCGTTTTTGGGCTTCCATAGACTACTGCCAGAGCGATTCCTAAAAATCCTATGACAATGGCAAATATAATCAAAAAAGTTAGTTCCTCATTTAGTATTAGCCAAGCAAGGAACGCCGCTAATGGTGCGTTTATAGCAAATAATACTCCTGTTCTCCGTGGTCCGATTCTTTCCATAGCGATGAATAAAAAGAAGTCTCCTAGACCAATTCCAACAATACCCGATATTATAATCCATTTCCATTGACTGGATGCTAGTTCCCAATTATTTCCATTGAGCATTATCATTACAACTAACAAGAGAGAAGCAACAATCATTCTCAATCTATTGAAATGAAGGGACCCATAATA
>JAAXKA010000158.1:0-1069 GCA_012269555.1 Alphaproteobacteria bacterium
AAACGTGACTTGTAATGATTAGAATGGGTGAAAGGTGTGGCAGGTAAAGATCCAGCAACAACTTCAGAATATATTCAACACCATCTTCAAAATCTGGTGTATGGGAGGTTGCCCGCAGGTTTTGAAAGACATAGTGAACAGGGACATCAAGTACTTACAGAGAATACTTGGACATTGGCCCATGGTGCTGACGAGGCGGCTGCTATGGGATTTTGGGCTATACATTTAGATTCAATGGCTTGGTCTATAGGATTAGGTATTGTATTTTGCTTAGTATTCAGATGGGCCGCATTAAAGAGTAACCCATCTACACCGAAGGGTTTTATTAATTTTGTTGAATTTATTGTTGAGCTTGTTGATAACAAAGTGAAAGAAAGTTTTCATGCAAAAAACCGTTTGATAGCACCCTTAGCCCTAACGATTTTTATTTGGATATTTTTGATGAATTTAATGGATCTCGTGCCTGTTGATCTTGTTCCAAAATTGTTAATGCTTGTCGGGGTAGAATATCAAAAGATTGTCCCTTCCACTGATCCCAATGTAACCATGGGTATGGCACTTGGTGTATTTTTGTTAATGCTTTTCTACAATATCAAGATTAAGGGTTTTGGTTTTGTTAAAGAACTTACAATGCATCCCTTTAATCACTGGGCATTTATTCCAGTAAATCTCTTTATGGAGTTAGTGGGCTTTTTAGCTAAACCTTTTTCTCTTGGTTTAAGGTTGTTTGGTAATATGTATGCCGGAGAGATGATATTTATCTTGATTGCACTCATGTTTGCGGCTGGAGCCGGCGGCAGCATTATCTCTGGTGGTTTAAACGCTCAACTTTTTGGTGAGGGCACGAATGTTTTTTTGTGGCTTGTTACTTTCTTGTTGGTTTGTTTTATTTGTTTGTTAAATTTGAAGGGTAAACTCTCAACGGGTAAAACCGCACTTTATTCATTAAGTTTGCTGATGATTTCAGGTGGTATTTTGGGTTTAAGTGGAGGACTTATGCAGCTTGGTTGGGCTATTTTCCACATTATTATAGTTACTCTTCAAGCATTTATCTTCATGGTGTTAACTG
>JAAXKA010000158.1:1079-3277 GCA_012269555.1 Alphaproteobacteria bacterium
TTTATAAAAGGAGAAGAAGATGGAAGTATATATGGCAGCAGCAATCATGCTCGGATTGGGTGCATTAGGTGCAGCAATTGGCATGGGTTTGTTGGGAGGTAAGTTAATAGAAGCTACAGCTAGACAACCTGAGCTTGGCGCTGAGTTACAAGGCAAAATGTTCTTGCTTGCCGGTTTGATCGATGCAGTGCCAATTATTGGTGTGGGTATCGCTATGTATCTCATATTTGTGGTTGCGCCACCATTGGTTTAGCGGCCTCTTTTAATTATTTTTGAGGTTTATTGATGAATATAAATTTAACCTTATTTGGGCAAATGGTAACGTTTGCTATTTTTGTTTGGTTTTGTATGAAATTTATTTGGCCAATTCTTTTGGCCTCATTAGAGGAACGCCAAAAAAAGATAGAAGACGGATTAAATTATGCTGAGAAAGCTAGCAGAGATCTTGCAAATGCAGAGCAGGAAATAGATGCAAAGCTTGACGAAGCGAAAGTTGAAGCATCCTCAATTATTGATCAAGCAAACAAAAGAGCTACGCAGATAATTGAAGATGCAAAGATTAAAGCTTCAGAAGAGGGTGATCGCATAAAGTTGGCTGCAAAGGCTGAAATTGACTTAGAAACTAATAGGGCAAAAGAAAAACTAAGGAAATCCGTAGCTGATCTCGCAATTAAGGGTGCTGAGAAGATATTGGAAAAATCCGTAGACAAAAAAGTTAATAAGTCGCTGTTAGATAAATTAGCTAAAGAATTATAAGTTTAAAAATTAAATGACTGAATTATCGACATTAGCAAGACCCTACTCCAAAGCTGCTTTTGAGTATTCATTAGAGCATAATTCTTTGGCGGATTGGCAGAAGAACCTGTCTCTCTTATCAGAAATGATCCAGAATGACCGCATTCGAGATTTTATTGTAAAGCCAAACGTCACGCCGTCCTTGCTTGTGGATACAATATTAAAAATCTTTGATTCTGATCTGCCAAATGGTTTTAGTAATTTTTTAGACTTGTTATGTCAAAATAAGCGTCTTCAATTAGCACCTCAAATTAAGGATCAGTTTGAGACTCACAAAGCAAACCAAGAGGCTATTTTAGAAATCACAGTTTCAGTCACTGAAGAACTTACAGATGATCAGTTAAAAAAGTTAACTGAAGCTTTAGCAACAAATTTGAAAAGACAAATAAACATTCAGATCGTTTTAAACAAGGATCTGATAGGAGGCGCAGTTATTCAAGCCGGTGATATGGTAATTGATAATTCAGTTCGTGGAAAATTGAATAAACTCGCTGATTCACTTAATACCTGATTATTGAGGTTTTGAAATGCAACAACTTAATCCATCTGAAATAAGCGAAATAATTAAAGATCGAATAGACAATCTTGATGTCTCTGCAGAATCTAGAAATGAGGGCACCATTGTATCGGTGTCTGATGGAATTATACGGATTCATGGTCTTGAAGATGTAATGTACGGTGAAATGATTGAGTTCGACGGTGGTAGTTTTGGTATGGCGCTTAATCTAGAGAGAGACTCAGTGGGCGCTGTTGTGCTCGGGGACTATCAAGAGTTAGCTGAGGGTGGCAGAGTTCGTTGTACAGGAAAAGTATTGGAAGTACCTGTGGGGCCTGAGTTGGAAGGCAGAGTCATTGATGCTTTGGGGAATCCTATTGATGGTAAAGGACCAGTAAATGCAAAACTAACAGATGCCCTTGAAAAAGTAGCACCAGGGGTTATTGATAGACAATCAGTTGATCAACCTGTGCAAATTGGTTTAAAGGCGGTCGACTCGATGGTCCCAATTGGAAGAGGGCAAAGAGAGTTAATTATCGGTGACAGGCAAATTTGTAAAACCGCAATTGACGTCGACGAGATAATTAATCAAAAAGATTCAGGTATTAAATGCATCTATGTGGCGGTTGGTCAAAAGGCGTCATCAGTCGCTGCGGTTGTAAGAAAGTTAGAAGAACATGGAGCAATGGGACATACGATAGTTGTTTCTGCCACCGCATCTGATGCAGCAGCGATGCAATTTTTAGCACCTTTTGCGGGATGCACAATGGGTGAGTATTACAGAGATCGTGGTGAAGATGCATTGATTATATATGATGATTTGACTAAACAGGCAGTTGCATATAGACAAATTTCTTTGCTCTTACGAAGACCACCCGGAAGAGAGGCATACCCAGGTGATGTATTT
>JAAXKA010000054.1 GCA_012269555.1 Alphaproteobacteria bacterium
CACGTTTGTGTTCGTTTTGTGTTCATTTTTGAATGTGAGTTTTGACATATTATGTCATTTTCGATCCGAGAGAAAACCTTGTTTTACATTGGTTCCGCAGTGAAACAATCCAGTGGGAAAAAAATTTATCAGAAAAAGGAAAGAAAAGAATAGCTTTTTTGAGGAACTCAAGCGAATGAATGGTAGCTAAAAACTATGCCAAGCTTTTTATGTCACTCGTTACTTTTGACTATTGCTATGACGCGCATATAACATTTTGATGGTAGACCATCACTTTATAATTAATTTTCTAACTTTTTTATATCTTCTATTTTGATCTCAGATATAGGTTTTGCAATCTTCCAAATACAACTCTCACCGTTTAATGCTCTTGTCGTTATAACAGTCTCTGTTGGTGGGCAGTTAGGCTCATGACA
Organism: Alphaproteobacteria bacterium; assembly: GCA_012269555.1. GTDB lineage: Bacteria > Pseudomonadota > Alphaproteobacteria > Puniceispirillales > Puniceispirillaceae > UBA5951. The sequence goes on from JAAXKA010000054.1 coordinate 417, forward strand.
ATTCAATTCGGATAAGCTTATCAAAGTATCATCAGTTAAATTAAATTGTTCTTGAATAAGCATTTTAATTTTTCTAGTTATTTCAGGATTTATTTTTTTTCGATTGAACATAAATTTTCTCTTTAACATCATGCCCAAAGTGGTGACCACAAGATATTACCATCATCATCACCAATAAAAATATGGGATCCCGTGCTTGACACTGATAAAGCAGTTACCTGGGCTCCTGTGGAGCCTCTTATTAAGATACCACTATTATTCTCATTTATTTCAGCTAACAAAACAGAACCATCTCTGTACCCTGCAAAAACAGCATTTTCGCGCGGTAAACTATGAACTTGAGTAACCATAATATTATTATATTTCCCCAAACAGACCGGTGAGCGTTCCATGGGTCCACATTTACCATCGAACGGCCAACAGATGGCCTCATCAGCGCCCGAGGTGACTAGGAATGGTGTTTCTCCAACCCAGGCAAAACTCTTTACCTTGGAAGGGTATCCTGCCATGGCCATATTAGTTTTATCTCTAATTCGCCAGCCATGGACGGCGTTCTCTTGCATTGCTGTGACAAGATACTTCCCATTTGGGCTGAATGAGACGGCACCATGAGACCCTTTCCAGGCAAATACTGAAGATTTCCATTTTCGCTTGATCAGTTCCCAAACGGTGACGCCACCGTAATGAGCTACAGCAAGTCTTTTACTTGTTTTGTCAAATGATAAACCCCCAATTGTGCTTCTATGCACTAATACTTCTGGTTCCTTTTGGTCTGAGTTCCAGACATAAACGTTTTTTCCTGACGAACATGCTATTAAATCTTCCTTGTGCGCTACGCAGTCAATCCACTTTTTATTAAAATTTTTAATTTCCTCAATATAGCCATCTGTTGAGGTTTTTAATAGCAAACCGTCATCTCCACCTGTTAAAATAAAATCATCATCTGCCGCAATGCAAAGGATTGCACCTTTATGAGCCTTTTTTATTTCGGGAAAGAGACCAGGTCTAAATATTCCAATAGTACCATCCCCAAAACCAGCAACAACTCCTTCGTTGATTGCAGTCGCACATGTTACTGGTGCATGAAAACAATGATTAATTCCTCTTCGCTCTAACTCGGTTTGCTTTTCTCGAACTAACTGGTCTGAATTAGAATCATTAAAAGAATTAGTTAAACTCTCTTGCATCCCTCAAACCCTTTTTCAAGATCCATTTTTTCTAAGTTTCTGCCAATGAATACAATTCGAGATGTACGGTTTAAATTGCTAGGCCAAGCACCCATCGGTGACGCATCCATTAACATGTGAACTCCTTGGAATACGTAACGCTCTTCTTCGCCCGAAAAGTTTAGAATACCTTTAGAACGTAATATGTCCTGGCCATGCGTTTGTAGAAGTCCACCAAACCATTTTTGAAATAATTCAAGATCTAAAGGGGTCTCAGAGATAAAAGACAAACTTTTGATATCATCATCATGTTCGTGATCATGATCAGAGTCCAGGAAATCTGGTTCTACCTCAAGAACTCGGTCTAAGCTAAAAGCATTAAGACCAATAATTTCATCTAATGCAGTTACACATCTAGAAGTTTGAATAATCTTCGTATAAGGATTTATTTTTCTTATTCGCGCTTCAACTTTTGACAAGCCACTCTTTTCCACTAGGTCTGTCTTATTTAATAACACAACGTCTGCAAAGGCTATCTGTTCTTCTGCTTCATGATGTTCACCAAGTTGGCTATCGAGATGCACAGCATCTGCTACAGTAACGATGGCATCAAGCTTTGTACGTTGTGCCACATCCTCGTCCACAAAGAAAGTTTGCGCTACAGGTGCAGGGTCAGCTAATCCAGTTGTTTCCACAATTATTGCATCTAATTTATCTGCTCGTTTCATTAGTCCACTTAAAATACGTATTAAGTCTCCTCGCACAGTGCAGCAGATGCATCCATTGTTCATTTCAAAAACTTCTTCGTCAGCATCTACCACCAAATCGTTATCGATACCTTCCTCGCCAAATTCGTTGACAACCACAGCATATTTTTTGCCATGATGTTCAGTTAGAATTCGATTTAATAAAGTAGTCTTACCAGCTCCTAGGAAACCGGTTAATACAGTGACGGGTACTTGTTTATTTACAGACATTGTTTGGCTTTCTATTTTAATTTTTTCTTGCAGGAAGATTCTTTAAATTATGATATGTTATAACATAACATTTTCAAATAGGTATAGTGAAAATTTAAAAATATTTTTAAAGTAATCCGAGCTATGAATGAGGGGATCGTACTAAAATCTGGGGACACTAAATTGTAAATCGCTGTGTTCATTTTGTGTTCATTATTGAGGTGACTTTCAGTGTCGATAGAAGTAGTTTGGTGACGTACAAAGTGTAGGAATATGTCCATGTGTGTCGTTAAAATACCGTCAAAAACGGTTAAAATGCTAGACTGTCACGCCAGAGGCCGCGGGTTCGAGTCCCGTCACTCCCGCCACTTAAACTCTAAAATAAAACTACGAAATAAACGGTTAAAGAATTTTTACATATTTTCCGCTGATTTAAGGTTGTGCTTAGGTATTTTATGCTTGAGTGTTAACTGAGTAGTATTGTTTTTAAATTAGAAAAACTAAATTTTTTTAAGGGAAATTTGATGCAGAATAAGTCGGGTTTTTTATTAATCGCAGACATAAGTGGCTATACACCTTTTATCAAAAACCATTCGATGAGAAAAAAACCTATCATAGGAAAAAAAATAGCGGATTTTTGGGATAGCCATGCTCATAAATTAATCAATACTTTGTTGGAAGAAGTTATTCAAAATTTTGAACCAGTTATGCAATTCAATAAACTCGAAGGTGACGC
>JAAXKA010000111.1 GCA_012269555.1 Alphaproteobacteria bacterium
AACATCATTTGATGAAGGTGTATCAACATTAAATTGAAGATTATATTGTTTCTCTACAGCGGAGATAAAATTTTCAACGTCATCTTGCTTGCCAGATACTACCGCACTAAATTTTTGTCCACCCACAGTTTCAATGATTAGGCTTGCCCTTCTGCTTCTAACATAAGAATAGATAAAAAAAATGGCTGCAACGAGCGCTATTGCTGCTATATTTGTATTTTCGTTGTAAATACCCATAGCCAGTTCATACCTGACTCTCTCTAGTGAGAAATTCCCATCGGTGTAGATGTAAACCGCACCAATTAAAGCAGCTAATGCAAGAAGTAGATAGAATGGCCTTGAGCTTTTAGTCATTGTTGAGCTTGCGTAAGCTCTAAGTGGAATTGACGTGAAACTAGATGAGCCATCGATAGTACCACTCTGCGTTATACGTCCTGACTTCAATGTAAAGTTTGCAAAAGTTGTAATATCTTCTTCCATGCTTTCGTCCTGTAAATCCACTCCGCAACAGGATGATACAATTTATTAAAGTAAGAACAAGGCGCAAGCGATATCTAACCACGCTTTACAAGAAACAAAAACCCAGCCTTTCTCTTTGAAGCTCAAAAGAGCTGGCGCCTTTCCCCATCTTTTGCGCAATTAATACAGTACTTTTTTCTAAACTATTTTCCTAAAGGTAACCTAATTGGTTTTTGTTTTAGAAATGTAGAAAAATAGCTTTTTTTCAAAAATTCAGATACCAATATCTTTTCACATTTGTATTGAGCAGTTAAGATAATCCTAGTGAATGAAATTGTATTCGGTTAACATTATTATCATGTTTAAAAAGCCTATCGTGATAGGAAATTATTTTGTCAGTTAATTTTTGGTCAATTAGTAAATTTTCATTATTTTTAATTTGTTCTTGCAACCTTATCGGCTGTAATCCCTTAGGAAATACTTCTCAAGCAAATCAAAACTCAACTAAAGTTAGCCTTGTTGAAAAAAATGAAATTCTGGATATATCAGCTTCGGTTATATGGGGTGGTGAAGAAACCCTTGGAGGAAATTGGATTTCACATCCCAAGGTACAAAAGCCTGAAAGAGTTTTGATTAGAAATATGTCTAATGGAAAATCAGTAGTAGGAGCGGTTTTGCAACAAACATTAAATACCGAAAGCTCTATCATATCCTCAGACGCCGCCAAAACTTTAGGGATAAATAAAAATGAACAAACAAAAGTCAAAATAGTTGCTGTAAGAGCGACAAATAGCACGGCAGAAAAAAAAGAAAATACAAGTCTAGATTTCATAGAAAATTCCCCTAACAAAACTGATCTTGCAAAGCCTTTTATTCAGGTCGGAATATTTGGTGTCAAAAATAATGCTGACAAAACAAAAAACAAAATGGTAGACTTAGATTTGCCAGTTACTGTTTTTAACTTTGAGATTAAAGGAAAACAATATTGGCGTGTAGTAGCAGGTCCTGCAAATTCGTCAGATGTTAGGTCAAAAATGTTACAAACAATTCAAACAGCTGGATTTAGAGATGCGTATTTTGTCAGTAATTAAAGTCACATGCACTGCAGTTTTGGTCAGTTTATTTTTTAACTCTGTAGCATACTCATTTGAAACAAAAGCTAAAGCAGCCTACGTTATCGATGAAACTACCGGTACTGTTCTTTTATCGAAAAACGCTGATTTACCTCTACCACCAGCATCAATGTCAAAGCTCATGACTTTGTATGTAACATTCGAGTTTATAAAATCTGGTCGTCTCGCAATAGACGAAAAATTACCAGTTTCAAAATCTGCAGCTCAATATACTGGATCAACAATGTTTCTAAATCCAACAGATCGGGTCACAGTTTTAGACTTGATTAGAGGAATAATTGTTCTTTCTGGCAATGATGCATGTGCTGTAATTGCAGAAGCCCTTTCACCGGATGGAACCGAAGCTGGTTTTGCAAAACTTATGACACAACGAGGTAAACAAATAGGCCTGGAAAACTCTACCTTTAAAAACTCAAATGGATGGCCCGCTGATGGCCATCAAATGAGTGTTCGAGATCTCAGTATAATAGCAAAAAAATTGATTGAAGATTTTCCAGAATATTATCCAATGTTCGCAGAGCAAACATATGAATTTGACGGTCGCGCTTCAGCAAATACGAGAAATAGGAATCCACTTCTAGGATTAGGTATTGGAGCCGATGGTCTAAAAACTGGACACACGAAAGAAGCAGGCTACGGATTAGTTGGATCTGCAAAACAGGATGGGCGAAGAATAATTTTTGTTCTATCAGGTTTACACACCTTAGAGGACAGAGACCAAGAAGAAGAGTCAATAGTCAACTGGGCATTTCGTCAATTTGTTGTTAAAAAGTTTGGCACGGGTGGTGCAGAAGTTGGAAAAGCAAAAGTCTGGAATGGAAAATCGAGAAATGTCAGATTGCTATTAGAGAATGATCTAAACGTAATGGTCCCAGTCTTAAGCTCAGGTGAACCTTTATTTTCAATTCAGTATAATGGGCCAATAAAAGCTCCAATAAAGAAAGGCGATAAGATTGCACAACTCGTAATTCGATCACAAGATTTACCGGAGACTACTCATGACCTATTAGCAGGTGATGATGTTTCCACAGGTGGTTTTCTTGTAAGAATTAGGACTGCTGGTCACTATTTATTTAATATGCTCTACACAAATTCAGAGGAAAGTTTGTGAGAGACAAAGGTTACTTTATTTCGTTTGAAGGAATAGATGGATCAGGTAAATCGACACAGATCCAAAGGTTAGCTGATTTTTTAAGAAGTCTAAGTTTCGATATAGTTGTAACCAGAGAACCAGGAGGCTCTGTTGGTGGAGAAGAAATAAGAAAACTTTTGTTACAAGGAGATGTCGACAGATGGTCCGCAGAAACAGAAATACTTCTCTTCACAGCCGCAAGACGAGATCATTTAGAACGCATTATTTTGCCTGCAATGAAAAATGGTCAGATTGTAATTTGTGACAGATTTACTGATAGCACAAGAATGTACCAAGGGATGCGGGGACCAAAGCTCAAGAAGTTGGTTGATATGCTAGATAAGGAAGTTATTGGTCATGATCCCGATTTAACAATATTAATTGATATTGATCCAGAGATTGGTCTCAGAAGAGCAAAATCTAGGGAAACTGTAGAGGAGCGTTTTGAAGACTTCGGTCTCGAACTACAAAAAAAAATGCGTAAAGGTTTTCTCGATTTATCGAAGCAATTTAGTAATCGAATATCAGTGATTGA
>JAAXKA010000228.1 GCA_012269555.1 Alphaproteobacteria bacterium
CCGAGAGGGTCTAAAACACCTGTTCCGACTTGAGTTCCCTCAACCAAGGTGCTAACTATCTTTGGCTCAAATTGAGGTTCAGAAAACACGCAACTCGCCTCTAAGCTAACAATTTTTTCCCTTAATTCTTTGGTTCTCTCTACGCCCGGTAGTATTTCTGGAGACACTGTGACCGAACCAATAGCTGAGACGCCAAAGCGTTTTTCAAAATACTGATATGCATCATGAAAGACGATATAACCCTCATTACTGAGTGGTTTTAATTCAACCGTTATATCTTCGACTAGTTGATTTAAATCACCTTGAATTTTTTTGGCATTATTTGCGTACTTAGTAGCATTAGATGGGTCAATTAAAGATAATTCATCTGCTATTTTCTCAACCAATAAAGATGCATTTTTTGGGTCTAACCAGACATGTGGATCGTGTTCCCCATGGTCATGATGGCCGTGGTCATCATGGTCATCATGGTCTTTGTGATCATCATGGTCATCATGGTCTTTGTGATCATCGTGGTCGTCATGGTCATCATGATCTTTGTGATCATCGTGATCATCATGGTCGTCATGATCATGTTCAGAGAATGGTCCACCCTCACGAAATTCTAGCTTTAACAAACCATCAGTATCTAAAAGTTTTACAACGTTTGCGTTTGATGAAAGCGCTTCAATTGGTTTTTCAAGAAATGTCTCTAGGTCTCTACCAAACCAAAACACAGCATTAGCTTCCTGCAATTCCTTAGCCTGCGACGGCTTTAAAGAATATGAGTGCGGAGAACCAGCCCCATCTACAATAATGTTTGGGGAACCTACCCCCTTCATTACACCTGCAACAAGAGAGTGAACAGGCTTTATAGAGGCTATAACACTAATTTCGGCTTGAGCTGCAGAGATGCTTGTTGCAAAAGCAGTAGATGCCATTAATATAAATTTGTTTATACGCATGATGATTTCCTTGGAATATTATCTAGACTTTAATGTTATGTTATAATATAACATTTTTATTTCTTTTTCAATAAATAATCTGTGTTCTAAAAAATGTCTAAAAAAGAAAATGTACTTGTAAAATTAACTAATGCTGGTGTCAGAAAGAATAGAAATTGGCTCGTAAGAGGCATTACAATGAGTGTGCATAGTGGGGAAATTGTTACATTAATAGGACCGAACGGCTCAGGTAAAACAACGACCGCTAAAATGGCTCTTGGTCTTTTAGGTTTAAATGAGGGAACAACTAGTCGAAAAAACAATATACGCATTGGCTATGTACCTCAAAAATTACAAATCGATTGGACTGTTCCTATAAAAGTCAAACGATTCATTTCGCTAACACAAAAAGTTTCGGATAAAGAAATTGAATTTGCATTATCTTTAACAAATACATCCCATCTTTCCGATAAAGAAATACGCGTTCTTTCTGGTGGAGAATTACAACGTGTTATGGTTGCAAGAGCAATTGCATTATCACCAGAATTTTTAGTTTTGGATGAACCTGTGCAGGGTGTAGATTAGAAAGGTGAAGATGCTATTTATAATTTGATTGAAGAAACACGAACTAAGCTAAATTGCGGCATATTGCTTATATCCCACGACTTACATATGGTAATGTCTACGACAGACAAAGTTATCTGTTTGAATGGTCACATATGCTGCTCAGGAACACCCGGCGTTGTCACAACTAGCCCAGAATTCAAAGACCTTTTTGGTGAGAGAATGGTAACAAATTTAGCTATTTATCAGCATAATCACGATCACGAACATTTAATGGATGGCAGTATAAAGAAATGAATTTAAATAACCTATGCTTCAAAAGACAAGTGTTTCAAAGGTTTGATATAGGCACATTAGTAATCGGACAAAACTATGCTTGACGATTTTTTTATCCGTTCAATTATCGGAGGGGTTGGTGTTGCAACGGTTGTGGGACCACTCGGATGCTTTGTTGTATGGCGCAGACTAGCTTATTTCGGAGATACGCTATCACACTCCGCCCTTTTAGGCGTAGCTCTAGCCTTGTTTTTACAGATAAATATCACTCTGTCAGTATTTATAACAAGCGTTTGTGTGGCGTTTGCTCTATTATTTTTACAGAAAGGTCAGAAATTGTCATCCGATACTTTACTTGGATTGCTGGCCCATTCTACGATTGCTCTTGGACTTATCGCTCTTTCATTTATGACCTGGGTAAGGGTAGATTTAATGGGATTTTTATTTGGAGATATACTATCCATTACAAAACGAGACATTTTAATCATTTGGGTTGGCGGTTTATTAGTTTTAATTTGTCTTATTTTAGTTTGGAAAAAGCTCTTTGCCGCCACAGTTAGCCCAGAAATTGCTGAAGCAGAGGGACTAGACCCCCAGCGTTCTAACTTCTTCTTTATGATCATGTTAGCGCTGGTTATAGCCATTTCTATGAAAATCGTCGGTGTTATGCTGCTAACAGCATTATTGATTATCCCCGCTGCATCAGCACGTCATTTTTCTACCAGCCCAGAGCAAATGGCTATCATAGCAATACTTTTCGGTATTAGCTCAGTTTTATTTGGACTTTTTAGCTCTTTGGAATTTGATATACCAGCAGGCCCCAGTATTATTGTCGCCTCACTTATTTTATTTTTATTCACCATCTCAAAAAATTTAATTCTCAAAGATACTTAAAAATGCAAACCTAACATCAAATTAGACATAGAATTAAAAATGAAACAAAAAATAACACCAAAACTTAAACTTACGAAAAATCAAACGCTAGTATTAAAAGTACTTGCGAAGGCTAATACGCCTCTAAGCGCGTATTCTCTTCTTGATAAATTGCGAGAATACGGTTTAAAAGCCCCGCCCCAAGTTTATCGGGCACTAGAAAAACTGATTGAGATTGGTAAGGTTCATCGAATTGAAAGCATGAATGCTTTTATTGCTTGCGAACATAATTTATGTGAGATAACCCATATGACAGCTTTCACCATCTGTCAAAAATGTGAAAGGGTGTCAGAAGTAATGGATGAGGAATTATCAGATTATTTAAATTTAAGAGCAGCAAAGTTTGGACTTAGTGCACCCAAGACACATATCGAATTTCACGGGTTATGTAATAATTGCTTGGGCGCATAATAACAACGATTAAAAGATTATTTGGTTTCAGTTTTAAATTATAAACTAAGCTTAATTATCTGAATCTAATAAAGTTTTAAAAATTTTTAGATTGACCTTTAGAGTTTTGCCTCGTAATAAAAAGATAGTGATTTTTCAAACTCGCGAT
>JAAXKA010000229.1:0-23154 GCA_012269555.1 Alphaproteobacteria bacterium
GCAGATTTGAAAAGCCTTGTTACCTATCTGGCAATTATAGATTGCCTTTTTACTTATTTGCGTTCCATTCTTTAACAAGTTCTTTATGACTATCATTACGGTCATTTTTTAAACGCTGAAATTCATCTTCTTCACATAGTTGCTTTAGTGCCCAGATTGCCAATGCCTGCACAAATAGTGTTTCATCATCTAAATATCCAATTATTAATGGGATAAGTGTTATATCGTATGAATTACCGGCAGCAATTAGACAATTACGAATAAACTTTTTGTATCCAGCTCTACGAACCGGTGTTCCAGAAAATAGAATTCTAAATTCTGAGTCCGATAAAGCTAACAATTTGCTTAGCGGTAACAAACCAGGTTTTTGTCCTAATTGCATTCTTGTATCAGATGCTTTTTGTGCAAATTTATTCCAAGGACAAATAGCAAGACAATCATCGCACCCAAAAATACGATTGCCAATTTGTTTACGATATTCAGTTTCAATGATACCATCAAATTCAATTGTAAGATAGGAGATACATCGCCGCGCATCTAGTTTATAGGGGCGTGGGAAAGCATTTGTAGGACAAATATCTAAACATTTCCGACAAGTCCCACAAAAATCCTCAGAGCCCCTGTTTGCGGGTAGAATTGCATCTGTTAATATGACCCCTAAAAATAGCCAAGACCCAAATTTTTTAGAGACAAGATTGGTATGTTTTCCCTGCCATCCTATGCCAGATTTAACCGCTAACGGTTTTTCCATAATAGGAGCTGTATCAACAAAAACTTTTACACTACCCTGAAATTTAGAAACAAACTGACTGGCAATTTGTTTTAATCTCCCTTTCATAACTGAATGATAATCTTTTGAACGTGCATAAACAGAAATATTACCAGATTTTATCTTGGAAATATCCCCGATAGGATTATGTTCAGGGCTATAATTTTTAGCAAAAATTATCGCACTCTCTGCATTTTGCCACATTTTTTTTGGTGAAAGGCGCTTTTCGACAGACTCTTCCAACCATTTCATTTCACCATGATAACCATATTCTAAAAAGTTAAGAAGATGATTTTGTGTATCAACTGATAAATTTGTATCTGTAATACTTACTTCATCAAATTCATATAGGTTTGCTTTTTTTTCTAGCCATTGGTAAATATTTGAGTTCATAAACTATGTCTTGATCTTATAATTCAATTTCCGATTGTATTTATTTAAATTAAAAAATAGATTTCTTTTCTTCAGAGTTTAAAATTAAAGATGTAGCGTTAAATCTTAGGGATATCGCCCTGATTTTGTTCTCTATAAAAGTTAGAAACAAAAGTGTTATATTGCCTCTCTTTGATGGCCTTTCGTATAGCATGCATTAAATCCTGATAATAGGTCAAATTATGCCAGGTCAGTAAAGTTAAACCTTGTATTTCATCTGATTTAAAAAGGTGATGCAAATATCCGCGACTATAATTATTACAGGCGGGGCAAGGACAATTCTCATCTAAAGGTCTTAAATCATCTGCGTGCCGGGCATTCTTTATATTGACTGTTCCATATCTGGTAAATGCCTGACCTGTTCTACCAGACCTTGTCGGTAGAACACAATCAAACATATCAACGCCTCTTAATACAGCGCCTACAATATCTGCTGGTTTTCCAACTCCCATCAAATAACGCGGTTGTTCAATCTTCATGTGTGGCGTTGTAAATTTCAAAGTTTCGAACATTAACTCCTGACCTTCACCAACTGCCAGACCTCCAATGGCATAACCTTCAAAGCCAATTTCATTAAGTCTTTGAACGCTTTGCAATCTCAGGTCTGGATATACTGAGCCTTGTACTATACCAAACTGTCCGTAACCCTCTCTTTCTTCGAAGGCTTTTCGTGATCGGGCTGCCCACCGCATAGATAATTCCATAGAGTCAGCGGCTTGCGATTTTGTTGCGGGATAAGGTGTACACTCATCAAAAACCATAGTTATAGTAGCATCAAGCTTATGTTGAATTTCTGTAGATATCTCAGGGGTCAATAAATGAGGGCTTCCGTCAAGGTGACTTTTAAATGTGACCCCATTTTCATCTATTTTTCTTAGAGGGCCAAGCGACATTACTTGAAAACCACCAGAATCAGTTAAAAGTGGTCCCTTCCAGTTCATCATTTTTCGGACACCACCAAGATGTTTTACCCTATCTGCACCTGGACGTAACATTAAATGATATGTATTTGACAGTATAATTTGCGCTCCAGTTTGAGCGACTGCCTCAGGCATCATTCCTTTTACAGTTGCTGCCGTTCCCACTGGCATAAATGCTGGCGTATCAATGTTTCCAAAGGCAGTAGTCAATATCCCCAACCTTGCTCCTTCATCTTGACTGATCAGCTCAAAGTTGAATTTTGTTTGCATAACTATCCTATCCTACTTTTTTTTCTATTAAACATGCATCACCATAGCTGAAAAACCTATATTGATTTTTTATCGCATACTGATAGGCATCTTTAATCTCATTGAAACCTGCAAATGCGCTAACTAACATTAACAACGTCGATTTTGGCAAATGAAAATTTGTAAGTAATAGGTCTGCGACGTTAAACGAATATCCAGGAGTAATAAATAAATCTATATCTCCCTTAAAATCTTGCATCTTTCCAAATTTTGCCCAAACAGCCTCTACAATTCGCAAGCTCGTAGTTCCAACACAAATAATCCTGCCATTTTTATGTTTCGTCTCATTTATTTTAGCAGCAATTTCAGGTGTTATCTCACCCCACTCACTATGCATTTTATGATCTGATAAATTCTCAGATTTTACAGGAAGAAATGTTCCCCCACCTACATGCAATGTTATGGTTACAAATTCAGACCCTGAGTCAATGATAGACTGCCTTAATGAAGGCGTAAAATGCAAACCTGCTGTTGGTGCCGCTACAGCACCAGCCTTTTTCGCGAAGAGTGTTTGATAATTTAAAAAATCAGCTTTGTCACCATCACGGCTGCGCTTAATATAAGGCGGCAATGGCATTTTCCCGTATATTTCAATCATCCGTGTTAGTTCAATATCACTACAATTGAATTCAAGTTCTATTTCACCTGCAACATATCTCTCAACTACACGTGCTTCAAACCCATCTCCGAAAACAGCTGTGGATCCTATGGTACATCTTTTTGCAGGCTTGGCAAAAGCAAGCCAGCGGTCCACGGATTTTTGTTTGTGTAGTGTGAAACCAATATTTTTATCATTGATTTTACCGTGTAGCTGAGCAGGTATGACTTTAGTATCATTTGCTATAAGTAAATCCCCTTCCCTTAATATGGAAGGAAGGTGACATATTAAATGTTCATTCAATCCGTTATTAGAAATATGCAACAGTCTAGCTTGATCTCTTGGATTCAAAGGGCTTTGGGCAATTAAATCAGCTGGCAAGAAATAGTCAAAATCGGATAGTTTATTCATAATCAGTAAATCTGTACCACACCATTTATATGTCCTTTTTTGTCCACAACCACAAGGCTCTGGACACGTGCCTCAAGCATTTTCTCCTCAGCAACAACCATCATTTCATCTTCTCTAATGGTGAGAGGCGACTCGTTCATAACATCACCCGCAAGCGTGGATGACAGATTAGTTCCAAGAACAAGCATCCGCCTCAGATCGCCATCTGTAATTATACCCCTCAATAAATTATCTTTATGAACAAGCGCTAATCCTAATCTAGCTTCGGTCATTCTAACGATAACCTCAGACATTGGCATATTAGGTTTCACTAATGGTAGTTCTTTTTGAACCATTCTGTCTTTAACACGAGAGAGCAATCTCATGCCAAGCATACCGCCAGGATGATTGGCTGCAAAATCTTCGGGCTTAAAACCAGAACGGTTCATTAATGCTATTGCAAGCGCATCACCCATAACAAGAGTAGTTAATGTTGATGTTGTAGGCGCTAGATTCAATGGACAAGCCTCTTTATCTATTGAGGCATCAAGAACAATATTTGATGCTTTAGCAAGAGTTGAATCAAGGGAGCCTACTAATGCAATAATTTTTGCATCTAGCCTCCTTAAGGCTGGTAGCAGTTTGACAACCTCTTCTGTTTCACCGGAATGAGAAATTAATATAACAACACTTTTTTCTCGGACCATCCCTAAATCGCCGTGAATGGCCTCGGCTGGATGTAGAAAAAGAGCGGCGGTACCCGTGGAGGATAATGTAGCGGCTATCTTTCGTCCTACTAACCCTGACTTTCCCATACCGCAGATAATTACATGCTGACCTGTTTGAGAAATAACATTTACAGATTGTTCAAAACGTTCATCTAATCCAATTTCTAATTTTGTAAGTGCGGCGTGATAAGTTGAAAACATATTGTTTATGTCAGGTGTTATCATTTTTTCAACCATATGGAAAATACCCGTCTGATAATAAGGCTACATTATAAGAGATATATCTAATCAACTCTGCTGATAAAAGCGAGAAGTTTGATTAGGGTTATTTAAGTGTATGCGCAATTTCATTGGCGTATGAAATATCTTGTTTTGTATTAACATTAAAAAATGGGTCTGGATTTTCAGAGAAATCTACGTAAGTTGTATTAAAGTCTGCTGTAAATGATTCAATTTTTCGAATTTCATTATTCGTTAACGCTTTTTCTAATCTTTCTGACAACTCTAATTGCCACAAAGAAAAAACAGGGTGCCTTCTGCCGTTACTGGTGGCCATTACAATATTTGTATCTGCTGTAGCAGCATGTTCAAACAGCCTCTCTGCTAAATTAGAAGGGATAAACGGAACATCTGTAGCACAAGATAACAACCATTTAGCTGAAGAATAGTGCTTTTGACTATATTTCATTATAGATAAAATACCGCATAACGGCCCGAAATACCCGTCGTAAATGTCAGGTATTACAGTTAACTTAAATTGAGAAAATCTTTTTAAATCCCCGTTAGCATTTAATATTCTATTTGGAAATTGACTGGTTTTTTCCAATTGCCAATCTAATATGGTCTTGTTTGCTATTGGAATAAAACATTTATCAATACCACCTAAACGCCTCGCGAGCCCCCCCGCTAAAAAACCGATAATTATTTGATCTATCATGATAGTTTGGACTCATTATTAAATTGGCCTTGTGCAGAGCGTTCATCAGAAATGGCCTCGTTACTTAACTTATCTGAGTCAAAAATAATTCGCTCTTCACCAGATAAAGCAATAAACCTACCTCCTCTTGCTCTTCCAATAAGCGTTAAACCTGCCCTTCTCGCCAGAGAGACACCCGCTTCTGTAAAACCAGACCGTGAAATCAATATGGGCAAGCCCATGATTACTGTTTTTAAAACCATCTCTGACGTAAGTCTTCCTGTTGTATAAAAAACTTTATTCCTAGGTTTGATATTTTTAAGAAACATTACGCCAGATATCTTATCTACAGCATTGTGGCGGCCTATATCCTCCATATATATTAACGGCTCATAAACAGTTGCCAGCACACAACCATGTATTGCACCTGCTTTTAAATAAAGACTCGGTGTTGTATTAATTTTTTTTGAGAGACTAATTATTTGAGATACAGAAATTTTTAATTCTCTTGGAAGCATTATAGATTCAAATTTATCAAACATATCACCATAAATAGTCCCTTGTGCGCAGCCGCTAGTGCGTATTTTAGACTGCAATTTTTTCTCAAAATTCGTTTTTTTTTCTGTTCGTACAACAATTACAGATAAATCTTCATCATAGTCTATTTGATCAATTTTATCATCAGCAGTTATCATGCTCTGATTAAATAAAAAACCAATGGCTAGCTCTTCCAAATAATCCCCAATGGTCATGGCTGTAACAATCTCTTGATTATTTAAAAAGATAGTAATAGCTTTTTCAGTCACTACTGGAAGCTGCACAGATTGACCATTGGCATCTTTTCCTATCAATTCAGTAGTAAGACCTGGCTGATTTACATTTGGACCAATATAAAGATTTTGTTTGGGCATCCAGGTTCTCTTTTCAAATTAAACTTTATTTTAAGTTGTTATTTGTTTTTACGATTTTCTTAAGCTAAATTAAAGAGTATGATTTAGGTTTATATTATGAAATTACATTTTAAATCCTCAAAACACAAACAAGCAAAAAAGCTATTCAGTGAGTTAATTGATAGATATAATCAAAATGCTATTGAAGACTCAGATGTAATTATCGCGCTTGGTGGCGATGGACAGATGCTTTCCTGTCTAAAAGAATCAATCGAGTATGAAATTCCCGTATTTGGAATAAATTGTGGTCATATCGGTTTTTTAATGAATGAGTACAAGCAAACTGACTTAATTGAAAGAATACAAAAAGCCGAAACAGCAACAATCCATCCAATATTGATGCAGGCACAAACACTTAATGGAGAAAAAACTTCTGCACTTGCAATTAATGAAATATCGCTTTTACGACAGACACATAATGCTGCACATTGCCAAATAACTATTAATAACAAGATAGAACTAGAACAACTTATATGTGATGGTTTAATGGTAGCAACACCGGCAGGGTCAACAGCATATAATTTATCAGCAAATGGCCCTATTATTCCTATAGAGGCTAAACTATTAGCATTAACACCAATATCTCCTTTTAGACCTCGAAGATGGCAAGGTGCATTATTGCCCTCTTCATCAACAGTAAATATTAAAGTAATAAATCCTGAATTTAGGCCTCAATCTGTGACAGCAGATAATCTAGAGGTTCGTGATATTGCAGATGTAACTATTAATCAGGAAAATAATATAGTACTTCGTTTATTGTTTGATGCTGGAACTTCACTTGCTGAAAGGAGTATTCGCGAGCAATTCTTAGTTTAATCCTATCAAATTTGTGATTTTATCTTCTTGTATTTCTTATAAAACCTATTATGCAGTTTTTGACTTGCTCAATTACATACGGTAACTCAATATATAACTCATGCCTCGACTCATTGAAAAAAATCAATTGACCGTTCTGCAAAAACCCTAGTGCTTTTTTTATCGCTTTCATGCTTACCAACTTATCATCACTTCCTGCCAATATAATCACAGGGGGCTTAATAGCCTTTAGAAAAACAGGATTAAGTGTTGTTTTATAACATGAATGAAGTGCAGAGGATAGCCAACCAAAACTCACGCCAGAACGTGCAAGTGATGGATTCCTATTAATTAAATTAATTACATTTTCAATAGCGTTTTGGTTCCGACTTAATAAATTATTTGAACTAAATTTGCGTGTATTAAGAAGTGTATTTTGGCCTGTTTTTGGTATTAAGTATTGGCCAAATCCCATTATTGAAATTAAGTTGGCAAGCATATAAATCGGAAATAATGGACTTATTTTAGGCAGCATCATAGGCGATAATGCTATAATCCCAGCTATTGGGAATTTTTGCAAACCTGCCAAACGAAATGCCATGTGTCCACCCAAAGAATGCCCAATCACGTAAAATGATTTATTTGTCCAACCAGCCGTCTGAATAACATCAACTCCCGCCTGTATTAATTTATCAAAATCAGAGCTATGACTTGTTGATGAGGGTTTACCAAATGCGCCTGATAAACCAAGACCTGGCCAGTCAAATATTAGTATCTCACATGCCTGCTCGTTTAAGAATGATATAAAGTCTGCATATTTTTCACAAAATTCACCAAGCCCTATGAAAATAACGATACGGTGCAAAGACCCTTTTCGCCTAATTTTCCACGCGCGTACAGAACCTAAAGTTGTATTTACCCAGAATTCCTGTTCCATTTGCAAAGCCTTAGCTTGGATGTCAATCATTAATTTTTTTTGTATTTAAGTATTTTAATTCTTTTTTAAAAAACCACGCGATTGCCGCCTCCACATTGCAGCATATAATCCGTCAACATCAAGTAATTCTTGATGTGTACCAGTTTCTTCAATTTTACCTTGATTGATAACTAAGATCTTATCACAATCCACGATTGTAGATAATCTATGAGCAATAACCAATGTCGTCTGATTATATGAAATATTATTCAATGCGGCCTGAATTTCTTTTTCCGTTCTACTATCTAAAGCTGAAGTGGCCTCATCAAAAAGAAATATCACTGGATTCTTTAGTATAGCCCTTGCAATCGCAACTCGCTGTTTTTCACCTCCTGATAATTTTAGTCCGCGTTCTCCTACAAGTGTATCATATCTATCAGGTAGATTATTTATAAAGTTGTCAATAGAAGCTAACTTGGATACTTTTTCAATCTCCTGTGTAGTTGCGTTAGCACGCCCATATCCAATATTATAACCGATCGAAGCATTAAACATCACCGTATCCTGAGGCACCATTCCAATAGCCGCACGCAAACTATCTTGGCTAACCATACTAATATCTTGGCCATCAATTAATATCTTGCCTTTTTGGGGGTCATAAAATCGAAATAATAGTCTTGATATTGTTGATTTTCCGCTACCGCTAGGACCTACTAAAGCCACTCTGTGGCCAGACTGAACAGTAAAACTTACCTGGTCAAGAATTTTACCTCTCCCATACGAAAAACACACATTTTCAAATTTGATTTCTCCCTTATAGAGTTTAAGTGCTGGAGCATTAAACACATCTTTTACGTCAGGCTTCTGTTTAAGCAATCTAAACATCTGTTCAAGATCTATTACTGATTGTCTTATTTCTCTATATGTCCACCCAAGAAACTGCAAAGGCATTGCCAACTGAATAATATATGTGTGAACTACAACAAAATCTCCAACACTCATACTCCCTCGCTGTATTTCTCTACCTGATATAGCCAGCAAGGCAACAAGACCGAGAGCAACAATTATCCCCTGCCCAATATTCACAATTGTTAACGAAGTTCTAGAGGAGATAAATGCTTTTTCATAAATACGTAATGCTTTTTCATAATTGTTGGACTCAGACCTCTCAGCATTAAAGTATTTTACAGTTTCAAAATTTAGAAGTGAGTCGACTACCTTTGTGGCTGCAACTTCATCTGCCTCATTCATCCTTTTTCTAAATTTAATTCTCCACTCTGTTGTTTTTATTGTAAAATATGAGTAAGAAACGACCGTAAAAAAGGTAACCAGAGCAAATTCGTAGCCAAATAAAACCCACAAAACTCCACATATAAAAAAAAGCTCTACTATCAATGGAACAACTTCAAATATTCCAGTAGAAAGAAGTAAAGTCATTGCTTTAGCACCTCGGTCTATAGAACGTGATGTCCCTCCTGTTTGTCTATCTAAATGAAATTGTAGTGATAGCTTATGCAGATGGTCGAATGCATTTAAGGCAGCCAATCGAACAGCTTTGGAAGCAAATTTTATGAATAAGAATTCTTTTAGTTCTGCAAAAATTGTCTCCCCAACACGAGCAATCGCATATCCTCCGATTAATATCATCAATAAGCCCATTGAGAAGCTAATGCCAGCTTCAATGTTTAAGGGAGCTAATGCATCCACTGCAGCACCATAAAAAATGGGAATAAGTGCTGCACATATTTTAGATAGTATTAGAGCAACAATTAAACCAATCAGGCGCAGTCTTAATTTTTTATCACCTCTCGGTGAAATATAATTTAAAACAATAGATAGTAATTCGTAAAAAGAAATAAAGTTTTTTTTTGCAGTCTCTTTCGAATAAGCAAAAGATGAACTATTAGCCATTAGCTTACTGAAAAGCTCTCACCACAACCGCATTTAGCTGTCTCATTTGGGTTATTGAAAACAAATGACGAACTAAACTTATCCTCTTTCCAGTCCATTTCAGACCCAACTAAAAACATAACTGCGGTTGGGTCAATCAAAATAGGAATACCATTTACGTCAATCGCATCTTCAAATGCTTTCTGCTCTTTTGCAAACTCAATGTTATATTGAAGACCAGAGCAACCCGCCGTTTTAATACCTATCCTTAAACCAATAACCTCGCTACTTGCATTTTTTATGATCTCTTGCACTCGTGCGGAAGCTTTTTCTGTTATTTTAATAATAGGTGTACCTTTATCAAGAAGCATTTATTTAACCTCATAAAAAATAATATCAAAAACTATAATCCAGCGCTAGCTTTGCATCTTCGCTCATTCTCTCTGGCGTCCATGGTGGATCCCACACAAGCGTTACTCGCACAACACCAACATTATCCAATGTAGCTACTTTTCTAGCGACCTGTCCCGGCATTTCACCGGCTACGGGACAGCCAGGCGCAGTAAGAGACATAGTTATATCAACATCTCCTCCCTCATAACACTTAATTCCATATATAAGTCCTAAGTCATAGATATTCACTGGTATTTCTGGGTCTTTAACCTCCATTAATTTACCAATAATTTCTATCTTATCAATTTTTTTATCTTGCGTCTTTAAACTCAATCCTGCGGTAGCAATATACCCATTAGAGGTATCTGGCATAAAATCCTTCAAAGAAAGATCATCTGTTTGCAAAGACTTTTTATAGTTGGGCATTTCAAGCTCCAAAAATACGATTTACTTTTTCAAGCGAGATAGCAAGTGCGTCAAAATCCTCAGGCTCAGTATAAATTGCAACAGAAGCTCTTGCGGTTGAATTTAGATTTAAAAACTTCATCAATGGCTGTGCACAATGGTGCCCAGCACGAATAGCGACACCATCTTGATCAATTAAAGTAGAAATATCATGGGGGTGCGCAGATTTCAGGGTGAATGATATTACTCCAGACTTATTTGGTGAAGTCCCAACAAATGATAGTCCTTTAACACTTGCTAATCTTTGATGACCATAAGACAACACAGATTTTTCATGATTTTCAATATTCTTCATCCCAATTTTTGTCACAAAATCCACCGCAGCACCAAGCGCAATACATTCTGCTATTGGAGGAGTTCCTGCTTCAAAACGTGATGGAGGGATTGCGAAAGTTGAGCTGTCAATTTCTACATTATCAATCATATCACCGCCACCCAGAAAGGGGGGCATATCTGCTAATATTTCAGCCCTACCCCAACAAACGCCGATGCCACTTGGTCCATAGAGCTTGTGACCAGAAAAAACGTAAAAATCGCAATTCAGATCTTGAATATCAACAGGCATATGAGTAACTCCCTGACACCCATCCACCACACAAATAGCCTTGTTTTCATGCGCAATTTGACTAATTTCCTTTATTGGAAAAACGGTACCAAGTACGTTTGAAACATGTGGAACAGATATTATCCTTGTATTTTTGGTTATCCGTTGCTTTAGAGCGCTTATATGGAAGCTCCCGTCTTTATCAACTGGAACAGCAATTAATTTTGCACCAGTCTTTTCACATAACATCTGCCAGGGAATAATGTTAGCATGATGTTCGGCGACAGTTATGATAATTTCATCATTAGGTTTTAACTTACTCAAACCATAACTATTAGCGATGAGATTAATAGACATTGTAGCGCCACTGGTAAAAATTATCTCCTCCTTAGAGTAAGCATTTATAAAGCGAGCTATTTTTAACCGGACTTCCTCATAGGAGTTTGTTGCCTCTTCAGATAACGTATGTAGTCCTCTATGAATATTAGAATAACTTTGGGAGTATGTTTTAACCAATTGGTCAATAACATTTTGTGGTTTTTGTGATGAAGCCGCTGAATCAAGATATATGATGGGCTTTTGATTTACTTTACGTGATAAAAAAGGAAATTCAGACCTTATCCCTTTATAATCAAATTTAGTTTTCATAGTTAGTTCCATCAAGCAGTCTTTGAAGTCAATTGATTAGATGTAGAAACCCATTTGTGTAAATGGAGTTCAGCCTGTTTTTCAAGCTGAGGAACTCTAATTTGAGAGAGGGTGTCTACCAAAAAGGCCCTTATCAGCATAGACCTTGCTTTCATAAATGGTATACCCCTGCTGACAAGATAAAATAACTGATGCTCATCAATCTCTCCGATTGTTGCACCATGGCTACAAACTACGTCATCAGCAAAAATCTCCAATTCCGGCTTTGTATCTGCTTCAGTTTCACGTGACAATAAAAGAGCACGGGTCATTTGCTGTCCATCCGTATTTTGTGCATTTGGAGCTACCCTAATTTTACCCTGAAAAACACCCCTGGCTCTATCGTCTAATACGCCCCTAATAATTTGTTCTGATTTGCAGTTAGCTACATTATGATACAACCTAGTAGTAACATCCATATGCTGATCCTTGCAGCCAAGATAAATTGAAGACAAATAGCAGGAAGCATTTTCCCCGTCCAAATTTAAATGTGTCTCTGAGCGGGAAATATTTCCGCCACTTGATAACGAAAAATAGTGGTAATCAGAGGTAGATTTTTGATTTACGAGATTTAAACCGATATGAGAACAGCTTAATTCGTCGACTTGACATTTTAGATGGTCACAAGTTGCGCCATTAGCAAGCTCTATAACAGTTATTGGTGCTGATAAGCAATTATTACTAGAGTGCGTTTCTGAAATATTCACTCTAGCTTCTTCTGCAACCCGTATCATAATCACTGGATGCGCAGACTGTTGGAATAAACCACCGGTAAAAGATAACTCTATAAAAGGGGTTTTATCTGCGGGAGCAACGCTAACATCTATTAGAACTGCGGATTTCATTACACCAAGTGTGAGATTAAATATTGGATGATGGTTTAGTTGATATTGATTTAGACTTTGTAAGGCCTCATCATCATGAAACAAATTAGAAACAACCACATGAGAACTTCCATCGTCTGATAGTTTAGCATCGAATATTCCATTTCTGAAAACAATTCGATGAACTTCTTCACCAGTAATGCCATTATTTACGCGAGTATCACCTTCTGGTTTTGAAGCCAGTACAAAGGGTTTTTCAAACAAACCAGAAAGTGAAGTAAATTTCCATTCTTCGTTTTTTGATGAAGGCCAACCTTTTTCAATAAAACTATCAAGATACGCTCTTTGCCAGCTATTTTCCACTTCATATTTCGAAAGCTCAGGCAGCATCGTCAATCCCAGAATAACCGTTTTCTTCAACTTCTAAAGCAAGTGTTTTATCACCTGACTTTACTATCACCCCATTTGATAAGATATGAACTTTATCAGGGATGATGTGTGATAAAAGCCTTTGGTAATGTGTAATTACAAGCATTGAACGTTGTGGATGGCGAAGCAAATTTACGCCCTCTGAAACTATTTTCAATGCATCTACGTCCAGGCCTGAATCTGTCTCATCAAGAATAGCCATAGTTGGTTTTAGCAATGCCATCTGAAGGATCTCATATCTCTTTTTTTCGCCTCCTGAAAAACCCACATTTACGGCACGCTTTAACATTTCGTCTGATATTCCTAATTTTTTAGCCTCGGCCTTTACTATCTTAACAAAAGCAAGTTGATCAACTTCCTCCTGGTTTTCTTCACGAAGGCGCGCGTTTATTGCAGCTCTCAAGAATGACATTCCTGATACCCCTGGCAATTCAACTGGGTATTGAAAGGCAAGAAATAGACCTGAGCGTGCACGTTCATCAGCTTCCATATCAATAATAGAATTGCCGTTTAATAGAATATCACCGCCTGTTATCTCATAGCCTGCTCTTCCCGACAAAACATAAGAAAGAGTGCTTTTACCCGAACCATTTGGGCCCATAATCGCGTGAACTTCACCAGGGTTCACCATAAGATCAATGCCATGGAGTATTTCATTTCCATCAACAGTAGCTGTTAGCCCTCTTATTTCCAAAATTGACATTTTAACCTACCGACCCTTCTAGAGATATTCCAATTAGTTTTTGTGCCTCCACCGCGAATTCCATAGGAAGTTCTTTCATTACTTCCTTACAAAAACCGTTGACAATAAGAGAAACAGCATCTTCTTCAGAAATACCTCTTTGTAAACAGTAGAAAAGTTGTTCCTCAGAAATACGAGAGGTAGTTGCCTCATGCTCAATTTTTCCACTTGGGTTGCGAGATACAATGTATGGCACGGTATGAGCGCCGCATGACTGCCCTACTAACAAAGAGTCACACTGGGTAAAATTCCGGGATGATTCTGCCCCTCTATTAATCTCGACTAGACCTCGATAAGTATTCTGGGATTTTCCTGCAGAGATACCCTTAGAAATAATAGTTGATTTACTTCCTTCGCCCAAGTGTATCATCTTTGTTCCAGTATCAGCTTGCTGCGCTCCATTCGTAACTGCCACAGAATAAAATTCCCCAATAGAGTTCTTACCCTTAAGAACACATGAGGGATACTTCCATGTTATAGCTGAACCAGTTTCAACTTGCGTCCAACTTATCTTTGATCTGTCACCCCTGCATGAACCTCGCTTTGTAACAAAATTATAAATTCCGCCCTTACCATTTTCATCCCCAGGATACCAATTTTGCACAGTCGAATACTTAATTTCAGCATCTGTTAAAGCAACCAGCTCAACAACTGCTGCATGAAGCTGATTTTCATCCCTTTGAGGGGCCGTACATCCTTCAAGATAACTGACATAACCACCATCCTCTACAATAATAAGAGTACGTTCAAACTGACCTGTATTTTGCTCGTTTATTCTAAAATAAGTAGATAATTCCATCGGACATCTTACATTTTTTGGAACATACACAAATGAGCCATCAGTAAAAACCGCACAATTTAATGCAGAAAAATAATTATCTGCGACCGGTATAACCGAACCAAGATATTTTTTGACCAATTCAGGATATTTTTGGATAGCTTCGGATATGGGGCAAAAAATAACACCCGCTTTACTCAACTCTTCCCTGAAAGTTGTGGCTACAGAAACAGAATCGAAAACGGCATCAACCGCGACGCCTGCAAGCATTTTTTGCTCATTCAGAGGAATACCAAGCTTTTCGTAGGTTGCTAGTAATTGCGGGTCAACGTCAGCTAGTGAGTTTAGTTTTTCAGCAGATTTTGGTGCTGAGTAATAATGAATATCATTGTAGTCGATGGGCGCTATAGATAGTTTTGACCAGTTTGGTTCAGGCATCTTTAACCAGTGCCGGTAGGCTTTCAGCCTCCACTTTAACATCCATTCTGGCTCGCTCTTTTTCTCAGAAATAAATCTAATTATATCTTCGTTAAGGCCCTTAGGAGCTTTGTCTGAAGCAATATCAGTAACAAACCCGTATTTATATTTACCAGTAGCTTCTTCAACGGCACTAATTGTTTCAACGGTTGCAACCATCTAATGTATTTCCACTTCAGCTCAGTTAGCTTTATGCATACGCGAATTATTCAAAAAACGGATCATAAATTTTCCCTATAAGTTGGTTTTTTTTAATGAAATTTCAAGTGATATAATTACTAAAAATCTAAATATTATTTCCTAAAAATCAGCACAGTTATTGGATGAACAACTGTATTTTTAGCACTAAGTGAAATATTAGAAAACCCATAATATTTTATATAAAAATACCAGTTATTTTTTCTTAGACAAGAATTTCTATTTAAGAATGTTTTACTGTAAAAATAACAAGAAAGTATAATAAAAATTAATAGCTAACTAGTTAAAAGCTTCGCGCCTCAAAGTATATTTTCCGTCAGATATACCATCAAAAATATCATCAATATCGGGATGGCTAACTGGGCCATTTTCCTTGTCAGTTAAAAGATTTTGTTGGCTAACATAGGCTGCGTAAAAGCTATCAGAATTTTCGGCTAGTAAATGATAAAACGGTTGCTCTTTTTTTGGTCTCACCTCCTCGGGTATAGCGTCATACCATTCATCAGTATTATCAAATTCGGGATCCACATCTACGATTACACCTCTAAAAGGATAAAGTCTGTGTTTGACTATATCACCAATGCTAAAAATAGGCTTTGGATTTATTGGGAGTTTATTATCTGACATCAAATTTGACCGAATGCGCCTACTATATTTCTAAATAACATTGCTTAGATTTAGTCCTTTGTTTCTAAAACTTGTCGACCACGATACATGCCAGTTTTCAAATCTATATGATGAGGACGATGCAACTCTCCTGTCACTTTATCCTCGATATATGCGTCATTTTTGATAGCATCATGAGCACGCCGCATATCTCTTTTTGATTTTGTAATTTTACTTTTTGGAACTGCCATTTGATTCTCCCTAGGAGTGCACAATAAATTTAGTCACAAACGGTTTTTAAAATGACCATTTTCCAAGCCAATTATAAAAAATGGTGGAGCCAGACGGGATCGAACCGACGACCTCCTGCTTGCAAAGCAGGCGCTCTCCCAGCTGAGCTATGGCCCCTCAAAAAAACATAAACCGTTATTATTTAGAGGTGTAAACAGTTGCGTTTATGATAGATCGAGTAATTTAGGTCAAGTCTAAATTGTTTTCTTCTAAATAAATAGCATAAACCTAGGTATTAACTCCCCATTTAGTTACCAATTTTATAGTTATTTATCTGGTTCGAATGAAATTTATTATAAAAACAAAAATAATGCTCATTATTGATTGCTAACTACATACAATTGCGTAAATTATATTGAGAGTACGTTTTTTAAATTAAAAAAATACGTGAAACCATAAACATAAAAGAAAAATCAATGAGTAAGCTAGATAAAATAGATAAATTAATTCTTTCTGCATTGCAAGAGGACGCGCGAATTACAAATTTAGATCTTGCAAAAAAAGTAGGATTATCTCCATCCGCATGTCTTCGAAGAGTAACCTCATTAGAAAACACAGGTACTATCAAATCCTACAATGCCGAATATAATTTATCAAAACTTGGACATGACGTTCTTGTTTTAGTGAGAATCACGCTAAAAGGCCAGTCTGCTTTAATGATGTCAGAATTTGAGGATGAGGCAAAAAAAATACCTCAAATACTTGCATGTTTTTTAATTGCAGGCCAGGAGGATTATTTACTTAGAATAGCTGCAAAAGATGTGAGTGATTTTGGAAACATTCATGCAACCCATCTGTCTGCGCTTCCCCATGTTCTGCGGATGGAAAGTAATTTTATATTACGCCCTGTTTTCAGCAGAGGGTTGGACGCAAGTATATTTTAAGAATAAACATGTTTTAAATAAAACCAAACTTTACTGTTTATCTCACTCAACTCGAAGAGCTTTTCCGTAATTTTTGATTATTTTAATTTTTTTTTCAAATTTTGTCCAATCATCTCTCTCAGATATACATGACCAGATATCTTCAACTTCATCAATTGACAAGCTAGAAGCTAAAGATTGATTAAAGTATTCAGGTCGAGAAGCCTGACGAGCCTTTTGAACACTCAGCATTTCCAGAAAAGGTATTATTTCCTCATTCTCCGTTTGTAATGTTTTCGGTTCAAAACCAGCGTAGTATTTGTGAAAAAGGTAATCTAAGTTGATTTTACTCTTGGAAGTTGCATTAAAAAACAATGAAATGAAAACATCTTCTTTTATACCCGAAGGTGGTAAGACACCAAACCGCCAACAAAGCCTTTTAAATAATGCTGACTGCATTTTGGGATAAAATTCAAAAAGCTCTTTTTCTAATTCTTTTTCAGAAACAAACTCAACGAGGCAATCGGCAAATCTACATAAAGCCCATAATGCTGCTTCAGGTTGTTTACCATATGAATATCTTTCATCGTGATCAAAATATGCAGCTGTAAAATTAAAGTCCATTTTTTCGAGAAAACGCCAGGGTCCATAATCGAAAGATTCACCCGTCAAATTAAAGTTATCTGTGTTTAACACACCATGCACAAACCCACTAGACATCCAACCCGCAACCATTTCTGCGACATTTTCAACAAGAGATTTTAAAAGATGCTTTAAAAGTTCTTTCGGTGCAATATTATAGTCAAGTTTTGGATAATAATACTTCACAACATATCTTGCGAGTTTTAATATCTCTTCATGCTGATTCAAATATGCAAGTCTCTGAAAGCTTCCAATCCTGATATGGCTGTGTGATAATCTTACCAAAACAGCAGCCCGTGCAGGGGATGGCTCATCCTGACGTTGCAATTTTTCTTCTGTTTCAAATACACTCAGGATTTTGCAGGTATTTACACCCAAGGCAATGAGATATTCGCTTGCTAGCACTTCCCTGAATGCACCTTTAAGTGTAAGCCTCCCATCTCCACTTCTTGAAAAAGGAGTTTTTCCAGAACCCTTCGTTCCTAAGTCCATAAGGCGCTTAGTCTTATTTTCAATTAGTTGGGCATACAAAAACCCTCTCCCATCTCCTATGTAGGGATTGTAACTTCCAAATTGATGACCATGATAACAGAGTGCTAATGGCGACTTAAAACTATTCGGAAATGGAACAAATAAACCAAAATAAGATTTCCATTCTTCATTATTAAGCTTATCTAAAGAAACTGTTTTAGCAGCATCCTGATTTCTATACCTTTGAGTAAGCTTGACAAATGTTGCAGGTTGAACTTTGGCAAAATGCCTTTCACCTAATAATTCATGGAACACGACTGGTTTCATATGAAAAACTAATTTGTTTTTATACTTTTGGATAATATCGTATAAAATTGGAAAAGAGGAATAAATACAAAAATTTTATCGTCTGAGTTCTATAACGTTATTATTTGAATATATTGAATCAAGCTTTCCACCAAGAATATATTCAGTAATAAAATTACCAAAATGCATTATTTCTTCGTAGAAACGCGTTCCCTTAGTTGGGTCCATACCAGAAAACTTTTTTGTTTGATGTCGTACAATAGACAGATCAGATAAACCTGGTGCAATTACAACATCCAGTTCGCTTAAAGCCTCTTTCAGACTGCTATAGTCTCGTTGTTGATAGGGAATACGATTAGGAACGACTATTATATGTGGAGTTATAGCACGTGAAGAATCTTTACGATCTTGTATTTCTTCTATAAAATCTCTTGTTGGACGAATATCACCCCAGTTAATAGATACGGGGACCAATAAACAATGGCACATCATCGCAATTTGACAAATACTGTCTGGCTTACCTGCACATGTATCAATTAATAACAAGTCTTTAGCTGTACCCAAATGGTTTCTCACAATCGTATCAACCGTTACGACATTCACTGCATCATATCTATCACCAATTGGCAGATGTCTTAAGTTTTCAAATCCACCGTCTGCCTGCAACATCTCAAAAGTGCTGCCTTGAACATCCGTATCAATTAAGGAAAGGGAACGTTTTTTCTGATTTTTTCTAAAGTAATCTGCTAGATAACATGTAAGCGTACTTTTTCCAACACCACCCTTCATATTAGCTACCATAATCGCAGAACCCATTATAAATCTCCTAAGATGGATTATTTGTCAAAATTTCAAGTGATTTCAAGTACATATAAATAGACCCCAATAAAAAGTCATTCTCATTATCATAGAGGCCTTTTTTTAAAGTGGGCTGTGACCGACCACTGTTGGAAATATTTCAAATTAACTAAGCCTAGTCAAATTATTATTTTGATTTTCCTACTTTTTTATATTTCACGCTAAAACTATTTTTTCATATGATTTTTTTGCTATTGGTCTAACTTTGACTATCAACTAACTAATTTCAATATCGCCCTTGGAATTGCATTAAGATACCTGTTTTTCAACAAGCTCCTCGCCTTTTTTGTATAAATCTTGAGTTTTTGCCAAATAATCTACGGAGCTAATCTTCCCTGATTTATACTCCTGCCTAACATCAAGCATTGCTGCCTCTATTTCGCTAAGCGCATTTGTTAAAGTCTGCTTAGCATCATCAACATTAGAAGACATAAATTCAGATATGTTATTTTTTTCAGAAACTAATTCTGCTTTGTCATCAGGGGTATTATTATTAGATTTAGAAGCATTGGGCACTTCTTTCTTTTCATTACTTCTTTTGTTTATTACAAACCCATTATCCAATTCATATATATTAGATTTTTCTTCCAATAAAGGACCATCCTCTTGAACGCTAACCTCTATGTTAGATTCCTGTGCATCGGGTTTAATCTCTTCAAGTTCCTCAGAAAAATTCTTTTTAGCCGCCTCAAACTTAGATGTCTCAGCATCTTCTATTTTCGTCTTAAACTTTGTATTCTCTACATTTTTGTCTATGGATTTTGGAATTATTTTTCTTTCTTTTCTGTCTGATGAGAGCAACCCTAAAAGACCACACACCAAAATGAAGGCTAAAATATAAACTATTGTTTGGTCAGTGTTATCAGCAAAAGAGGTTTTGACATTAAGACTAGAAAATAAAAACTTGTCTATTCTTAAAAACGTAGAATAAAAAAATTCTGAGAGTAAAGATAAATCCACTATCATCTCCATTTTTGATTAATTTTAAAACTGGGAGATTAACTCATCTGCATGATAATAAATAAAAACATAACCATAAATAACACAATTTAAATCTGAATTAAATAGGTTTCCCTTAATCCCACTTCCTTACATGATAAACTTAAATAACTAGTTTTTCTTAGGACTATTAACAACTAAGCAAATATGAGTCTTAGATTTTGATTTTTCTTCTGGAAAGTAGGAAAATTCTGGGGGCACACAAGGGTCACCCAATCCATAGCTTTCGGCATCTTTACCACCTTTTATAACATTAATTTTGAATTTTTTTTTTGAAGAATTCGAAACGCGATTTTGCTTTGACATAATTTATTTCTATTAAATTAATTTTTTATAATAGTAGGATGATTTCAATCAAAATCAACTTTAAGTAATTTTTATTAATTTAGCTAAAAAAATATCATGTTACTATATTCTATATCGACTTATTACTTCGCATAAAAGCTTCTTGCCTTCTAAACTCAATATTTGGACAGCGCTCGCTTACAACTACTATTCCGTTTCTTCTAGCTTTTTCTTCTGCTTCTGGATGTCTAATATCTAACTGTAGCCATAATGTTTTCACTTCAGATGATATGGCTTGTTCTACTATCTCAGGAACCGCGTTAGACTGTCTAAATACATCCACCATATCAATTTCATGCGGAATTTCCGACAATTTAGAATAACATTTTTGACCTAATATTTCATTGCCTGCATGACCAGGATTCACGGGAAATACTTGATAACCCCTTTTTAACAAGTTTCGCATCACGGAGTTACTTGGCCGTTCTTTTTTTATACTAGCGCCAATCAATGCAATGGTTTTAGTGGTTTTCAAAATTTGGTCAACCATTGCATCATCAATACAATTTTTCATCTAGTTTTTCCAGTTAGTTTATGTTTTTGTTTTACATAATTTATTAGCTTAAAAATTTTGAAATCCAAGCAATATATTCAATAAATAAAATCTTTTCATTTCTAATTTGTATTTTGGCATTTCCTCTGTAAATGGGTCTTGACCTCCTGATACAGTTTCTTAACATGGAACCTTAAATTTTGGAGAAAAAAATGCCGCTTACAAAAATTGATCACTACGCAATCAGAACAAATAAATTAGAGGAAACAAAAGCCTTTTATGAGTTGCTTGGTCTAGTTGATGGAGAACGACCTAATTTTCCTTTTGCAGGCTACTGGTTATATTTAGGAGATATTGCATTGGTTCATTTAATCTCTGAGGACCAAGGTGACATCAATAGCTATTTCGGTAATTCTGATGAAATTTCTGGAGGTTACAATAGTTCGGATGGCAGTGGTTCTGTTGACCATCTCGCATTTAGAGCAACAAATGCCGACCAATTAAAAACAAAATTAGAGGAGCATAATGTTTCCTATACGCAGCGTGAAGTTCCAAATATGAAGCTGTTTCAAATTTTTGTTCAAGATCCAAACAAAATCACTATCGAAATTAATTACTATCAGTGACCTAATAAAACACTAACTACAAATAAGGAGGATACCAGGTTGCGTTTAATAGACTTAAGTGGTGAGATTTTTCAAAAATGTCCAACCCTTCCTAACCATCCACCTGTTACATTTAGCCAATACCAAACACATGAGACGGTTCGAGAGTCAGAGGGTGTAAAATTTTCATGTGCATCCTCCTTTTTAACCATGGGAGAACATACCTCAAGCCATGTAGATGCACCCTGCCATTTTGATGAAAGAGATAACGCATTAAGCGTCGATCAAATGCCTCTTGAACAATTTTATCGTCCCGCTTTATGTTTAGACCTTTCCCATAAGTCATTAAAAAGCGATATCTCAGTATCAGACTTACAACAGGCTGAAGAAAAGACAGGAGAAACCATAAATAAAGGTGACATTATATTACTTTACATGGCTCATTATGACCGAACTTTTGGAAGTCCATCTTTTCTTACAGATTTTCCAGGTCTTACAAAAGAATCTGCTACTTGGCTTGGTAAGAAAGAAATAACTAGTTTCGGTGTAGAAGCATTAAGTCCAGGAAGGCCTGGAAAAAATAATTTTGAAGTTCATTTGGTTTGTAGAGATTTAGGTTTTACTCACATGGAAGGATTGGCAAACTTGCATGAGGTGGTAGGAATAGGACATTTTCAATTTATAGGATTTCCTCTGAAAATAAGAGGGGGAACCGGGAGCCCTATTCGTGCGGTCGGGATTATAAATGACCCTAAAAAATAAGTTAGATAATGCAAAACTCATTTATTAACGGATTTTTTCTTGGATTTTCTTTGATACTGGCAATTGGTGCACAAAATAGCTTTGTCATAAGACAAGGTTTGGCAAAGAACTACATTGTTTTAGTAGTTACGTTCTGTGCATTGGCTGACATGTTTCTTATATTAATAGGCATTTACGGCATTGGTTTTTTAGTAGAAAAATTCTTCAATTCATTTCAACATTGGATATTCATGTTAGCAGCAATCTGGATTGCTTGGTATGGATTGGCGCATGCAAGATATGCATTTAAATCTTTTGATAAGCATTTCGGTAAATTTATACCCAAACAATTAACAATAAAGCAGACTCTTATCACGCTGATTATTTTAACATTTTTAAACCCTCACGTATATCTTGATACAGTCATACTTCTTGGCATGGTATCCCTTCAGTATAAAGAACTTGAGTTATTAGCATTTGGCTGTGGAGCTTGTTTTGCAAGTATTATATTTTTCTGCATCCTGGGATTTGGAGCAAGTGCAATGTCTTCATTCTTTAATAATAGACTAGCTTGGAGATTTTTGGATCTCCTAATTTCAGCCACAATGTTCTTTATTTCATTCAAACTAATATTCCAAAGCGGTATACTTAATTAAAGCCAAATTTTCGGTTTAAAAAAATATCCTGTTATCTACTATTTCAACAGATTAAAATTCAAAAAATTAATCTTACTAAATACTGGATTTTAGTCAATTACGTGCTATATACCAGCCTATAAGAACAA
>JAAXKA010000229.1:23164-39447 GCA_012269555.1 Alphaproteobacteria bacterium
CCAAAATATATTTGGTAATTTAGATTTATCATAATTATGAGGCAAAAAATGAGTGCTCTTAGAAATGCCGTTGATCCAGATGGATTATTAGAATTTTCAGTTGTTTTTTCTGATCGTTCTCTTAACTCTATGTCTGCTGCTTTTGGAGACGTAATGCGCGACATATCGCGTATTCTCAAAAAAGCCTATAATGCAGAGGCATTGGCAGTTGTTCCCGGCGGTGGAACATATGGTATGGAAGCGATAGCACGCCAATTTGCCTCAAATAAGTCAACACTGATAATACGAAATGGTTGGTTTTCTTACAGATGGTCACAAATTTTAGATGCGGGGGATATTGCAAAATCTCAAACAATTATAAAAGCGTCTCAAGTTTCTGAAAACCCGTTGTCTCCTTTCGCTCCAGCCTCAATAGACATAATAAAATCCGAAATAACCTCAAAAAAACCTGACATCGTGTTTTGTCCGCACGTAGAAACATCGGCTGGAATAATGGTATCCGACGATTTCTTAAAGGAGGTGTCTGATGCTGTCCATGAAGTCGGTGGGTTATTTGTTTTAGATTGTGTGGCTAGTGGAACATTGTTCGTTGATATGCAAAAGAATGGTATCGATATACTATTAACTGCACCTCAAAAAGGATGGAGTGCTAGTCCGTGTGCTGCAGCTGTTATGATGTCAGCTCGTGGTCGTGAATTATTAAACCAAACTAAGAGCTCTAGTTTTGCAAATGATTTAAAAAAATGGACTGAAATAATGGAAATTTATGAGCAAGGAAAGCATGCTTATCATGCGACAATGCCTACTGACTCCCTCCGCTTATTTAGAAATGCTCTTTTAGAAACAGAGGCTATCGGTCTTGATAATGTTAAAAATGCCCAGATCGAGCTGGGTAAAAGATGCCGTGAAGTATTAGAGAATTATGGATATAAATCTGTTGCATCGGATGATTGGAAAGCGCCTAGTGTTATTGTAAGCTATACAGATGACATAGAAATTAAAACAGGGAAGAAATTCATGCAAGAAGGTATGCAGGTAGCTGCTGGTGTCCCTTTAGAATGTGGTGAACCGGAGGGTTTTTCAACATTCAGAATAGGATTGTTTGGTTTAGATAAATTAACACATATAGACAGAACAGTTGAAAACTTAAAAAATACACTTGAAGCTATCAGAGGAAGAAACAACTGATTGATACTTTAATTATAAGATTATTGGCTCTCAGTTGACCATAAATATATTTTAGCTGTTATATTTAAGTTTTACTTTTTAGCAAACCTTTGCTCAGAAAATCGACCAGCAAAAGCTTCTTGAGCCTGCAGGGGTAGTTCACCAGTCGCATCCCATTGTTTTTTATTGAAATCTGTTGTCTCTAGCTCAGATCTAAAGGTATCATTTAATCTGTTAATCATGTTGAACATAGATGATGCCAGGGTTATCTCGACTATCTCCACATCGGAGAAATTTGAGCGAACCTTATCCCAAAGTGGCCCATCATTGAGTGCTTTATTCAGAGTTACTGCTTCAGCCCATTCTATAGCAATTTTTTCTTTATCATTGAATTCGTTACTTTCTTTATAACTATCATCAGTCATTAGAGCAATTTGAGACTCAGAGTAACCAAGTCCTTGTGCATAAATACTGGTATGAGAAGTACAATAATTACATTCATTTGTCATGGAAGTTTTCACACAGGCCAATCCTCTCAAACCAACGTCAGAGCTCGCTCCGAGTCCTTCCTGCCGGGTTGAAGTCAGAAACCCTAAAAACCATCTAGCAATTTGAGGAGAGGTATTTGTGAGAATTTTCAATAAGTTAGAGGATCTACCCAGAAACATGTTAGATGCTTCTAAAATTTCTGCCTCCCCATCTGTTACTTTTTCTGGATCAACACCTTGAATACGTTGCATAATTAACTCCTTTCTTACAAATACTTATAGTTAAGCAAACAATAAGAATTTAAATCATAATTAATTCTGGATTAAAGTAAGGGAACGACTTTTTCTGCTGTTAAAATCATCGAGCGCCTTGCTAATTCAGCATCTGCCCAATCCATACCGGCATACATTAAAGTTCCAAAATCTCCAACTTCGTCTCTGAATGCGCTCAAATCGTCTATAACCTTATCTGTTGTACCCCAAATAATCATTTTTTTGCATACATCATCAAATGTTACATCTTCATCTGATTGATTTATGTCAGTTTTAAATAATCCGATTTTTCCCATAGCAGAAAATTTAGTAAACAGTTGTTTATAGTAAAAGACGTAGGGGCTATTTGGACCCAAAGCATATTCTTTTGCCTTTGCTAAGTCATCTGCAACGAATATAGCTTTTGCAACTCGCCAGTTGGCAGGATCTGCCACTCGATTAACTTTATCACATCCCTCTTTGTATTTTTGCCAATGAGAAGCAACCCATATAGGCATGATTATGTCTGCACTAATAGGGTCCCAACCACGCGCCGCAGCCTCACAAACACCTTTTGAAAAAGGGGCAACCGCAGTAACAACAATAGGTGGATGAGGCTGTTGCAAAGGCTTAGTCATAATGCCCTGACCAATTTCTTTCATCATTGTGGACTCTGTAGAGACCTGCCAATATTTGCCGGAGATATTGTAAGGTGGTTCACTTTGCCAAATTTCCAATACCATATTTATGCCCTCTAAAAACATTTCAGCACGATCTTGATTTAAAGTACCAAATAATTCTGCATCTGATATGAGACCACCGGGAGATATCCCAAAATTAAACCGTCCATTAAGCATATGGTCAAGCATTGCGACCTGCCCTGCAATATGAACAGGATGCAAATTTGGTATGTTAACAGTTCCTGTCCCAAGTCGTATTTGTTTAGTTTGATAGGCAAGAGATGCCATGAACATTCCGCATGATGTTATGTTTTCTGCACTATCTGAAAGATGCTCACCTGCATATGCCTCAACAAATTGTAACTCATCTGCAAGCAAAATTGCCTGTCTGTCTTCATTTAAACTTTGTTGCCAGTTTTTACCTATTGGATGAACTGGACGCGTGAAAAAACCTAATTTCATTTAAAATACCTTTTTTCCTGCCCTGTGATGCCAGCCTAGCTTCACATTAGTAATTCTTTAAGGGGAATGAATAATCTGAGCTTCATAATAATTTTTTAAAAGATTTTAAGAATTGGATATTCGTTGACTAATACTCTTTAGATTGAGCACTATATATTTGTTTTCATCAAGGACTAGTTATGTATTTAATAATAAAAATTTTGGTTTTTACTCTTTTAATTACCTTCTTTTTAGGGGGTATAGTATCAATATCTAAATCAGAAACGATAGATGACCTCGTGCAAAGAGAAGGTATGTTTTATCTAAAGTTTAGTGACATGCCGTTCAGTGGGGAATTGGAGGGTATCCAACAAGGTTTAGTTTCTGAGGGTAAAAAACAAGGACAATGGCTAGAATTTTGGATAACTGGCCAGCTTAAAAATAAGGGTGAGTATAACAATGGTAAAAAAAATGGGTTGTGGCTTTTGTTTTACACTAATGGCCAACTTATGGGTAAAGGTAATTATTTAGAGGATAGAGAAGATGGCGAGTGGCAATACTATCTGAGAGATGGAAGAATTAATCAAGAAATTTCAGGTAATTATAAAGATGGTAAAAAAGTAGACTCCAAATAAAAAGAGAAAAAATCAAATGACAAGAATAGACAAAATTCAAAAAGAAACAATTACACCAAAATTTAAGGAATTTTATTCTGCTGTAGAGGACTTACTCGGAAGAGTGCCAAATTTTTATAAAACGCTCAGTAATTCACCTCTGCTTGCAATGGCTTTTTTACCAATTAATGCGCTTGCTCAGAGAGAATGGGAAGGAACAAGCATTAGTGGAAAAATTAAAGAGCTAATCGTAATTAAAACAAGTCATACAAATGGTTGCAAATATTGTTATGCACACAATACCTCACTCGGAAAAGCGGCAGGGATTACTGATGCACAAATCAAAGCTATTTCTTTAAATGAATTTTCTGAATCTCCACTTTTTGAAAAAAAGGAAATACTCGCACTTAAATGGGCAGAAGCAGTCACACTAAACCAAGCTGCCCAAAATAATTTACTCTTCAAGGAATTACAAAATAATTTTACCGGAAAACAAATCGCGGAAATGACTATCCTATGCGCTATGTTCAATATGATAAATAGAATAAATGACTCTTTAGATGTGGATTTAGAAGATACTGGCGAAATAGATAAAATACAAAAATCACTCTTCTTAGATCCAACAAAAATGACTGACTACCTTATTTGGTTGTCCGATTTTTGGCAAAAGGAGTTTTCTTCAACTAAAACCAATCAAGTGAATTAAAATTAATCCTTTCGTTATGAAGATAGAGTAAAAAGATATATTTTAGTAATTTTTTAAGATTAAACAACCATTTGCAGCTTTTTTACTAAGTTCATGTGTGTAATTTAAATTCAATA
The DNA here is from genome assembly GCA_012269555.1 of Alphaproteobacteria bacterium. Taxonomy (GTDB): domain Bacteria; phylum Pseudomonadota; class Alphaproteobacteria; order Puniceispirillales; family Puniceispirillaceae; genus UBA5951. The sequence continues at coordinate 27,629 of JAAXKA010000229.1, forward strand.
ACAAAAGGAAAAGAAATGCAAATTAACGTCACCATCCAAACCTTTAAAACAGAAAATGAATTAGAACTTAGCGTCATGAGATGGGATAAAATAAAAAATGAATTCATGCCAAGATTTCAGCAAATGGGACTGACTAGATACACGACATGTAAAATATTAAGCGAACAAAATAAATTTCAGCTTAGTCATATTTTTGAATATAAAGATAGTATCGCAGCTAAAAACTGTATTGAAATTTGGAGTGAAATTGAAAAAAAATGGAGCGAAAAAATTGAAAATAAAACTACAAGTTTTAGAGGAAAAATGATCGACAGATTTAATTACGAACGGGATTAGAATATGCAATCCATTGTTGAATACAGCTTAAAAACGCTATTTGCCTTTTTTCTATGTTTGATAATGACAAATGACTTATTCGCGGACATGAATAGGAGTGGCGTAATATGCTTTATGGAGGATGGGTATAATTATGGTTATTCATTCAATAACGGCGAAGTTTCAAGCTATAAATTTATTGTCACTGATAATAAAGTTTTATCGAATATAGAGCCGCTTGGTAACTATTATGATAAATCAGATTATGTAGAATGGAAAATTATTTTCTCAGGACAAATATTTTGGTTCCGTTTAAATAAAACAAGTTATGTGCTCACGACAGAGGGTGACGGTATCAATATAAATTTTAATCATCAATGTGAAGTTCATGAATTAATGGAATGGAATAGAAGATTATCAATACTAGGTGACAGATACCAGGTCGAGTATGATAAATACCTGAAATATCACAATGAGTATAATGAGGAACTTAAAGACAAATAGTATGTCTTTAATTCTCTCATCTTTATCAGAATAACTAAAAAATTTATGGTGGAGCGTACTGGGATTGAACCAGTGACCCCCACGATGTCAACGTGGTGCTCTCCCGCTGAGCTAACGCTCCAAATTTTTATAACCAGTTTGTACTAAACACCTGTTTAACTCCTGTCAAGAATAGTATTCAGAGTAAATTCAAAAGATACTGTGTAAAACAAATACCTTAAGAATGAGTTAACAAATTCAAAAAATACTTAAGTTTTTTCTAATTTATGAGTAAATTCAGTCTATGTCATTTAGCGCCAACAATTTTTTATTCGATGATGTTTTCAGAACACCCTCTTTAGATGCCTTTGCTGTAGAAGATCCAACCCTCCTAAACCCACAAAAATTAGGAGGTGAAAATTTGAACTCTCCTGTTATTTTATCAGTTCCTCATGGGGGAAATTTTTATCCTGCTAAGATGGTTGAGTATGCAGACTTAAAGGAAATGCGTACTCTAGAAGATGTTGGTTCTGATATTATTATTTTTCCTTTAATCGATTTAGAGCAATGTGCAATTATAGCAAACTGCAGTCGAGCAATTATAGACGTAAATAGGCCAGAAACAGCGCTTGATCCAAAATTGTTGTCAAATGCCGACAATCGAAATGAACCTATCCCAAAAAATAGATGGCAAAGATACATAAATTCAGGATATGGCGTAACACCTCGCCTATCTTCTAGGCGTAACCCATTATATAAAAAAGCTTTGCCTATGTCAGCTATTCAAGAGCGAATAAATTATTGGCATAAACCCTATCATCAATTGATATCTCAAACTGTTAGTCAAGCACAAAAATTGTTCACTAAAACATTATTGCTAGACATTCATTCGATGCCCCAATCATCACCAAAATTACCAGATATAGTGATAGGTAATTTTAATGGTCTCAGTGCCTCCATGGAATTTACTAATTTAATTATAAAGGTCATAAATCAATTTGGTTTTACTTTCTCAATTAACACACCATATGCTGGCGGTTTTATTACAGAGTGTCATGGTAAACCCAATGAAAATAGACATGCAGTGCAAATAGAAATAAATAGGGATTTGTATTTAAAAGAGAATTACACAATAAGTAGCGAAGCAGTAAGCAAATTAACTGATTTTATTGAAAAAATTATTAAATCTGTAACCTTAATTTGCTAGTTCAAAAAGTGTTTTCTATGCGTAGGGATTTTTTCCTTTCCTTAATATCATTCTCACAGGAACTCCTGTTAACATAAATTCATCTCGCAATCCACCAATCAAATATCTAAGATAAGATTCTGGTAAATCTGCGGGGCGAGAAACAAATAAAGCAAAGGTTGGCGGTCTTGATTTTATTTGTGTCATATAGCGAATTCTAAGGCGTCTTCCCTGTACAAGTGGTGGCGGATGGGCTTCTAGCATTATCTCCAACCATCTATTTAACTTTGCAGTAGAAATTCTCGTCTGCCAAATAGAATGAATGGTCTGCACAGCCTCAAATAATCTTTCTAGACCTTTGCCATATAGACCGGAAATTGGTACTACAGGAATTCCTCTTAATTGGGCAAGAGATGTTTGAATTCTATCAGTTATTTGCCTAATAGATAGTGATTTATCTTCTACATCATCCCACATATTTGCAGCTATTATCATCGCTCTTCCCTCATCTGCTATATGCCTTGCAATTGTCATATCTTGTTTATGTGGCGGTTGGCGAGCATCGAACATTAAAATACAAACTTTTGCAAATTGAATAGCCCTCTGCGCATCATTTACCATTAATTTTTCAATTTTTTCTGTAATCCTTGCGGAACGTCTTATACCTGCGGTGTCAACAATTTCGTAATGATTTTTATTAAAAACAAATGGTACCATTATTGAGTCTCGGGTTATTCCCGCTTCGGGTCCTGTTAACAACCTGCTTTCGCCTAACAGCGTATTTATAAGAGTTGACTTTCCCATATTTGGTCTTCCAACTACTGCAAGCCGAATAGTTTGATTTTGCTCGGCATCTTCTAATAATTGCATGCTTCTATGAGCATCCTCATGGTTTGAAATATCGGAACCTAAATTAGACGATACATTAAATATTCTAGGCTTCTGATGTGCAGAACTATCGTCAAAAAGCTCTTCTTTTCTTCCTAAATCTTTTGCAAGAGAAAGGATGGATTCATATAAATCGATAAGACCTTCACCATGCTCTGCGGAAATAGGAACAGGAGCGCCTAATCCAAGCTTCCAAGACTCTGCTAGTGCCTCATCACCCTTTTTACCCTCACATTTATTAGCTAAAAGTATAACAGGCACACCAGATTTTCTTAAGAGACCTGCGAAATAAACATCATCTGACAAAATTCCAGTTCTCGCATCAATTAGCATTAAGGTAATATCGGCTGTTTCAATCGCTACTTGCGACTGTTGATACATTCTATCCTGTAAACTACCGCTCTTTGATTTTTCGACTCCCGCTGTATCAATCAATCTAAACTTCATAGCAGCTAATGCTGCCTCGCCTTCACGTCTATCACGAGTGACACCAGGTTCATCGCTAACAATAGCATGTTTAGTTTTCGTCAATCTATTAAATAGGGTTGATTTTCCAACATTTGGCCTTCCAGCAATAGCTATAGTAAAAGCCATAGTCTAATTAAAAACCCGAATGGTTCCATCTCGTGATAAGGCAACAAGATGTTGGTCACCTATCTGCAGCGGTGTTGTTATTTGGGAGGTTAATTTAGATTTTGAAATCAGTTCACCCGATAGTGCTTTGAATCTAAACAATTCGCCTGATTTATGTATGGTTAATACTTCCCCATTAGCAATAATTGGTCCAATGTATCGTGGTAAATCTTGAGTAGCTGCAACCCCTTCGGGAATTGCACCTGGCAATTCAGTTACCCAACGCACAGCACCATCAGATTTTCGAATACAAATAAGCCTACCATCGATTGTAACTACAAACAAACTTTGTCCAGCAACCCAGGGCATTTCAATACCGCTAATTGGTGTATCCCAAATCTCATATCCTAGATTAACATCGAACGCACTCATTCGACCAGATTGACTTATAAAATACGCATTTTTATCATCTGTAGAGGCAAATGCTCGGATATCGCTTAATCGTTCTAAAGGTGTCCTGGGATTAAAACTTGCAAGAGAGTCTGCCCAGTTCAAATCACCGGATAGCAAATCATAAACGGCTATTTCACCAGCTTGTCCGCTAACGATTATCTTTTGTTCAAATAAAGCCGGAGAAGACGCTCCATAAACTACTGTGTCAACTGGGAAACCAGCTCGCTGCCAAAGTAACATTCCATTTGATAGAGTAAAAACATATACCCTACCATCTAAATCAGTCACAATTACACTGTTAAGTTCGGTTAATGTCGGACCCCCTCTCAGACTTTCGTCTACACTTTTCCGCCAAATCAAATCGCCTGTATTGGCATCTAGAGCATATAAAGAGTTTCTGCCAGAATGTGCAACCACCATATTATCACGATAGGCAATGCCTCCTATAATTCCTGGTATATGCTCATCAGCTTTTGGATCTAATATATGAGACCACAATAATTTACCAGTCTCCAAATCAAAAGCATAAAGCTCACTATTGCCATCTAACGCGAAAACACGGCCAGATGAAATGATTGGCTGCGGTAAGTCTATTGTTTCATCCTTAATACCCTTTATACGAGCAGACCAACTTAAGGTTAATGGGAATGATAAAGATAAATTACCACCCGAATGCCTTTCATTTCCACCCGCATGAGAGGCATCTGTTTTCAATGTTTTATTTAAACTCAGATCAATCTCATTAGCTGCATCTGGATTTATAGAAATATCAGCAAAATTAGGTAATATAGACTGTCTTTCTCCCGATAAAATATTGCTGTTATTAGAGCAAGATAATAGTAATACAGAGCCTCCCAAAAAAATTATCAAATTAATAAGTAGTCGCATAGTTATGGTTACTCTGATTTACTTGTTGATTTATCATCATATTTAAAATCGAGAATCAATAACGATTGTGAGATACGTTGTCTCAAATCCGGCGGTATATCTGTAAGTTCCGAGGCTCGTTTAAGAAAAGATAGCGCTTTACCCGGTTGGTTGAGTTCGAGATATAAGCCAGAACTTGTCTCTAACGCCAACCCTTGCAATGGACCAGCAAATTCAGAAAGAGAGGAAATTCTATTGATAAGTTCTTCCTTATTTGCAGTTTCAGGAGCATTCATTACAGATAATAACAGCGCTATTTGCTGATAAAATGAATCAATTGAAGGATCCTCGCTAAGCAAAAGATAGGATTTTTCTGCTTCTGCTTGCTTACCCTCTTCTGAAAACAAAGCGGCCATCCTAAATCTAGAGAGCATTTCATAACCTTCTGGCAATTCTTTTGAAACAGCACTCATCGCATCAAGAGAATTTTCAGCTATAACTGCTTCAAAAAACATATCTCCTGCTGATTGCGCTCTTGAATTTTTCCAATAATCATAACCTTGATTGCCAGCAACTCCAACGATTATTAAGATAGCAAATCCGAGTATATAGTTGCCATACCGTTGCCACAATAATGCCATCCTATCACGGCGTAAATCTTCCTCAATTTCGTCAAAAATATCAGCCATGAACCAACCTAGCCTTTCCTGTATTCAAAATGGTTAAATTAAATTCAGTATTGATACCACAACAAATACTATTTGTGCATATGACATTGTAAATTACCTTAAAAAAATACACGGATTATCTTGAATAATTAATTTTTATTTGTACACTTTTAATTAATGAAAAATGTATTTTACTCAAAAACTTTTAAAAAACCTTATTATTTTAGTCGAACAGAATTATCGATTATTTTATCAACATATTCTGCAAAAGTAGCACTTGGAGATTGGCGTGATTATGCACTTGACCATTCATCTGAGGCAGCATCTTTTTCAATTTATAAACACGCCAATGAAACCCCTGTTTTAATTATTGAAAAGAGAAAATTACGCACCGACTCAAATCCTTTATTTTTATTGCATGGAAGACACAAAACGTTACTTAAATCCAATTCTCTGAAGAGAGTTATCAACTATTTAAATAACCTACCTAAACTTATCTATGCCCGTTAATATTAGATTTTCGACACCTAATTGTTCGAATATAAAGCACTAGAATTTTGATAATTTCTTAATCTAACATATTATGTAGACTTATATTTATAAAAATCCTGAATTATTATAGAACAAAAAAGGAACATATTACTTATTTTTACAAATTTTTCGGATAGGAACTAAATTTAATGGTGAAATTATTTAAAAAACAAAATTTACAAAATCATAACACATCAATGTCAACTGCTATGACATTGCATGACCTTTCAGTCGAAAATCTAGACATTTTTTGCTGGTGTAACAATTGTGGCCATAACAATGTGATTGGAACGAAAAAAATTATGGATAAATTAGGTAAAAACTATCCTGTTCCAAAAATTGGATATAAATTGCGATGCAGAAAATGCAATAACACAGATAACATCTCAACTCGTCCTAATTGGCCTAATCACAAAGGACAACTTACACGTCACATGTAAAAATTTAAAATTAATATTATAAGTTAAAAGAGAATATCTCAATGGCTGGACATTAAATATTAAATCATTCATTATATTCCTCATTTATTAAACCTCTCATTTTATAAAAAAAGAAATAAAATATGCATCCAGAAGAAATCCAAAGAGTACAAAATTTTTTAACAACAAAATTTCGTAGGGCTGATATTAAACTGAAATCAAGAGAAGAAACAGATGACTCAGTTGAATTCATTATTGATGGAGAAACATTAGGTATCGTTTTTAAAGATGATGAGGATGGAGATATTTGCTACCATGTCCAGATGACTATTTTGAGTGAAGATATTAGTTAATTTTTAATGAATATATATGTATTTTTTTAAATTAATTATTTGTTTGTAAAGTTTGCTTCTCTTTTTTCTATAAATGCCGACATGCCCTCTTTCTGGTCAGCAGTAGAAAACATTGCATGAAATAATCTGCGCTCAAAGCGAAGTCCCTCTGATAAGCTTGTCTCATAAGCCCTATTGATTGACTCTTTTGCCATCTGAACAGCTGGTTTTGAAAAACTTGCAATCTTTTTGGCTATCTCTTTTGCTTCATCTAATAGTGTTTCTTGTGTAAAAATCCGTGCAACCATCCCTGTTTTCTCTGCTTCGTCTGCATCCATAAGCCTTCCTGTCAAGCACATTTCCATGGCTTTTGATTTTCCAATTATTCTGGTTAAACGCTGACTTCCACCAATGCCAGGCATAATACCCAGCGATATTTCTGGTTGACCAAACTTAGCCGTTTTGGAAGCAAGTATGAAATCACACATTAAAGCCAACTCACATCCCCCACCGAGTGCATATCCTGAAACTACTGCAATAATAGGCTTACGAATCTGGCTAATCCCATCCCATTCTCCGAACCAATCAAGCCGATACATCTCAGAAAAGGAATATTCTCTCATCTCCTTAATATCTGCTCCAGCTGCAAATGCTTTTTCAGAGCCTGTAATAATTATACAACCAACCTCTTCATTTTTATCTGCCTCACGCAATGCAGAAATTATCTCTTCAGCCATCTTTTGATTTAAAGCATTGAGTGTTTTATGACGATTAAGAGTAATAAGCATGATGCACTCATCAATTTCTGTAACTATCGTTTCAAACTGCATTTGATAATTTCCCATATTATTTTCAATAATGTTTTGCTAGCACCCAACTACCTGAATTTAAATTAACACAAAAAAAAGTGTAAAAAATAAGTAATTTCGTTTTATTGGAGACAAAAATACCTATCAGATTTTAGCTTTAAGGCTAAATTATTAAATGATGGTAGCAATTCTCAATAAAAGTAAGAAGTTTACTATTTTCATTATTAGTTGTAACTAATTGTAAATTGATGTTTAACAAATATCGTAGTGATTTATTTTAGATATTCAGGAGATACTTATGCCTGCTTATTGGCTTGCTCGCGCAAAAATTAATGACCCAATTGCATACAAACGATACACAGACCAGGTGCCTAAAATAATTGGGGCTCATGGTGGCAAAGTATTAGGTCGAGGAGGAAAATTTAAAATTCTTGAAGGGCCAGAAAAATTTGAGAGATTTGTTGTAATAGAGTTTCCATCGCTGGAAGCAGCAGAAAAATGTTGGGCCTCTGACGAATATCAAAACGCTGCCAAGCACAGGAAGAATGGGGTTGGTGAAAACGAACTAGTAATTCTAGAAGCAGGCGAATTTACAAAATAAATCATTAGTTAAAAAGTGAATATGATGAACTAATAGCTGTTTGTTACCACAACTTTTATCGCATCATCCACTCTTTCTTTTGCATAGCGAATAGCTTCAGGCAGGTCATTCATATCAAATGTATGTGTATGCACAAGACCAGGGTCAAACCTTCTCTCTGCCATAAAAGCCATAGCACGGTGAGTTGCGGACTTACCCTCACCACGAATTCCATATAGATATATGTTATTAACAGCTAGGTGTCCTATGTCAAAATTCACTGGATTTTTAGGAAAGGCAGCCAAGCATACTTTCCCCCCCCTATTTGCCATATGAATAGCTTGATTAACTGTTTCTTCAGAGCCTGCGCAATCTATAATATAATCGGCACCTTTACCTGTTATTGCCTTTACTTCGTGTTCAACATCTACCTCTTTTGCATTCAAAATAATATCGGCGCCAAGCTTCTGTCCAATTTTAAGTCTGTTTTCTCTTGTCCCAATTAATATGACGGGAGACGCCCCAAGTGATTTTGCAACGGCCACTGCAAGTAATCCAATAGGGCCAGGCCCAATTACTACAACACTCTCACCTGCAACTAGTCCACCTAATTCGGTTAGCCCATACATAGAAGTGCCCGCCGTAACAACTAGGGTTGCCACTTCATCACTCATGCTATCGGGCACTTTTATCATGGTATTAATATTATTAATAGCATATTGGCAAAACCCACCTTGTGAGGTGAATCCATTAGCTCGATGACCTTTATTTACATTCCCATAATTGAGCCCGTAATTATGGCAGGACGTATACATACCTGAGCGACATCTTTTACATTGTCCACAGCCGGCATGAATCTCCACTGTTACCCTATCGCCAATTTCAAATTCATCAACACCTGGCCCTAGCGCAGCGACTGTCCCCATATATTCATGCCCAGGAGTAAAATTTTTATTGAAGGGTTCCCCTCCCTCTATCAAGGCTGGTGTTCCATATTTAATCACCTCCAAGTCTGTTGCACAAATTGCTATTGCATCAATACGAACTAGTACCTCTGCTTTTCCTGGGACTGGAACTGGTTTTATAATTTGAACCAGTTCTTCAGGGTTTTTGAGAACCCAAGCATTCATTTTTTTTGGCACAGGCATATCAGATGAATATGAAACCTCAGACATTTATTTTCCCCGTTTTAATGGTATTATTGGCATCTAAAATTTTATATGGAAGGCTCTTTTAAACGGTAGCTGTCAGGTATATCGAGTGGTGCATTTTCACCATCAATGAATTCAACTGTAGTAAATAATAATTCAGTCTCACCGATATTTTCAACGGAATGAAGCATATATTCGTCTTCACCATAGTAAAAATGTCTAGTTTCACCAGCAAAATGATTTACCTCTTTTATAACCCCAGAGGAAAAATAATTTCTAGCGCGTCCATCATTATGAGAGCTCCAAAAATAAGGATTTACATGTCTGTGGAATGGGCAACGATAACCTGGTGGTAATCTTAAATGCCAAACCCTGACTTTAGAAGTTTCAGAAACTAACACAGAACCGACGCACCCGTTGTTATGACTTTGTCTCATTTCTTTAACTAGTTCTTCTGGCCAATCCTCAAAATCAACAGGGTTTTGTGATGTTTCGATATGATCACTTTTTTTACTCACGTTTCTTGAATTTCCATCCATATTTATTTCCTCTTTTTAAGCAAATATTTTTGATAAACCGTCATAAAGCTTTTGTTTATCTTCTTTATTAAGTTTTTGGAGTGGTGGCGCTAATCTCTCCCAAGTTTCATCAGCAGTCCTTTTAGCCTCAGCGGCTTTCATCGCTGCCATTAAATTAAACTCACCTGCAAAACTTCGCGCTTCAATCACTTTTTTAAATTCGTTGCTTTCTGGTCCTTCAGGCGAATTTATTGCAGCTTGCACAAGTGTTGCAAAAACATTAGTGGACCCAGAAATAATACCCGCACACCCAGCTTGGATTCCTTTAAAATAAAAGGCTTCAGAAGATGGGTAAACGTCAAAATCTTGATTAATTCCGCCAGTAGCCGTTGTAAAAGCTAGAGATTGGGAAAAATCTCCGGATGAATCCTTAAGACCAGCAATAATTGGTCCAAATTCATTTTTTAACCGCAATACCAAGTCAACTGAGATTGGGACCATAGAAACTTGAGGAAAATGATAAAGGTAAATACGTAAGTTTTCTGAGTTAATTGTTTTAATCATATATGAAAAATAATCATACAGACCGTCATCACCGACAGATTTATAGTAAAATGGTGGTAGCACCAGTTGATTGACATATCCATACTCCAAAGCTGCTTTCGATAGTCGTGCAGCGTCAGGTGTAGATGGATTTCCAGTTCCGATAATTACTCGATCAGCAGGAATATTTGCTTTAAAAAATAATTTTGGAAGTTTCAACCGATCATCAATAGAAACCGATGCACCTTCCCCGGTTGTGCCTATTGGTGCTACACCATCACAACCACCATCATTAAGTAAATACAAACAGTAATTCACTAATTTTGAACAATCAAGTCGATAATCCTCTGTAAATGGGGATATCGCAGCGGCGTAAATACCTTTTCTTGCCTTTGTCATTAATTATTACTTCCTAATAAGATCTTTGCAACTATCTCAAAATTTAATAGTTAATATTTTAAGCATAAATTTATAAACACTCTATCAAAAATGATGCTATAACTATTATATTAAAAACTTTGTAACGTTAAAATTATACACATCAGCGTCCTCCCTGCCAACATAGTATGTTAAATTCCATTAGATAAGTAATTTCAGAATGTATAAAATTATAATGCCAATTTATTTTACATGAAAACCTTATAAGAGAAATAGTATGACCAGAGTTTTACTTATCGGTTCTGCCCCAAATAGCATTATAGCAAGAGAGTGGGATAGAAAAAATTTTGATAAAATATCCGCAATAAATAATGCTTGGCAAGTTCGAGATGACTGGGATGATTTGATTTATCCCCATGATTTATTGCCAGAGCGTCTCCCAAAGAAAATTAAAAAAGGTCAGCAACTCATTGATGAAAAACAGTTTGTACCTGCTCAAAATAAATATGGTGGATTTATTTATGCTGGTGGGACAATGGCATTCACGGCAGCATACTGGATATTACATTATTACAAACCTAAACAAATCGCATTTATGGGATGCGATATGATCTACCCTAAAAGTGGCCCAACTCATTTTTATGGCTCCGGAGACCCAGATCCTCTGCGAGATGATATATCCTTAACATCTTTGGAGGCATGTGCAGCAAGATTTTATGTTTTTGCTTTGCAACAAGGCTGTGAGACCGTAAATTTATCAAACTTATCCTCTCGCCTTATATTTCCACGGGCAAATGAGACCCGAAGTGGGTTACCATCAGAATTGCTTATTCTCAACGAAAAAGCTGTTAAAACAGCTTTGAAACTTGAGACAGAACTAGGTTATTTTGTCCTAAGTGGCCGTTATTGGAAGGTGTCAAACCTTATTGAACGGAAGCAAATGCAAAAATTAGATGAATTATGGATATCTGCAGTCCCAGAGGCCTTAACCAAACACCTTTAGATGCTTTACGCATAAATTCTGCGTATTGTCACTCTTTCTTCGAACTTATCAGGCTAAAAACCTAGACCTTTTGCACCCGTTTTTATAAATGTTCCATTATTTAGTTCTCTCATCGCATGCTG
>JAAXKA010000123.1 GCA_012269555.1 Alphaproteobacteria bacterium
TAAGACAAATGATAATTTAGTCAAACAAGCGTTAACTCTAGCGGAAGTAGGCTGTGATATCGTTGCCCCGTCAGATATGATGGATGGGCGAATTGGAAAAATACGTACCGCATTCGAAAATAACGGCTTTGTTGATACGATTATTTTATCCTATGCGGCAAAGTATGCTTCTGCGTTTTATGGCCCATTTAGAGATGCTGTTGGCGCGGGTTTGTTGCTTGGAAGTAAAGGAAAAACTACCTATCAGATGGATCCAAGGAATAGTTTAGAAGCAATTTCTGAAATATCTCTGGATATTAATGAGGGTGCCGATATTATAATGGTCAAACCTGCGATGCCTTATCTGGATATTGTTAATCAAATCAGTAAAAAGTTCCAAATTCCTTGCTTTGCTTATCAAGTATCGGGGGAATATAGTATGCTAATTGCTGCCATTAAAAATGGATGGCTTTCAGAAGATGATGTTTTAAAAGAGTCTCTTATAGGAATTAAACGTGCAGGAGCTACAGCAATTTTTACATATTTTGCGCCTAAAATTGCTAAAAAACTAAAAGATGGCATATTTTAGCTAAAAGCTATCGTAAATTGCCTGTTAATGGTCGTACATCGGATATCACAAGTTGAGCTAATACTTTTCTCTTAGATAATCCAGCATAAAGGAGTGCTAAATGAGTATGGCCAAACCGGATTTTCACGGTATAAATATAAATCGTATCAAACAGTCTTCTAAAAAGCTTTCAGGTAATATTCTCTCGACTCCTACTATATTTGCTCATTCATTATCTAACTTATTAGAGAGCTCTCTTTATCTAAAACTAGAGAATTTGCAATTTACCTCTTCTTTCAAATCTAGAGGTGCGTTCATAGCGCTCCACGAACTCGATGAAAAAAATAAAAAAATTGGAGTTATTACGATGTCCGCCGGTAACCATGCGCAAGCAGTGGCTTTTCGTTCCCAGCAACAAGGAATAAAATCAATTATCGTTATGCCAGAAAAAACACCATTTACAAAAATCTCTAAAACAAAAGCTTACGGAGCAGAAATTATTTTGACTGGAAGAACTTTAGATGAATCAAAACTTACAGTCGAGCGACTCATAAATGAAAATGGATTTCAGCTGGTCCATCCATTTGATGACCCTCATATAATTACTGGTCAAGGCACAATTGGACTAGAAATAATGGACGAGGTCCCCAATCTCGACTATCTTGTTATCCCAATCGGTGGGGGTGGTTTGATATCTGGCATCAGCATAGCAGCTAAATCTATTAATCCTGATATAAAAATTATAGGTGTTGAAAGTGAACTCTATCCTTCGATGAGCCGATCACTTGCTGGATTAAACCAACAATCGGGTGGGGACACTTTAGCAGAAGGAATTGCTGTTAAAACTCCTGGGGAACTTACAAAGCCTATTGTTAAGGAACTAGTAGATAAAATTATTTTGGTGAATGAGCAACAAATTGAATGGGCTATTAGTGCTCTTATAGAGCATCAAAGCATCATTGCAGAGGGTGCAGGTGCTGCCGGCCTAGCAGCAATTTATGCTTCGCATGAAACCTTCAAGAATAAAAAGGTTGGTACAGTTATCTGTGGTGGAAATATCGATTCTCGCTTGCTAGGAACCATACTCAATAGAGCACTTATTTCAGATGGAAGACTTATCAGGATTCGCATTGGCATTAGCGATGAACCAGGCATGCTAGCAAAAATTGCCCACTCAATTAGCTCAAACCACGGCAACATAATAGAGGTATATCACCAAAGATTATTTTATAACGTCCCTGCTAAGCTTGCCAAAATAGATGTCGTTATTGAAACAAGAGACTCAGAACACGCAAATGAAATTTTATCAAGTCTAAAAAATAATGGCTTTGAAGTTCAATTGTTAGATGAGAAATTCAAAATTATATAAACCTTCGGGGCTATTTATAATCTATTTAAAAACTTGTGTGTTTAAAAAATATTTTGCAAATCCAAAAAGATTGGCGGATAAATTTAAATATGGAACAAACGAAAATTAAATTTAATAATAAACTCCTCAATCTTAGGATAACTAGAAGTCATGAATGTGCATATCTTCAAAATAGAGAGGAGCAAAGACTAGCAGCAGATATTTCCGAAGTGCCTCAATTACATGACCAGTTAGCAGAAAGCGGTTTCAGGCGAGTTGAAAACTGGGTTTATAAGCCTGTATGTATTGATTGTAATTCATGTATACCGATAAGAGTTGACGCACAAAATTTCGTTTTATCAAAAAGTTTGAAACGAATATTAAGAAAAAACAATCATTTACAAATGTCCTTCGATAATAAAGATGCAGACGAAGAGGCTTTTAATCTTTTCAAAACATACCTAAAATCACGGCATAATGATGGTCAAATGGCAACAATGTCTCAATTTGATTTTCATTCAATGATCCACAATTCTCCCATTGATACATTTTTAATAAAATATAGGGATGAGGATAATGATTTAGTTGCTTGCCTTTTAATGGATAATCAAAGAGATGGGTTGAGTGCTGTTTACAGTTTTTTTGACCCAAGACTTGAGCAACAGTCTCTTGGAACTTTCCTTATAATCGATGCAATTAAGTTGACTAAATCATATTTAAAAAAATGGCTGTATTTAGGATATTTAGTAAAAAATAGTCAAAAAATGGCTTATAAAGCTCGTTTTAAACCTTATGAACTTTATGTTGACGGTCATTGGATAGAAAAAGATTAGGACATTTTTTGAGTTTAAGTGAATCTTGCCGGTCTTGGAAACCCATTTGGTGGTAACTTTCCAGCAGCACCTCTTTTTCCTCTCCAAAACTCGTAATCTGTTAGATGGCGAGTTCTATTGCCATTTGTTTTCCAAGTTAGACCTATTTTACTATCAAAAAGCGTCAAATCTGCTAAATCACCCTCCTTAAATCGTTGTAGAATCACACCTCTACCCCTATTTATTAGAGGCACTTCAGATACTGGAAATATGAGTAATTTTCTATTTTTTCCTATACTCGCTAACATATCTGTTTCGACTGGCACACAAATTTGAGCTCTCTCGTCTGATTTAAGATTCAAGATTTGTTTGCCGCTTTTTGTTTGCGCTATCACGTTTGAAGTTTGAATGCGCAACCCATATCCTTTATTTGAGACAAGCAATAATTGCTCAACATCTGATTTAAGAATGGAGACAATTGAATGCTCTGTTGGCAAATCAATAAAAAGATTTATGGGTTCACCAAAACCGCGACCTTTTGGCAATGTGTCGCACCCCAGTGTATAAAAACGACCATTATCACTAAATAAAAGCAATTTGCTTGTTGATTCTGAATGTAAAATAAACTTTGGTCCATCTCCCTCCTTAAATTTATAATCTGCTCCTAAATCTAAGTGCCCTTTCATAGCTCTAATCCAACCCTTTTCGGAGCAAATGACTGTGATGGGCTCTTTTTCAACTAGCATATCCATAGGATTAAAATCTATTTCCGGTAGAACACTTATCTGAGTCATTCTCGTATCACTATTTACGAAATCAGATTTTAATTTATTCAACTCAACTAATATTTTCTGCCATTGAGTTTCCTCATTATTTTGAAGGAAAAATAATTCATCTTGCTCTTGTTTTAGGGTTTCCTGCTCGCTTTTTAGTCCCTCTTCTTCAAGTCTCCGAAGAGAGCGAAGTCGCATGTCAAGGACTGTATTTGCTTGAAATTCGGTTAACGAAAATCGATACATCAATTTATTACGCGGATGCTCATCCTCTCTTATAATCTCAATAACCTCATCTAAATTCAAAAATACGATTAAATAGCCTTCAATAATTTCTAATCGTTTCTGGATCTTATCTAATCTAAACTGAGATTGGCGTAATAGTACATCTTTCCTATGAGAAAGCCATTGTTGCAATGCTTCTTTTAAACTTATAACATTTGGCTTGCTATTAGAATCTAACACATTGAGGTTTAATGGTATTCTTATCTCTAGGTCTGTGACATGGAACAAGCTTTCCATTACAGCCTCAGGTGATAGTCTTCTAGATTTTGGTTCTAATAAAATCCTTATATCTTCCGCCGACTCGTCTCTAATATCGTGGAGCATAGGCAATTTTTTTTGTTGTAATGCGTCTGCAAGTTTTTCGATAAGACGAGACTTTTGAATTTGAAAAGGTATTTGTGTTACAATTATACGCCATAGGCCATTTTTTTCTTTTTCAACCTCATAGCTTGCTCTCAGTCTAAAGCTTCCTTTTCCTGTCTTATAAGCAGACAATATTGAATTCTCCGGCTCTACTAAAACACCCCCAGTCGGAAAATCAGGTCCTTTTACAAAGTTCATTAATGTTTCAATTGATGAACCGGGATGCTTGACAAGATGTTTTGCAGCCTCAACGAGCTCAATTATATTATGTGGTGGGATACTGGTTGCCATTCCAACTGCAATACCCTGAGCTCCATTTGCGAGTAGATTTGGAAAAGCGGCAGGTAATAAAACAGGTTCTTCTGACTCACCATCATATGTCTGCCTAAAATCAACCGCATTTTCATCAATGCCATTAAGGAGAAGTCTAGATACTTTAGTAAGACGAGCTTCAGTATATCGCATAGCTGCTGCGTTATCACCGTCAATATTACCAAAATTTCCCTGTCCATCAACTAGCGGATATCTCATTGCAAATTCTTGCGCCAATCTCACCATTGCATCGTATATAGCACTATCGCCATGAGGATGATATTTACCAATAACATCACCAACTACACGAGCTGATTTTTTAAATGATTTTTCGGGGTCAAGTTTAAGCTGTTGCATGGCAAATAATAATCTCCGATGAACAGGTTTTAAACCATCTCTTACATCAGGTAACGAACGAGATGTAATAGTAGATAAAGCATAGGCTAAATAGCGATCTGATAATGCTGAAGTAAATTCAGTGGTTACGAACGTACTAGTTTCATCTGTAATCAAGTTTTTGAAGTCTGACATTTTATCTTATTAACTTTATCCCTAGTATAATACAATATGTAGTGTCATAAATTTAAAGACTCTACCATATTTGCGAGTCTTATGCGGGGGGTGGGTAATTTTCTATTAATAGTATTAAATATGTGTTTTTTCAAAAAATGCCCAGTAATTTTCATTCCAGCTGTAAATTCCTCTTTGGTTTTGGTATGTCCTCCGAGACACATTGGCAAAACCAGTAATCTATCTGCATAGACTCCTGCTGCACTCTTGCTAATTGCGCTTCCGGTCTTTGGGCTAACATATGCAAGTTCATTAGTTGAGCCTGTTACACCACAACATTGCAGCTTCAGTGCAAACCCCAATTCACGCAATAACCCTAATTCCCACTTAATAAAAAATGATAGCCATTCATTCTCGTTTTCACTAAGCGATAAAATGTCCAATAGCGCTTTTGATGCATCCCATAGTTTTTCTTGAGGCTCACGCTCAGGGAGGGTAATTTCTAGTAAACTACAAAGACTTGATAAGGCGGAGAGGCGCATTGGTGTATCTATTAACAAGGCAGAATAATTTTTTGAGAGCTCAACCTTGAATGTGCCTAGTTGTCCCTCCAGTCTTGCTCGCCACTCCAACCCTACAACACAGCCAGGTTGTAAAGCAGAAAGTCTCTTTCTAGATTGCCCAGCTTGGACTAATCCGGCATGACGACCATGTGTTTTTGTTAGGATAGAAGCAACACTATGCAGTTCACCATATGGTCTGTTACTTAGAATAATACCCTCATCTTGCCATTCAGGCATCAAATTCAAGTTCCCAATTTAGATATCTCTCAGGATCATTCATCCAATCTTTACGGAATTTAACATGTGTGAACAAATGAATTCTTCGTTCAAACATGTTTTCTAGCTCAAGTCTTGCAGCCTTTCCAATTCGCCCCATAGTTTGCCCTTTTTTACCCAATATAATACCACGATGTCCCTCTCTTGCAACGTAAATACTGATATGAATTTCAGCACTACCATCCTCTTTTTCTAGCCAACTATCTGTTTCAACAGTAAGCTGATATGGTAACTCTTGATGCAAATTAATAAATAATTTTTCTCTTAATATTTCGGATGCAAGTTGTCTCTGAGGCATATCTGATAAGTCGTTGGGATCAAACAAAAATGGACTTTGCGGCATTTGCTCTGCAAGCCATCTCACAAGGTCTTTAACACCCTTTCCTTTTTTCGCAGATATCATAAATATTTTTTCAAAGTTAATAATCTTAGACAGCTTTGATGCCTTGCCAAGCAGGTTTTCTGGCTTAACAAGATCTATTTTATTCAAGATTAGAGCAAATTTCCGATTTGGGAATTCTCGTTGAATATTTTCTATCCTATTAATGATATTTGCTGTTTCCTCATCAGAAGAAGAACGAGCACTATCATGAAGCAACAATATAA
The DNA here is from genome assembly GCA_012269555.1 of Alphaproteobacteria bacterium. Taxonomy (GTDB): domain Bacteria; phylum Pseudomonadota; class Alphaproteobacteria; order Puniceispirillales; family Puniceispirillaceae; genus UBA5951. Next base: position 6,396 of record JAAXKA010000123.1, read on the forward strand.
TATCTGCTTCATCAGTCCCCTGCCAAGCAGCATTTACCATGGCCCTATCTAATCTTCGTTTTGGAGCAAATATACCGGGCGTATCAATAAAAATAATTTGAGAATCACCGACCATTGCTATTCCTTTTATTCTTGTTCTGGTCGTTTGAACCTTCGGCGTAACAATAGATACTTTGGCTCCTACTATGAAATTCATTAATGTAGATTTTCCAGCATTTGGCGCACCAATGATGGCCACAAAACCTGATCTGGTTTTTTGGTTTGAGAAGAATTGGCTTTCTATGGTCATATTTTAATTAGTATTCTGTTTGGTGAGAAAAGATATTAGTTGTTTTGCAGCATCTTGTTCTGACAGTTTTTTTGATGAGCCAGTGCCAATAGAAGGACCGTAACCCTCGATCATTACTCTTGTAGTAAAACTCGCCAAATGATCTGGACCAGTCTTTTTTATGACCTCATATACAGGTAAGCCTAGTCCATTTGCTTCTGACCATTCCTGCAATGCAGATTTTGGATTATGTAATGTATCCTCTGGTACTTGTCCATGCCAATCCCAATGTTTTAATATGAAGTTTTCAGCTGTTTCTAATCCTCCGTCTAGATATAGACCGGCAATCAGAGACTCCACAACATCCGCTAAAATTGAGGGTTGAGAGATAAGGTCAATTCCTTTTTCCGCAAGAATAAAATTATGTAAGCCAATTTTTATGGCTATTTCGCTTAAATTTGATTGTTTTGCTTGTGCGTGAAAACGTTTTGTAAGAGCTCCTTGGTCATCACTTTTAAATTCTACAAAAAGATGTTTTGCTAGTATTAAACCAAGAACTCTATCTCCCAAAAATTCAAGACGCTCATACGATAAATCATTGGAAAAAATACTTCGATGAGATAGGGCCTGGTGCAAAAGAGATATATTTTTAAATTTATATCCGAGGATCGTTTGTAGCTTATCGACTTTAGCAACTTCCATCAATAAATACCTTTGCCAATCCTGTCATATCTTATCGCAAATGGCCATTTCCAAAATTCAAAAAGGCTAGAAGTATTGTTATGACTGAAAAACAAAAATTCAGCCCGGCCAATTAAGTTTTCAATAGGTACAAAACCAACTGCCTGACTCCTACTATCTCTTGAATTATCTCTATTATCACCCATCATGAAAAGATGGCCTTTGGGAACTTTGAACTCTGGCGTGTTATCAAAAGATAAATCATCTCTTAATTCCTGAATCACGTGTTTATGGCCATTCGGTAATATCTCTTCATACAAAACAGCCCGTATTTTAGATATACCACTTAATACGTCAACTTCTCCAATTTGCCGTCTCAAGACTTGTTTCCCATTAATATGTAAAATACCGTCAATAACCTGTATTCTGTCACCTGGAAGGCCGATTACCCTCTTTATATAATCAATGGAGACATCCGAAGGTAATCTAAAAACTACAACATCTCCTCGTTGTGGATAACTTGAAAAAACTCTTTCTCTAATTGGTACTGCCGCAAACGGAAATGAGTATTTTGTATAACCGTAAGAATATTTTGAAACAAACAGGTAATCGCCGACCAGCAATGTGGGAATCATTGAACCAGATGGAATATTAAAAGGCTCTGCCACCAGAGAGCGAAATGTCAATGCGATTAAACCTGCAAAAAAAATTGTCTTTAGTGTTTCAGAAATTCCAGAATTTTTTCTGCTTGATGCTAAATTTGACGCCTTATAATTTTGCTTTCTGTTAGCCATTAATTTTTTCCTAGTTTGAAAAAGAGTTTAGATTAGTTCTCGTTAATTTTTTCAATTATGACATAGGCCATAGCATATGGATATTCGTCTGTTAAGGAAATATGAATAATACCCTTATATCCTTTCCCCAAATACGCGTTGAATTTTTCAAGACAATTTCCTTGAATGGACACCACAGGAGCTCCACTTCTTGCATCATTCAGAATCTCTAATTCCTGCCAACTAATACTATTCTGCTTAATAAAGCTAAAAGCTTTATAAATTGCTTCTTTAGCAGCAAATCGCTTAGCAATATAAGCATTTTTGTCTGAGCGATAAAAAAGCTCTTTTTGCTCTTTTTTGGTAAGAATTTTTGCTTCAAATCTAATTGGGAATTGATTTCTCACATGCGTTATGCGCTCAATGCTGCACAGATCTGTACCTATTCCTAGAATCAAGTTATTTCTCTTAACAATGCAGTTTTTCTAGCATGTGATATAATACGACGTATTTCTTGTATTGTGGTTTCAAGACCTAAGAAAATGGCCTCACCAATAATAAAATGACCAATATTCAATTCTTTAATCTGTTTAATTTTTGATATTTGCACGACATTGTCAAAATTCAAACCATGCCCTGCATGAACTTCTATTCCATAGTTATTAGCAACATTTGCGGCTTGAACCAAAAAGGTTAATTCCTTCTCTTTATTATGTTCTTCTGCATCACAATAACGGCCAGTATGAAATTCAACAATATCTGCTCCAATATTCGCAGCCGCTTCTATTTCCTGAACTTTTGGATCTATAAATAAAGAAACCTTTATTTTTTTTCTTTTCAATTTCTCGATGAAGGGCGCCAACCTGGCCTCTTGGCCTGACACAGAAAGACCACCCTCTGTAGTGACCTCTTGTCTATTTTCCGGCACAATACAGACAGCATTTGGTTCTAAGGCACATGCTATCTCGATCATTTGCTGATTTCCTGCTAGTTCCAAATTAACCGGAAGAATAGTCTTTTTAATAATATTTTTTACATCCTCATCTCTGATATGACGTCTATCTTCTCTTAAATGAACAGTGATTCCATCCGCTCCTGCAACCTCTGCAATCTTAGCTGCACGAATTGGGTCTGGATGAATTCCTCCACGAGCATTTCTCAGTGTTGCCACATGATCGATATTCACACCTAATCGAATTTCTTTCATTTAAAGGCTCCAATAATACTAATTATGAAATGATCCAAAAACTTCTAGTAAATAACTTATCAAATTTTTTAATTTATAAATTTTTTTTTTAATATTTTTTATTCACTATTAGCTTAAAAAATTAAAGTTTGGAAATATCTCTCTTAGCATCCAATTTTTTATAAAATCGCTCACGCAAAATTCTAAATAACCAGTACATTAAAAAAAATATTGGAGGACCCAAAATTATTGATATCAAGAGGGACCCTAGCATCCACGGTATCATTATTGAATAAATATCATAAAAAATTGACTCCATCCCAAATGTTTGTCCGATTTGAACAGAGGAGTCATAGCCCAACACCCATTTACCAAGTTCAAGACTACCCCACCACATTATTGGAAAGGTCCAAGGATTACCAACCAGTGTACCTATCGCTGCCATAAAAATACTTGCATTTATCAAATATGCAATAAAACCAGCTATAATAAAATGAAACCCAACAAATGGGGTAAAACTTAGCATCGCACCACAAGTAAAACCCATTGCCATAGAATAATTTGACTCAGTCATTCTGTAAAAGCGTTTTTTAAGATACTCGATCGCCCTACTGTAACCTTTTTGGGGACGAAGAAAGTGAGACAATTTATCAATTATCGATAGTGGTTTTCTGCGTTTAAACAACATATAACAGTCCCATTATAAACAATTTACTGAATCATTATACGTTCAACAGATTCAACGAATTGGCTAGACCTAACAACGGTTATGATTGACTTTAATTGTGCTAAATTAACCACCTCAACATCTAGAAATAATGTAAAAAAATCTGATGTTCTCTTCGTAATCTGCATATATGAAATATTTCCAGCCTGTTGTGCGATTATAGCAGAGAGCGCTGCTAGAGCTCCTGCTTCATTTAGAAGTATTACTCTAATTCGTCCAACAAAGCGCTTTTTGTCGTTACGCTTCCAATCAACCTTAACCCATAATTCAGGTACATCCGTGTATTTGGTAAGTGTTAGGCATTCCCTAGAATGTATTGTAAGACCCTTACCAGTAGTTAAAATACCAATAATTTTATCGCCAGGTACTGGATGACAGCAATTTGCAATATGCAAAGCCATTCCAGGATTCATACCACTAATATTAAAAGTATCAGAGCGTTCTTTATTTGTTTTACTTTTATTTCTTTTAGGAATCTTAGCGGATTTTTCTGACTTTCCAAGTTCTGGATTCAATCTATTCATTACCTCCGAAACACTAATTTTACCCTCTGCTATTAATGAAAACAGTTCCTCGGTTTTTGAAACTTTAAAGGAATTTAGAGATGCTTTAATGGCCGTCTCCCGAAGTGGTACATTATGAAACCGATATTCTTTCTCTAATAGGGCCCTTCCAACACGGCTAAATTCTGCAAGATGTTCTTCCCGTATAAATCGCCTTATTGCAGAGCGGGCTCTACCAGTAGCCACGAACTCTTCCCATTCAGCTTTAGGCTTCGCTTGAGTATCTGTTTTAATTAAAACCTGATCTCCATTATTAAGTTCAGATGCTAATTGTCTATTTTTACCATTGATTTCTACCCCACAACAATGTCTCCCAACTTTAGAATGCACAGCAAATGCAAAATCTATGGCAGTTGCTCCAGCGGGCAACCCAATTAAATCACCTCTTGGGGTAAAACAAAAAACTTGGTCAGCGTACATATCCATTTTTGTATTTTCTAAAAACTCATCTGGCCCACTATTCATTTCGATTAAACTTATTAACTCCTGAACCCAGCCAAATGAAACCTCTGATTTTTCAGAGCGTCCAGTTTTATAATCCCAATGGGCAGCAACTCCTCGCTCGGCTAAATCATGCATTTCTGCAGTTCTTATTTGAATTTCTATACGTCTGTTAAGAGGGCCAATAACACCTGTATGAATAGACCGATAACCATTCCTCTTAGGGGTAGAAATATAATCTTTCATTCTGCCCATTACCATGGGATATCTTGTGTGAACAATCCCTAGGGCTTCATAACACTGTGAAATATTTGGAACAATTATTCTAAAAGCCATAATGTCCGCAAGTTGGTCCATTGAAACCTGGCGATGCTGCATTTTACGCCAAATTGAATATGCTGTCTTGCGTCTTCCAGATACTTGACATTCTATACCTGAATCCGCAATTAACGATTGTAGTTCCTGACAAATTCTTGGGAAGATATTTTCGGATTCGGCCGCCAAAAATTCAAGTCTGTTCTGAATAGACTCTCTCATCTCAGGATATAAAATTTTAAAAGATGTATCTTCTAATTCAGTTTGAAATTGGGTTATGCCTAATCTCTCTGCCAATGGAACAAAAATTTCCAAAGTTTCTTTTGCAATACGTTCTTTTTTTTCCAAACTATCTATAGATTCTATAGTTTGCATATTGTGCAATCTATCTGCTAACTTTACCAGTAAAACTCTTATGTCCTGACTAATTGCAACCATAAGTTTACGAAAATTTTCAGCTTGTCTCTTGTCTGGCGACTGATTTTCAATTTGGCTTAACTTTGTAACCCCATCCACCAAATTTGCAATTTGATTACCAAACTGTTCTGAGATATCCTGCAAAGTTATATCACAATCTTCTACTGTATCATGAAGCAAAGCGGTTATAATCGTTTCTGTATCCAGATGCATGTCTGCAAGTAAATAGCCAACAGCTATAGGATGAGAAAAGTATGCTTCACCCGAAGCTCTAAATTGGCCATTATGGGCTTTTTTGCCAGTATCATAGGCAGCATTTAGTCTTTTTAAGTCTACAAAGGGGTTATAAGACCTTATACGATTAATGAGGCTGCTAAAAGCATCCTCAATAGTCTTATTTGCAACAATAGCAGAAGCTACCATTTCAACACCCCAAAATGAGTGATATATTTTTTCTTATATTAATCGTCGCTTTTAAGAAGGTTAATGTCAACATCTTGGAAGCCGGTTGAGTCGATATCGTTAGAATGACCGACCTGCATACCTGACTGTTCGCCGTACAAATCAGCTTCATATTGTGAAGAGAGTGACTCCATTTCGTTTCGAGCTTCATCAGAAGCATCGTCTGCCAGCACTTCTTCCTCACGATCATTTAACCGTTGTAGGCCCCTTATAATTGCGTCTTGCACTCTAATTTTATCAATTGTTTCCGCTGCGATTTCTCGCAATGCAACAACGGGATTTTTATCATTATCCCTATCAATTGTTAAAATTTCACCTTTTTGAATTGCACGTGCTCTTTGACCCGCTGTTAAAACTAACTCAAAACGGTTAGGAATCTTTTCAATGCAATCTTCCACAGTTACTCGTGCCATATTTTTTTCCTTTACAATCAGAATATTCACGGCATTTTTTATAATAATATCATTAAATTTGCAAGATAATGTTTAACGCGCTAAGTAATTAGGAGAGGCATTTTTTTATATATTTAAAATTTAACGAATATTAAATTTTAAATATATCTTGTTCTGCTGGCAAACGCTTTATTAGGGATGAAATCGGTTCTTGTAAAACTGGATGGATATATTCACCATTGATTTCATTTAATGGAATCAATACAAATGCACGCTCGTGCATTCTAGGGTGTGGTATAATAAGATTTTCTAAATTAATACATTCAGAATTAAAATCCAATATATCTAAATCTAATACTCTGGCTTCATTTCTTGAAGTTCTAATCCGCCCAATTTTAGCCTCTAAATCATTTAAACAATATAGAAGTTCTTGTGGATTCAAATCACAGCTAGCCGAAAATACTGCATTTCTAAACAAT
>JAAXKA010000157.1 GCA_012269555.1 Alphaproteobacteria bacterium
GTGCAAGTGTCAAAAGAGGTAGAGTTTCTTTAAACTTTGTTAACCGCTGAATGAGCAATGGCACTAATTTTGGCCTAATAGCTTCTGATATATCATCATTGGCCATTTTTTGAACATTCAATGCAGCTAATTCGCTGACGACAACATGTAAATCAGAAATTGGAACGGCCTCTTTCAATAAGTTCTGAAGTATTTTCGTTAATTGGTGTAGGGGTACAATTTTTGGTACCACTGTCTGAACTAAGTTGGGTTGTGACAATTCCAAATCATCCAATAAGGCCTGCACCTCATCCTGGCCCAACAATTCAGAGGCACTATTCATTAAAATCTGTCCCACGTGTGTAATCAAAACTGAGGTTGGATCAATCGTTACATACCCCTTGGCCTGAGCATCTTTATCGAGTTCTGGCTCTATCCAAATTGCATCAACGCCAAAAGCCGGTTCTTTTACCTTAATTCCATTCAATTCAAATTTAACATCGTCGCCAGGAATGGCTAAAATTTTATCATAATATACCGTGTCATCAGCTACAATTTTTTCACCGATCTTAATTTGATATTGTGACGGCTCCAAATCAATATCATCTCTTATTCTTATGCCAGGCACCACGAAACCTAATCTCTTAGATGTCTCTTTCCTTAACTTCGTTACACTTGGCACAAGGCTATTATCATCCGATTGCGAAACAAGAGTGACTAAGCCAAAGCCTATATTCAATGAGATTTTTGCGTCGTCTTTTACCGCGCTTACGTCAAACTCATTTTCATTTTCCTCAGTACTTGCATCTTCTTTCTCTTCTTCATCAGTCGGAGCCGCTAATTCTTTCCTTCTTGAATAAAAGGCAAGACCTGCTGCTAGTGCCGCAAAAAGAATGAATAACTTGTTAGGCATGCCAGGCACCAAACCAAGCGCTAGTACAACTAGCGAAGTTGGGATCCACGCCGCAGAAAGGTTAATCTGCGTAGAAATATGCTCGGACATATTGTGAGCGGATGATACACGAGTCACGATGATGGCAGTTGCAATTGATAGTAGTAATGAGGGGATATTGGCTACCAGTCCATCACCAATGGCTAAGAGTATATAAGCCTCTGCTGCCTCACCTATTGGTAAATTATGCTGCAGTAGACCGATAATTAAACCACCAACAACATTTACCAATAAAATTAATATGCTCGCAATTGCGTCGCCCTTTACAAATTTGGAAGCACCATCCATCGAGCCGTAGAAATCTGCCTCTTTGGCCACTTCTGCTCTTCTATCTTTCGCTTCCTCTGGGGTTAGAATTCCTGCATTAAGATCCGCATCTATTGCCATTTGCTTTCCGGGTAAGGCGTCTAAGGTGAAACGTGCGGAAACTTCTGAAACCCGACCAGCACCTTTTGTAATCACCACTAGGTTAATGATTACTAAGATTGAGAAGACAAATAGACCAACAGCATAATTACCAGAGACTATAAACTCGCCAAAAGCTTCAATAACTTGCCCGGCCGCATCTGGACCTGTGTGACCATCTTTCAAAACTATTCTGGTAGAGGCAACATTTAGCCCTAGGCGCAATACCGTGGCTATCAAAAGCAAATTTGGAAAAGAAGAAAAATCGAGCGGGCGCTGTGTGTGAAGAGCAACCATCAAAATCAACAATGATAGTGTGATGTTTAATACAAAAAACGTATCAAGCAGAGCAACTGGAAGTGGAAGAACCAACATTGCTACCAAAGCAATAATCCCAAACGGCAAAAAATAATTTACCAGGTTTGGTGAAAATGCTTTTAAATTTAGTTTTTCAGCTCTTTGCATCATTCTTTCCACAATTACAATTTGTCAAAATTTTGAATTACAAGTATATGATTTTAAATAGTTTTTTTAAAAAAATTTTACCATAAATTCAGATCTAAATATAATAAGCATAAACTGTGCCATAGCCTGATTTGATAACGGCTGATCTTCATGAAATCGGCCAATCTCCTTGAGTTAAAGTAAGATTAAACCCAATCAAATTCACTATGGCATAGAATTTGCTCGATGATGACAACGGCAAATAGGATATTGATATGTTGTTTACAAAAAAAAGCTTTTTTAAATTTACTTCTCTAAGTGTTTTAGTGATGCTGGGAGCCTGTTCTCCTCAAGGACAATTTTTGAACCCTTTGACCATCCAGAATGCTACGCCATCGCCTCAACTTGACAGTAATCAGTCGCTAGAAAGTTCGAGCGCACTACTGAACGAGAGAAGGGCCGCTGAAACGTCAAAATACTACGTACCCAGCATTACAGCAGTTGGATTTTCTTCAATTGCGATTCAACCCTCTAAAAGTTTAAACCAAAGAAGGCTTATGGCAATAAGAGCAGCCAAGTTAGATGCTTACAGAAATTTAACTGAGCAATTACATGGTATTTACATCCAAGGTGAGACGACGATCGGAGAAGCGGTATTGACTTCTGATAAGCTAGGAGCGGCGCTGAGAGGAACTGTCATAGGTGCTCGTACTGTCAAAATTGAACCGACTGGGAGTGACACATACCAAGTTGAGCTTGCTGTAAGCCAGACGCATGTTGATAGACTTATTAAAGCTTATCGTAATGGACTATTATAAAAAGTATCTGAAATAAATGTTGGCTAGAACATTAAAATATTTTCGAAGTATTGTTCTGATTACGTGCACTCTACTAGCTAATACCCTGCAAGCAGAAAATGTAATCAGAACTGACGGTGTGGCACTCATAACTTCCACATTAGACAAAGATATCTATAGAACCAGAGCAATAGAAAATGCCTTTCAAAACTTAGCCTCCAAAGGCATACAGACTTTGGATAGCTTCTCTATCATTGAAAATGGCCAAGTTTTGATAGACCAAGTACACTTGGCTTCTAAATTAGGAATTCAAGAATACAGAGTGGTCAAAGAGGAAATAAAAGGCAAGACTTACCATGTTACCCTTGATGTTGTTCTGAATGAACAGCAAAATAAAAAGAAAAATAATCTCTGCCTTAGAGCGTCCCCACCCTCTGTCGATTTTTCAATAGTTCTAGAAAAAAAATTTAATAAGATGCCTTCATGGGTAGAATTCTCAGACAATTTTATAACCCAAGCCATTGCTGCTCGCAAATTTGAACCCAAGTTGCAAAGAGCAAATATTCATTTTGACGACAAGGCTCAATCGTCTTCAATGTATAGCCTTTACAAAAAAGACAATACAAAAAAGTCTCCTGATAATTTTTATCGGTTAC
>JAAXKA010000059.1 GCA_012269555.1 Alphaproteobacteria bacterium
CTCATGGGGTATACTGGCTGGAGCATCTTTCTCTTGCAGGATGGCGGCTTTTTGTGTTCTGTATGAGAGAAATTTTGCAAGAAACACTCCCAAAACTGAAACTAATGGGATCACAAGAGCGTAAACATAAACATCCGCGTATAATGCAACACGTTGTTCCTCATTAAGTGTTTCAGTTCCACTGAAAATGACAACATTGATCAAAGCCACGAGCATAGAGCCTGATATAATGGCAAAGCGACCAAGCGTTTGCATGGTCGTATGCATGGTTTTTATATCTTTTTCAGAGAATGCAGTCCCGTCAATCTCATATTTTGGCACTGCTTCTACCGTCATGGCATCAGCGACCACGTCCTGAACTACAAAACCAATTGGGGCGAGAATAACGCTGACAACATACCAAGTTTCAACTGGCAATATCGTCGCCATGGTTTGCGTATGACCTATCAATCCATGCATAATTAGCAAACTTGCTGCAATTATTGAGGCACCGAAATAAACCATATAATTTTTGTGCTTCCATATAAGGTCAACTAAATGCCCTAAAGGCATCTTCAATGCCCATGGAAGCCCCGCCCAAAAGCCAAGTCCTGCAAGAAATGCTGCAGAAAGGTTTAGATAATCTTTTATGAAAAATGTCCCTACAATTGCAGTTAAACCTGAAATGCCTGCTGCCAGATAAACAAGCAATGGAGGCAAATAGGATAACCTAAATTGCTTAGGCAAATCTAAAAAAGCTCCAATTATAAATCGAACCACGTTCATTAATTTTTCTTATCTCATTAAAGTTGCATTAATGATAACAATTAACCGCCTTAAATTAAAATGGCATAGGATGAGATTTATGGACCACATCAATTTCTTTTATTAACTCATCACTCAGCATAAGCTCGGCCCCTGACAAAATATGCTCAAGCTGACCTTGTGAAGTTGCGCCAAAAATGACAGAACCCATAAATGGCCTGCTCATCGCCCAAGAAAGTGCCATGTGAATTGGGTCCAGTCCATAACGACGCGCTAAATCAAAATAAGCATCAATAGCTGGCCAAACGCGTTCTGTTATCCTCCCCCCAAGATCTGGTGAAGCTAGTTTACGAGATGCTATAGGTGTTTGGGTTCCCCCTTTATATTTTCCAGACAACAAACCAGCTGCCAAAGGGGAAAATGCAAGAAGATCAACTTGTTCATGGTGACATAGCTCTGCTAAATCTAAATCAAACAATCTACAAAGTAAGCTGTATTCATTTTGTATAGTTAAAACTCTTGGTTTATTACCTTTTTTAGCAGATTGCAGCCAAGTATGAGTGCCCCATGCGCTTTCATTTGACAGGCCAAAATAACGTATTTTTCCTTCACTTACCTGCTTATCTAATTCATCAAGTACATCTTCAACATGTGCAAAAAAAGCTGTGCTGTCTTGCATACTAGGATCATAGAACCAGTTTTTCCTAAACATGTAAGAGCCGCGATTGGGCCAATGTAACTGGTATATATCAATATAGTCTGTGTTTAGAGACCTTAGAGAGTTTTCAATTGCTAATCTTATTGTTTTTGCTGTTATAGGTGCTCCTTCTCGCACGAAACTGTGCCCCTCACCTGTTACTTTAGTAGCAATTACAAGTTCGCTGCGGCGACCTTTTATACCAGGCCAATCTCCTATTACACGTTCTGTATCACCGGATGTTTCAGCTCTCATCGGATTTGTTGGATACATCTCAGCTGTATCAATAAAATTGATTCCACTGGCGAGTGCAGTGTCAATTTGACGCCAACCATCTTCTGGTGTTGTTTGCTCACCCCATGTCATAGAGCCAAGACATAACTTGCTGACTTCAAGGGATGACCAGCCCAACTTTTTCTTTTGAACCATAACTTCTACTCATCAAAATTAAAAAAATTAAAAAGTTGGACCAATAAAATTCATTTATATTTCAATAATTTTCTATTTCACAGCGAATTTCGCCAAGCTCTCCAAAATCACCAATTATTTTATCGCCTATTTCAAATGGCATAGGTTTAGTGGTAGTGCCAGTTGTAACGAAATCACCCTCTCTTATAACAAACTTCCTTTTTGAAGCTTCATTAAGAAACCACAATAAAGCGTTAACTGGACCACCTAAAACGTTAGAACCAACGCCCTCAAATTTAGATTTTGTTTCTATCCATCCAACTACTTTATGTTCCGAGAGTTCCAAATTTCGCCAAATTTCAGGAGCGGTAGGTCCAAGCATAAATTCATGAGCGCAGGCATTATCCGCAATTAAAGATAATTCGCCTGCAGTTTCAAATTTAATGAAACGTGAATTTGGAAATTCCAAACCAAGCTTTAATTCTGATATAAGTTCCATCGCCTCTTCCTTCGTATAAGACCGCTCCCTTGGTTCAATGCTCCGATTAAATACAAATACAAATTCAGGCTCAGCAACCATCATATTATTCGCTTTTGTTGACACAAATTGCCCCAAACTTAGAGACATTTTAGACGTTATTCGACCAACAATTGGTCCGGAAACACCTATATGTTTTTGCCCTGCTATACTAGTAGCAGCGAGCTTCCAGCCAACCCGCGGATTATCTGGCGTTTCGATATAAGCCTGCACTGTATATGCTTCTTTCAAAGTGGATGGAATTAATGTGTTAGGAAGCTGCATTATCGTACTCCCCTCTCCTACACAGTTCATTAGTAAATCAGCTGCTTCTTTATACTTATCCATAACTTCTCTCCATGCGTTTCCCAACCAAAAGGAATGAAAGCAATGTTTAATGCACATGCCAATCCGTCTGTTTTTTCTTGTTTAACCCATGAGGTTTTGCACTTACTTTTTTTGTGGCATCCTTAAATAGGAGTTTTTAACCTCTCAATGTAAAATTAAATCAAAAATAACAGAGAATGAAAAATTGGAGGAATCTTTGATGGCAACAATTGGCTTTGTAGGTTTAGGCACTATGGGTTTATGCATGGCAAGAAACCTCATAAAAAATGGCCATCAAGTTATCGGTTTTGATTTATCTGAAATGGCTATGAATGCACATACTAAAAATGGAGGTGAAGCAGCCAGTTCTGCAGCTGAAGCAGCCAAAAATGCCAACTTTGCAATTACAATGCTTCCAAATGGCAAAGCAACAAAAGAAGCTGTTTTGGGAGCCGATGGCATAATAACAAAATTGCCAAAAGATAGTTTGATTATAGATATGTCTACTATTCACCCATTAGAAACAGA
>JAAXKA010000018.1 GCA_012269555.1 Alphaproteobacteria bacterium
TAAATTTAGGCCTTTCAATTAAGAAAAGGTATTTATGCTTAAATTTTACACAGAAATGTATATAATCGGAATTATGCATATTTTAAATAATTGCTTGAAATCAACTTTATTTGTAGAAAATTGATTCATTCTAGAGTAAAGTGCATAATAATAGGTTCCCACAGTAAAGAGGAGTGAGACAAAAAATGAATAAAATAAGCCTAATAGCTGCATTTATGGCGCTTTTGCTTGCCACAAATACCCATGTAATAGCTGAAGATTTTACATTAAATGATGATCAACTATTATCCATATCTGAAAGGATCAATACTCTCGATCAAGACCAGTTAATAGAAAGAAGAAACACTATAATCAAAGAAATTGAACAATTAGAGCAAGAAGGTGCTACAGCTGAGGGAGCTTCAACTTCCTCTGGAGAGCTTAGATCCCTTCTCGTGGAACTAACAATAATCGAGCAAGTTTTAGTTGCTCTCGGAATTGTATTATTAGATAACGTAACAGAAGATTCTAGCACTCCTCCAGACACTGTTTTTCCTGTTATAACAATTCTTGGTGACAATCCAGCAACAGTTGAGCTTGGTGGAACTTATACTGATGCAGGTGCTACCTCTGATGGGGGTGAAACTGTTACTTCATCTGGCTCTGTAGATACCAATACTGTTGGAACATACACAATATCATACTCAGCCTCTGATGCAGCTGGAAATACATCAACTGCAACAAGAACTGTTAATGTTGTTGATACAACAGCACCTGTGGTTACAGTAACTGGTGATAACCCTGCAACAGTTGAGCTTGGAGCAACTTATACAGATGCTGGAGCAACTGCAACTGATCTTTCTGGTACCGTTACTGTCACTTCAGCTGGAACCGTCGATACCAACACAGTTGGGTCATATACAATAACTTATTCATCAACTGATGCCTCAGGAAATACAGGAACAGCAACAAGAACGGTTAACGTAGTTGATACTGTTGCCCCAACTTTCCTTACAGACGGATCCTATTCAATAGGAGAATCTACGACTACTGTTGGTATTGTTAGAGCTAATGATTTAAGTGGTGATGTAACATTTACAATTTCAGGTTCTGAGCTAGCGGTTACTAGAAGAAGCACCAATGCTGCTGATATCTCACTAAACAGTGCATCAGATTTTGAAACAAAAGATTCATATACAGCAACAGTTACAGCTGATGATGGAAATGGTAATACTACTTCTCAAGATATTACAGTATCAGTTGCATACGAATCTAGTAAAGACGATACCTCTCCAGAATTTATAACATCTGGTCCATACACTGTTACTGAAGGATCTACTTCAGTGGGTATTGTAAGGGCCAATGATGCAAGTGGTGATGTAACATTCACGGTTTCAGGTTCTGAATTAGTGGTGACTCAAAGAAGTACCAATGCGGCAGATATAGCACTTGCCAGCGCAGCAGATTTTGCAGCTAAAGATTCATATACAGCAACAGTCACAGCTGATGATGGCTTAGGTAACACAACAAGCACAACCGTTACAGTTTCAGTTGATTATGATGAATCTGGTGACACTAGTGGCCCAGTATTTTTAACATCTGCTAACTTTACTGTCTCTGAGGGTGAATCAGCTATTGGTATAATAAGAGCTAATGATCCAAGTGGAGATGTAACATTTACAATCTCAGGCTCTGAAATGACTGTAACTAGAAGAAGTTCTAATGCAGCTGATTTGGCATTCGCTATAACGCCAGCAGCAAATACAACTTCTTATGACTATACAGCAACAGTTACAGCTGATGATGGCTTGGGTAATACTTCAACACAAGTGATAACAGTGACTGTTACTGATTCAGATGATGATGGTTTAATTGGAACAGGCACAGGCACAGGCACAGGCACAGGCACTGGAACAGGTACAGGAACTAGTACAGGCACTGGAACAAGTACAGGAACTAGCACTAGCTAAGTTTAGTGTCCGTCACTAAAAATGCTTTAACAAGCATAATTTCAAAAAGATTAGGGCTTTCTAAAAAAGAAAGCCTTTCTCTTTTAGAACATTTTATTTATTTTATTAAAGATAAAAGCAGCTTAAATATAAGAGGTTTTGGCACCTTTACAAGAGTATCAACACCTAAACGAGTTGGTAGAAATCCTAAAACCAAAAAAGAATATAAAATTAAAGGAAGGGAAAAGCTAATTTTTAAACCTTCTGATCTAATTAAGAAAGATCTTAATCAGACTTAATGGTCGGGATGGCCGGATTTGAACCGACGACCACCACACCCCCAGTGTGGTGCGCTACCAGACTGCGCTACATCCCGCTTATATATTATATTTCACAATTTTAGATTTAATCTATTGTTATATAATATGACTTCTGGAGTTAAGAAAAAGAATGAGTTTAGTAGAATGCAAAGCTGGTCAATTTGAGGGATTGCTTCAAGATAGCTGCCATCAATTCTTTGGTATTCCCTATGCAAAATATGAGCAAAGATGGGATGAATCTTATCTTTTTGAAAAGGAGTTAAGTCTCAAAGCCATAGAAAAAGGAGACTCAGCCCCTCAAACAAGATTTGTTGATCAAAGCCAGTTAGGAACAAGTTTTTTTCAGGATAATTCATTGTCAAAACAATCTGAAGATTGTTTAACTTTAAATATTTGTTCAAAAGATATTAAAGCTAAAAAGCCAGTAATGATTTGGATACATGGTGGAGCACTAGTAACCGGTGGCTCAAGCAGCATTATGTATGATTTGAAAAACCTAGCTAATAGAGGAGTTGTAGTAGTTTCAATCAACTATAGGCTAGGTCCCCTTGGATTCCTGAGACTTGATGATGTTACAAATGGAAAAGTTAATTCATCAGGTAATGAGGGGCTGATAGACCAAAGGAATGCAATTAAGTGGGTAAAAGATAATATTTCTTCTTTTGGTGGAGATCCAAATAATATTACTATTTTTGGTGAGTCTGCAGGTTCTTGGAGTTGCAATCTTCAAATTGCAGCAGGAGATGAAGGCTTATTTCAAAAAGCAATTTGTCAAAGTGGTGGTCTAGACGCTGTGTCCTCAAAAGAAAAAGCGAACCTCTGGGCTGAGTTATTTATTCAACAGTTTGAAAAAGATGGCCATAAAGTGTCTGATTTAAGATCATGCGAATGGGAAACAATAATTAACTCAGCAAAGAAATTAAAACATTCAAAATTAAGTGATGGTAAGAGATGGATTTTTCCTGAAGTAGGC
>JAAXKA010000031.1 GCA_012269555.1 Alphaproteobacteria bacterium
GACCATGCTGCTACCAGACGTTACGTTGACCAATCTGCTGCAATGGCAGCTGCTCTAGACACGCGCAATCCAGAAAAAGGTAAGAACTTTCATTTGCAACTTGGCGGAGCAACAAAAAATCAAGAAAATGCGCTTGGTTTGAATTTCGCAGGGTCAATGTTTTTAGTAAATGCTCCAGGGGCTGATGGTGCTCTTCCATTTAGTATATCAGCGGGTATTTCAAACTCTGCTAATCAATATATGGGCAAACTTTCTGTTGGCTTATCTTGGTAATATGAGTTAACAACTGAACTTTGATGCTAGAGCATCAGTAAATAAACCATCAGCAGCACGATCAAAAAACTCCGGATATTCTGTTGCATAAGAAATAAAAAGCGCTTTTAGTTCCGAAGTAGTTATACCTTTTGGTACGCAAATTGAAATAAAATCTGAAAGATGTCCTGAATAGACACTGTCCGTTACACCTGCAAGGTAGCCCTGGCAAATCCCATCCTCTGCGGGTAAATTACTTTGGCAATAAGTGAGTAACGATTTACTAGTTAGAAAGTAAGTGTTCTCTTCGGCAATTGCCAAATTATTTCCACCTAAAACAATTATTTGTGCCAATAGTAAAATTTTTAAAAATTTAAAATAATTTTTTATCATGTTTTTAAGTTCCTTAGATTAAGATTACTACGGCTCTTTCTTAAAAACCATATTAGGTCTGTCTTCTTGTGTCTTGTTTATTTACCAGAACCTAATTGTTTAAGAAATAGCCTTGCTGCGGGACTGAATTCATCATAATTTTCTGGGTTTTGAAGTTCTTTTGCTTTTTGCTTTCCTAGTTCCACACCCCATTGGTCGAAGCTATTGATATCCCATAGAAAACCGCTCGCAATTGTAACGTGTTCGTATAAGGCTAGTAGCCCCCCAAGATTATAAGGGTCTGATTTATCCCAGCTAATTATGGTTGATACGTTTCCCCCTTGAAAGTTTCTGTGAGGCTCCTCGAAGTTTTCCTGTCCAATCGCCAGTGCTTCTGCCTGCGCCAAGGCATTAAAAATAAGTGTTTTGTGACTTTTTTTCCAACCTTCAGGTAGATAACACTCAATAGCTTTTCGAGGGATTAGAATATCTAAACTTTGTTTTTCCAGTCCTTGGTGAAGATATTGAAAAAAGCTGTGCTGTGCGTTTGTTCCAGGCTCACCCCAAATTAGTGGAGACGCCGGAACCTGTAATTTTTCATTATTTATATCTACAGACTTCCCGTTACTCTCCATTTCTAACTGTTGTGCCCAAGCAGGAAGCATTGAAAGACGCTGGTCATAAGGCATAATGCCATGCATAGGAATATTTAGGAAATTTCGATTCCAGATCCTTAATAGCGCCAATATTACAGGAATATTATTACGAATAGGTGTGTTAAAAACGTGCTTATCAATTTCTGCAGCACCCTCTAAAAATGATATAAAATTTTTATTTCCAATAGCTATCATAATGGGCAAGCCTACAGAAGACCAAAGTGAGTATCTGCCTCCAATGCCATCAGCAAAATCAAATATTTTTTCCTTTGATATACCCCAGTCTATAGCTTTTTGCGGGGCAGCTGTAATTGCCGCCATTTGATTAAATGGGGTAACATTTGCTTGCTTTAACCAGCTTCTTGCTAGTGAAGCATTTTGTAATGTTTCTGCTGTTGTGAATGTTTTAGAAGTTACGAGAAAAAAGGTTCTCTTAGGGTCGCAATCCAATAAATTATCATTTAAGTCGGCTGGGTCAACATTTGATACAAATCTGATATTTTGATTCCCTTGAAAAGGTTTTAAAGCGCTTGTAACCATCGAAGGTCCGAGGTCTGATCCACCAATACCTATATTTACAATTGTACGGATGTTTTTATTTGAGCGGACCTGCTCACAAAACGAAGTAAGTTTTTGCCATTCTGCAGATTTGTAGCGTTCTTTTTGGCGCAATTTTGTGTGAAGTACCGGTCTATTTTCCGTTTTATTAATTGGTTCACCGTTTGCAAGCTTAGAAAACTTTTCTTCAATTCCTGAAGCCTCTGCAAGTTTGATTAGATTATCAAAGATTGTGGGTGTGATGAATTGACGGGTCATATCTACCCATAAAGGGTCCAATGAAAAACAAAAATCATCTACTCGATTTTTTTGATTCATCAAATCGTTTAGAGATACAGAACTAATTTCCTTAGCTTCTTTAATAAGTATTTTGAAATATGGATTATCGGTAAGCTGCATGTTATTAATTAACTAATTTAGTTGCCTGTTTTGCTCGGGCGGTTATTTCTGAGAAGTTTTGATCATTTATATCTTTTGCAGGTGCTATCCAACTTCCACCCACACAACTCACATTTACTAACGATAGCCATCCTGAAGCTGTCTCATAAGATATGCCTCCAGTCGGGCAAAATTTCAAATTTGGTAGTGGACTAAGCAGTGACTTTATAAATGGTATTCCACCGGCTGCAGATGCTGGAAAAAATTTTATTTCTGAAAACCCTGCCTCACTTAATGTCAGCATTTCGGAGACTGTGCTGGCGCCAGGTAATAAAGATATATTACATTCATTACAGGCATCAATAATGGAAGACGTAGTTCCAGGGCTAACACAAAATTTGGCGCCAGAATTTTTCGCTTGTGTAGCATTCTCTTTGGTAAGAATGGTGCCAGCTCCAACATAAATTTCAGGCAAATGTTTTGCCAATTGTTCTATAGCATTAAGTGCTGCTGACGTTCGTAAAGTAATTTCAATTGTTTTTATTCCTCCAGTTAATAATGCCTCGCCTAATGGAATTGCGTGATTAGCCTGTTCTATTACAATTACAGGCATAACTGGACCTAATGATAAAATTTTTGAAATACTCATTTATTCTGTCCTAAATTAATACTAATTCCACCCCCAGCTTCGGCATTAGCAGATTGGCTTCTCATCTGTGCAAAAAGCGATCTTCCAAAACTGTTTGGATTGGCCTTGGAGGCTGTTGAGAACGGAGCTCTGTTTGAAATTTCTTCTTTAACTTCAAGCTTTCCTGAGGTTGCATCTAAAGTAATAATATCACCATTTTTAATGCGACCAATATTACCGCCATTGACCGCTTCGGGAAATACATGAATTGCTGCAGGAATTTTTCCAGATGCTCCGGACATTCTTCCATCTGTAACAAGAGCAACCTTAAATCCCTTGTCTTGAAGGTTAGCAAGTATTGGCG
>JAAXKA010000087.1:0-2844 GCA_012269555.1 Alphaproteobacteria bacterium
GGTTAGATCTACTTTCCGAAATAAGTTGGACTATAACTTCATACTGGTAATTTTCCTTTCTAAATCGGGAGACTAATCTTCCCCCCAACATACTCTCCAGCGTTCTACCTAAATCTTCAATTGTCACTCCAAGATCAGCCGCAAGATCTCGATTAATAGAGAGCCTTACTTCCGGCTTGTTAAGCATTAAATCAGAATCGATACCGGTAAATAATCCTGATTCCGTCAACTCATTTACAAACCTGTTTCCCAGTATTTCCATATCTTCAACAGAACCGGAAGAGAGTAGCACGACTTGAATAGGCCTGGAACGGGCTCGTTGACCAAATGCAGGTGGAAGAATAGCGAAGGCGCGAACCCCCGTTAAACCTGCCAACTTTCTATTTAACTCAGAAGTTATTTCTTGAACAGATCGTTCGCGATTTTCCCATGGCAATGGGCGAAAAAATGCGGCTCCTTTGTTTACAGTCGGACTTCCGGCTATTACAAAATACTTATCTGATTCATCAACCCCAGCTAATAAGTCCTCCAATACAAAAGAATTATTATTTGTATACTCAATCGAGCTTCCCTCTGGTGTATTAAATACGAGGACAATTAAACCCCTGTCTTCAACTGGCGATAATTCTTTTTTCGTACCCATGTATGCCAAGGCTCCTAAACAAAGAATTAATATCGTTGATAAGTACACAGTTGCAGGCCTCCTGAACAACCATCGAAGTACAGCGCTATACCTGATTTGAGCACGAAGAAAAAAATTTTTTTTAATGTATTGTTTTCCAGACCTAAACAACTTTTCCTTTGACTCCCCACTAGTTTTATCAACCCTAGAACGTAACATGTAAGAACACATAACAGGTGTTAAGACAATAGCCACAAATCCTGAAATCAAGACTGCTCCTGCTAATGCCAATGCAAATTCCTCAAATAATCTCCCCATTCTTCCGGGAGAAAATATAACAGGAATAAACACTGCAACTAATGTTAATGTCATTGCAACAACAGCAAATCCTACCTCCGAGATCGCCTTTTTAGCTGCTTCGATCGGAGATACTCCTCTATCTAGGTATCTCACCGTATTTTCTAATACAACAATAGCATCATCAACTACCAAACCAACTGCTACAACCATAGCCAGCAAAGTAAGAGTGTTTATCGAAAAACCAAAAAATAGCAGTAAGCTAAAGGTACCTATAAGAGATATCGGTATTGTAATTATTGGAATAAATGCTGCCCTAAAGCTTTTCAGCGAAACAACTATTACAAGAGAAACTAAAATCATCGCTTCTAAAATAGTTTTAAAAACAGCTTCTATCGAACGTTCTATAAAAATTGAGTAATCAGCTGCAACTTCTAACTTCACATCTGAAGGCAAATCACTAAGTATTTTTGGTATATTTTCATTGACCGCTTTTGATAGCTCGAGCGGGTTTGCGGTTGCTTGCTTAATAACTCCCAGTGCTATTGATGGTCTGCCCTTATACCGTGCTACTCTTCTTTCATCCTCAGGACCAATTTCAACAGTGGCAAGATCTCCTAGCCTAGTAAAGTTGCTACCGTCATCTATAGGAACAATAATATTCCTAAACTCGTCGGGATTGGAAAGGTCCGTACTTGCTATGACGGAAAGTTCTCTACCACGGGTCTCAATCCTACCTGCTGGAATCTCTAAATTCTGCTCTCGTATTGCTTCTTCTATATCTTGAACCGTAAGATCGTGAGCTGCTACCTTGTTAGCATCAACCCAAATGCGCATAGCATATTTTCGATCCCCATAAATTCTTACATCAGCTGCGCCAGGCAATGATTGAATTCGCGGTTTGATTACATTTTGAGCAATAAAACTAAGATCCATCAATGGAACTTCGTCACTTGTTAAAGTCATCCACATAATAGGCGAGGCATCCGATTCAACCTTAGATATTCGAGGTGGTTTCGCTTCGAAAGGCAAACGGTTCAGAACTCTTGAAACTCGACCTCTCACGTCTGATGCTGCATCATCCGGGTCTCTATATGTTTTAAACCTAACAGTAATATTTGATCTACCTTGTCTCGAAACGGATGATAAAGTTTTTATACCCTCAATTCCCGCGATAGAGTCTTCTAAAGGTTTTGTAATTTGGGATTCAATTATTTCCGGCGCGGCCCCTTTGTAGTCAGTCCTCACACTTACAACAGGCTCATCAATTTTTGGATATTCTCTGACTGAAAGATCCAGTAACGATACAAGGCCAATAAAAATAATCATCAGAGAAATTACGGAAGCAAATACAGGCCTCTCAATGAAAAAGTGAGAAATTTTCATTGAATTAACCTGATCAATTTAAATTCTCTACGCCATTTTGGACAGTTACCGGTTGACCTGTTTTTCGTAATTTTAACTTTCCCTTAGTCACTACAGAATCTTGAACATTCAGGCCATTTAAAACTTCAACAGTCTCTCCGATTCTAACCCCAGTATCAATTTTTACCTTTTCTGCCTTACCCTCTTGAATTCTCCAAACAAACTTTCTTGATTGCTCTGAAAAAATAGCCACTTCTGGCACAGTGAGACCCTTATTTTTTTTTCTGAATTCAAGTAAAACCTTCCCAAACATACCCGATTTCAAAGAAAAATCTGAGTTGTTTATAAAACTTCGTACTAGCAAAAATCTACCATTTTTTTCCACGTTCACATTCAAAACATCCACCTTAGCAGTAATTGCCTGATCGTTGATTTCAGTAAAAATCTTTATCTCGTTTCCCTCTTTTATATCGTTGATATATTTTTCCGGTACTTTAAAGTCAAATTTCAAACGTTTCAAATCCTCTAGTAAAAGGATCTTTTGACCAACTTGAACGAAA
>JAAXKA010000087.1:2854-3197 GCA_012269555.1 Alphaproteobacteria bacterium
TCTTAAACCAACGATACCATCGAACGGGGATCGAATAACATATTGCTTTAGCCTCGCTTCACTTAACAATTTTTTCGCATAAGCAACACCCAATTTTGCGTTTGCATCTTCCAAAGCGCCCGTACTCACAAAATCTCTTTTACTTAATTTTTCTGCCCTTATATAATTTTTCTCTGCAAGTTCATATTCTGCAGAAGCCTGCAAAAACTCTGCTAGAGGGATAGAATCATCCAACTTAATCAATCTCTCCCCTTGCTTTACGAGTTTCCCGTCATAAAAATTTATATTTGTTATTTTTCCGGGTACTTCCGCTCTTAAATATACTGAGGCATTTGCCTTAAAC
>JAAXKA010000055.1 GCA_012269555.1 Alphaproteobacteria bacterium
TCTACCACATCAAGCTGTTTTGCGAGTTTGACGTTATTATATTCGTTTAATAGTTGGCGTGAGTCCATTTCTATTTGGGAGTCAGTTTTGAATATATCGTGGTGGTACAAATATATTTGCACACCCGGCAAACGGGAAGCAATTATTTCGATATCATCAAGATTTAGATGTCCCCATCCTTTTCTGGATTTGCTCTCCTCTTTTGTGTAAGAGCTATCTATTATGAGATGGTTGCAGTTTTTTATAAATTTTATTACATCATCTAAAGTGGAATCTGAATTGTTTTCAACATCAGAAATGTAACATAGCGTATTTCTGTCTCGTCTGTTCAATCGATATCCACAATTTTGTCCGGGATGGGGAAATAGTGAAGTCTCTATGGTATCATGTAAGCCTAATGTAAGTGTCTCACCTGGCACAAAGCTATGAAAACTTACATTATCAGAAAACATGTCTCTTGTTATAGGAAAAAGAGGTGGCGATATGAGTTTATCGATAGCTTCAATCCCATGTTTTCCTTCAAGTTCTGGAAGAAATATTCGAACAGTATGATTTCCATTAAATAAGGGCAGAAAAAATGGCAAACCAATTAAATGGTCATAATGATAATGTCCAATTAAAATATCAATGGGTTTTCTATCGTTAAGGTCAATTTGTTTTCCAAACAGAGAAATGCCGCTCCCTGCGTCTAGAATAATGTGTCGGTCTGAGAATGACAATTCGACACATGAGGTTGCAAGCCCGTATTTGGCGGATGTAATTTCGCCAGACGGTAACCCTCCTCGGGTGCCCCAAAAAATGAGCTTATCTTCTGTAAGTTTCACTCTAAATTATCCTAAAGTTTAAAAAACAATTCTTCGAAGTTATTTCTATTTAATACTTTTACACAGAATTAAACACAATCAAATAGTGGACAATGAAGAGGAAAATTACTTTAAATTTGTATCAGAGTAATGCATAAGATTTAAAATAATAATGTTTCAGATAGAGGGGTTCTACAATAATTATGTCAGAAATTGCTCATTTTATTAACGGTCAAATAGTAAACGGTAATTCTAGTAGGCGTCAGGATGTTTTTAACCCTGCAACAGGTAATGCTGATAAAACAGTTATATTAGCTGGCGAGAATGATGTGGATGATGCTGTCAGAGCAGCAAAAGAAGCTTGGCCAGAGTGGTCAAAAACCCCAGTATTGAGACGCGCACGTATTTTAGATAAATTCAAAAACATTCTTTGGGAAAGACTAAACCAACTTGCAGAAGTTATTTCATCAGAGCATGGAAAAACTATAGATGATGCAATTGGAGAGGTTACTAGAGGCTTAGAAGTTGTTGAATTTGCAACTGCAGCACCAACTTTAATGAAAGGTGAGTTTTCTGAAAATGTTGGTAGTGATGTTGATAGTCATATGATACGACAATCTTTAGGTGTTTGCGTTGGCATCACACCATTTAATTTTCCTGCCATGGTCCCAATGTGGATGTTTCCTGTAGCTAT
Organism: Alphaproteobacteria bacterium; assembly: GCA_012269555.1. Taxonomy (GTDB): domain Bacteria; phylum Pseudomonadota; class Alphaproteobacteria; order Puniceispirillales; family Puniceispirillaceae; genus UBA5951. The sequence goes on from JAAXKA010000055.1 coordinate 1,498, forward strand.
TGTAACTGGAAATTGTTTTGTTCTCAAACCATCAGAGCGTGACCCTTCAGCCTCAATACTTATTGCAGAATGGCTTAAAGAGGCAGGACTTCCAGATGGTGTCTTTAATGTGATACAAGGAGATAAAATAGCCGTTGATAGGCTCATTAGTCACCAAGATGTTAAGGCAATAAGTTTTGTAGGGTCTACACCCATAGCAAATTATATCTATACGACGGGCACAGCAAAGGGAAAACGAGTTCAAGCATTGGGAGGAGCTAAAAACCATATGGTTATTATGCCTGATGCAGATTTAGAAATGGCAACAAATGCTTTAATGGGTGCTGCGTATGGCTCCGCTGGTGAGCGATGTATGGCAGTTTCTGTTGCTGTGCCAGTAACTGAAGCGGTGGCTGACGCACTTGTGCAAAGATTAGTGCCAAAAATTAAGGAGCTTAAAATCGGGCCAGCAACGGATACATCTTCAGAAATGGGCCCATTAGTCACAGCTCAACATTTAGAGAAAGTCGCTGGATATATTGATGCAGGAGAGAGTGAGGGTGCAGATGTAGTTGTAGATGGAAGAAATTTTAAACAAGATAAACAAGGATATGAAAACGGTTTTTTCATCGGTGGAACTTTACTAGATAATGTAAAAGAAAACATGAGCTGTTATCGGGAAGAGATTTTTGGTCCGGTTTTGTCTGTTGTTCGGAAGAACTCGTATCAAGAAGCATTAGACCTAATTCATGGTCATGAATATGCAAACGGAACAGCAATATTCACTCGTGATGGCGATATAGCAAGGAATTTCATGCAAGATGTTGAGGTTGGCATGGTAGGAGTGAATGTTCCAATCCCAGTTCCAATGGCTTTTCATAGTTTTGGTGGATGGAAGTCATCAATTTTTGGTGATCACGCTATGCATGGAATGGAAGGAGTGCGTTTTTATACGAGAATAAAAACAACAACCACACGATGGCCGACAGGGCTTCGCCAAAACCCAGAATTTAAAATGCCAACCCTTGGTTAATCATATAAATAGCTGTCAGTAAGTGAGTGTTATTAAATTAAAGCCTGCTAAAAGACATTGTTTTTTTGTCTGTAAATATGAATTGTCTGTTTTTCTGAACTGTCTGGCGCTCTTAGTATTTACCTTAAAAATTTATAAAATTAATTTAGATCCTTATATCCTAGTTTTCTAATATCTAGAATTCCGAATAAATATTGTCAGCTTGTTGTAAATTCAAAGCAGATGATTTGCTGGTATAGCGTATTAGCGGGTAAAAAAACTGAAGGAAAATTTTCTTTGTTTGGAGCATCTGGCCAACCTTGAGGTTCTAGACACAAGCCACTGAAAGGTGTGTATGGAAGATTGCTATATCCAGGAGGAGTATCTAACAAATGATGCCCAGTATAAAACTGCAAACCTGCTTCGGTGGATAAAACTCTCAATTTTATATTTGACAACTTACTAACAAGGACAGCTGCCTCACGAAGAGTTGATCGTTTGTTATTTAAGCAAAAATTGTGGTCTATTGATTTATTTGTGCCTTTTACAATTTCTGCTAGACTTCGTGGGTTAAGAAAATCAAATTGACTATTTGATACTGGATCAATCTTACCTGTGGGAATATTTAATTTATTCACGGGTAGATAATGCGAGGCATTAATTTTTAATTCGTGGGCAGATATGTTTCCACTATTATCAAGGCA
>JAAXKA010000146.1:0-84254 GCA_012269555.1 Alphaproteobacteria bacterium
GCTATTCCCATCATTTTGGGTCTTGATTTGCCTCCTTTGAAGAGACAAAAGCATAAAGGAAGACCTATAACTAAGTTTTTTCAAATACCCTCTTTTTTGTCAGGACTAACAGCGGCTGCTTTAGGCTATTGCCTTATGACATTTCTTATGACAGCAACCCCACTCCAAGTCGTTGAAGTAAGTGAGTTATCCCACCAAGCCAATGCTCGCGTAATTCAATGGCATGTTGTTGCAATGTTTGCGCCTTCATTGTTTTCTGGGTTGCTTATAGCTAAGTTTGGCGTTCAAAAAATATTATGGGCCGGAATATTTTTCTTCGTGCTTGCATGTATTATTGCACTATTGGGGACAAACTTTTATTTTTATTTGACAACATTAATATTTTTAGGTGTTGGGTGGAATTTTTTATTTGTGGGGGGTAGTTCGGTCATTGCTGATAGCGCAAGTCTAGAAGAAAGAGGTAGGGTTCAAGGAATTGCTGATTTTTGTATATTTAGTTTTGTCGCTCTAGCCTCTATGTTTTCTGGGATGGTACATAGTGAATTTGGTTGGACTTTTATGGTTTCAATCTCATCTCTGGTTATTGTCTTGATATCGTTTGCTGTGGTCTTTGGTAGACCAACACTGAAAGAAAAGAGGTGATAAGCGGTTCATTTGCAGTAAAAATTAAATGTTGCGTGAGCGACGTTTTTATTACCAATATTGATAAAAAAAGGTCGTGACAAGTCACGACCAAGTTTAGGGAGGAAATATACGAAAAATTTCGTATAATGAGTATATGTAGCAATAATATTTTAATGTCAAGAAAAGAAATGAACACTTATTTTCATTTAAGTAAAATTTTAGTTATCATTGAGCATTTTAGTATTAAGAATTTTGTTGAGTGTTTCTTTATAGTTTCGCAAGTCAACCAATGAAGGTGATTTATGTCTCTTGGATAATTTATTCCCATCTTCACCAAAAATAAGTGGGTGATGAAAATAAATAGGTGATGGAAGGTCAAGTAAATTTTGAAGAAGGCAATGTATATCAGTGCTATGTCGTAAATCTTCTCCTCTGGTTACAACTTCAATATTACTCTGGGCATCATCTAAAACAACACTCAAATGGTAGCTTGCTGTTATATCACGCCTACCTAAAATAATATCTCCGAATTTTCCAGGCTCTGCTTTCAATGAAGTCCCATCAATATTTAACCAACTTATAGATCCTACCTTCTGTATGGCCTTTTTCATATCTAACCTTAACACGGGCTTAATGCCTTTTTGTTGTCTTTTAGCAATTACTTGACTGCTTAAAGATTGGCGAGTGTTTGGCTGTTTAGATATTCCCTCGATAGGTGGAGATAAAAACTCAGTTAATTCCGAACGAGATAAGTAACAAGGATAAATGAGGTCTTTATCAAATAAATATTGTAATGCTCGTGAATAGTGAGAAAGACGCTGACTTTGATACAGCTCATTTGCTGTCCAATTTATATCTAGCCATTTTAAATCTGATATAAGCTGATTGACATATTTCTGCGAACAACGAGTAAAATCTAAATCGTCAATTCGCAATAAAAATTTTTCAGGGTTTTGATTGGCTATTTGCCATCCTATTAAGGCAGCAAAGGCATGCCCAATATGTAAAAAACCAGTCGGACTAGGCGCAAATCTTGTTCGCCATCCTTTTTTCCTAATAATTTCTTGTTTTAACTCATTTGAAATAACAGGTTCAATTTTTTCCAAAAGGGTTAATGTGTTGTCTAATATAGTAGAATTTTTATTCATTATTTTATTATTTGCAGAATACTGCAAAGATGTAACTATAATCTGGTTATAAACTCAATGAAAATTGCAGAAAGCATTATAATTCTAATTCAGTAGGAATTTTCTATGGCAGAAATTAAAAAAATAGGCAGATTTGAGGGTATTTTTCAGTCACCAAAAAACGGAAGTAAGGTAACATCGCTTATAATATTACTACATGGTTGGGGTGCAGATGCTTCAGATATGTTTGGTCTCGCGCCAATTCTAGGCCAAATTAGAGCAGGTTGTGGTTTCTATGCGCCAAATGCTCCATCAACTTGTTCAGCATCACCTCTCGGGCGTGAGTGGTTTGATATTCAAGAGGCTGAAAAAGGGGCAATGATGGCATTTGACGATGTAAACGAACTTATACAGGGAGCACTTGATGAATTCTCTCTACCTAGTTCGCGAGTAATTTTGGGGGGGTTTTCTCAAGGTGGCATGATGACGTTGACAACTGGACCATCATTTGACTTAGCAGGATTAATCAGTTTTTCTGGTGCTCTTTTAACGGAACAAAACTTAAAACAAGCATCTCACTCGAGTCCCCCTATTCTAATGATACATGGTGATTTAGACGATGTTGTTCCAGCAACGGCCTTAATTGAAGCTCAATTACATTTTGAAGAAAAAGGTTATGATGTAGAGGTAGTTTTAGAAAAAGGAGTTGGTCATTCTATCGACCAAGTGGGTTTAGACGCTGCTAGAAAATTTATTGATACGCATCTTCCAATAGATTGAGACATTCATGTAAGAATTAATTCGTCGTCTTTCTAGGTATATATTTTTTTGTCTTATTTTGCTTTTTTAGATATTTAGTTATCTATGACTTACTTGTCACATATTTTAGGGTAGACACCTATATGCTGATATGATTCAATTATTTCAAAAAAATAATAAAATGCTGTCTTGTTAACAAATAATGAGAAATACCGAGAAATGAATTCGATTGCTCCGAACCAGTTTTCTAGTGCAGGGGACTTCCCTCCCGCATTAGTATTGAATGCGGATTATCGTCCTTTAAGTTATTTTCCTCTTTCCTTGTGGGGATGGCAAGATGTTGTAAAGGCTGTTTTCCTTGAACGTGTTGATATTGTTCAGAAATATGAACGTATTATTTCTTCGCCTAGTTTTAAAATTGAACTTCCCTCTGTTATTGCTTTGAAAGAATATGTGCATCAGGCTCGCAATCCAGCTTTTACGCGATTTAACGTTTTCTTAAGAGATAAATTCACTTGTCAATATTGTAACAAAGCATTTTCAGCAACTGAACTTACATTTGACCATGTGGTTCCCCGTTCTAAGGGTGGAAAAACGAATTGGGAAAATGTCGTTGCTGCATGCACTAAATGTAACTTTTATAAAGCAAACAAAATGCCGGATAAAATGGGGATAAAACCTTTTAAATCACCTCAGAGACCTAATGCTTTTCAGTTGCAGGAAAACGGAAGAAAGTTCCCGCCAAACCATTTACACCATACATGGACAGATTATCTTTATTGGGATGTAGAGCTGGAACTAGACGAAAAAAACTAATAAATAATTTATTCTAATTAATCATCCTCAAATTTAGTATCACACTCTTTAGAAGCTGAATTCTTCAATTAATGTTATATTATTTATTCTTATTAATTATATGAACCCAGCTAAAAAATGAAAAAATTGCAATAAAAAAACTCACCAAGCTATTCCAACCAGCCATAGAAATATTGAAAAGTGACCAAACAATTTCATCACATTTAACTACCGGAGTTTCTAATAATAATGTTGTGAGGGTTGATATATCAGTTTCAGATTCAAACTGGTTACTACATCCTAAAGGACCTGACCACCATCCCTGTTCTATGCCTGTATGGTAAAATCCAATAATGCCTGTAACTATTGCAGATAAAGAAATTAATAAAAGTATCCAGGTTTTGTTAAGTATGCTTAAACCTAATAGCATTATTGCAATGATAATTACATGTGGCCAGCGCTGCCAAATACATAACTTACAAGGTGCGAGGTCAAAAAAAAACTCAAATGAGATTGCGCTTGCAAGAACAGAAAAGGAAATCAGTCCTGAGAATAACAGCGCCTGTCTGAAAGAGATTTCCATTTACATAACCTCATTTAATTTATTTCACATGATCAATAACCGATAATAACATAACTTAGTGTAATTAATAATCCAATTGAACAACTAAAAAAAATTAAAAATTTTGGGCTATTATGATATTTAACCAAACCAGCTACCAGCAAAAAGCGAACGGTTCTACCAATTAGTGCTGCAACTAAAAATTGAACGAAACCAAATTTAAATAAGCCAGCTGTAACAGTCACTATTTTAAAAGGTAAAGGTGTGAATGCACCAAGCAGAACAATAAGCAAGCCGTGTTTTGAAAAAGCGTCTGTAACATCATTAAATTTTTCTGATGATAAAAATGGGATCATGTTATTTTTCAATAAAAAACTAATAAAATCTCCAAAAAACCATCCAATGCCCCAACCAATCAGTCCCCCAAGTACGGAGTAGCTTGCAGTCAAAAACGCAATTTGCCACCATCGTTTTGGCGTAGCATATACACAAGCGGCCATTAGTGGGTCTGTAGGAATAGGTATTATGATAGATTCTAAAGCAGAAAAAAAATAAAGCCCCATTCGCGCTTCCCGACTACTAGCCTTTTGCTGAATGAAGAATGCGAGGTGCTTTAGCTTATTTGAAAAAGGTATCCATTTAAGCATTTGAGAATTCTCCCGAAAGGTTTATCAAAAATGTAGGTATTTAGCGTTATTTTTAAACGCAGATTATTTTTTAAATAGAAAGGTTTTTAGCCAGATACTTATGATAATTTTTCCGTTTATTATAGTTTAGAAAATAGAAATAATGTCATTCCAGCAGTGTTGCTAGTTTTAAAAAAATATCAGAATAAAAATTTTTAATTTAAGGTATGGTAGGGATACTCGGACTTGAACCGAGAAGCCTTTCGGCACTGGATTTTGAATCCAGCGTGTTTACCAATTTCACCATATCCCCAAAAAAATTAAAACTGTTTGATATGCCTAATCTCAAATTACATAAAAATAGCGAGCATGTTCGGTGAGGTCAAAGGTAATTTCTAGCAACCCAAAAATATATTTTAAAAATATTGGCTTATTCTAGGAAAAAAACTGCTAAATCAGCTCTTGTATCTTGTTTAAGTCAAATTTTTGATCTTTATCCTTGCCTTTTATGCGTAAACCCCCCATCTTACATATGGGGCTGGTACATTAATGTTAGGATACATAAAGTGCCAGATGGATTATTAGAAAAAAGAAGTGGTCATACGCAATCAGTTTCGCGTGCCTTGAGCTTACTATCAAAATTAGCAGAAGAGCCTGAGGGTTTGAACTTATCAGAGTTAGCTAGACGAGTTAAATTAGCACCATCTACAGCGCATAGGTTGCTTACAACGTTACAACTTGATCGATATGTTCGGTTTGAGGACGGCAGATGGCTTGTTGGAGTGCAGGCTTTTAATGTTGGCTCTACATACATGCGTTCTCGTGATATTAGTCATATGGCTCGACCTTATTTGCGAATGATGATGCAGGAAACAGGGGAGACGTCTAATTTAGCTCTCATAGATAATAACGGTAATAACCTTGTGTATGTTTCGCAGGTGGAATGTCCACAATTGATGAGGGCATTATCAAAACCAGGAGCAAAAGCACCGTGGACTTGCTCAGCTGTTGGAAAAATATGCCTTGCGCATATGAATCAAAATAGCGTTAGCCAACTTATAAATCAAACAGGATTTACCCAATTTACCAGAAAAAGTATTATGGAAGAGGGGGTATTCTTACGCGGGATAGCAAAGGCTAAGCAACTTGGATTTTCTATTGATGACGAAGAAAACTCGGACGGGCTAAGGTGTATTGCATCACCCCTCTTTGACGCAAATTCTAAAGTAATTGGGGCAATTTCTGTCAGTGGCCCCTCAGTTAGGATTGAAGAACAAAAGCTTCCAAATTTTGGACGGGTAACATTGCGAACAGCAAAAGAGTTAACCCGTGCATTAGGAGGAATTTGGCCGAGTTAACATAATTCCCTATCATGGTCTTGCCAAGATAAAAAATTTATGAATTTTGATATTGCTTCACCATAGCGGAAAGTTTTTTTAATTTATTATCTTTAATACCCTCAGCGTTTAACGCTTCTTCCGTGTTAAAAAGGTATTCAGAATTCGAACCTATAATACCTTTTGCCTCAGCGATTATTTTAACGCTATCTTTGTCTGGCATCGGAGCTGCAAAGCTTGGGTGGTTGCGTTTTATAACGAATGTAAGTGCTTTAATAGCCTTGCCATTGTGCGTATTTACTTTTACCCAACTCGGCAAGTAGGCTCCACTTAGCATCTCACGTTTCCAAATTACATCACACTCTCTCGCCGCAATTGACGCCGGTATCCGAAACAAAATACCTTTGGTGGAACCACCCCTGTCAAGACCTAGAACAAGTCCAGGTTTTTCCGGGCTTCCACGAGTTATAGTGGTGCGTAAACAAAATCTGCGATGAAATCCAAATAAATGTGCTCGCTTCCTCAAATCGAAGTTAAAAGATGGATTCCAAATTAAGCTTCCGTACCCAAAAACCCATATATTTTTATTTGAATTTGAGTCTTTAATAAAAGACCGGCGTGATTCAAGTAGTTCTTCTTCGGTAAGAAGCTCTGCAGGCTGACCTGGTCTCTCAGAGGCTAGTTTTTGAAGTATGCCTTCAGATAAAGTTTGTCTGCTTATTTCAACTGATTTAGGAGCCATGTTCTAAAAATAAAATTTTGAAATTAACAATCAAGACGCTTTATGTAATACAAGCTGCGCGAATGGAATTTCAATATTATTATCCTCAAAAATTTTTTTAATTCTCTTGTTCAAATCCCAATTGAGTGAAAACATATCTGCATAGTCTACATAAATTCTTAAGCGAACCTGAATTGCACTATCTCCATAAGATAGCACGTGGAATTGGGGGTTGGGATCTGCATGCACGCGAGGATCCTCAGCAAGTTTAAGCATTACATTTTCGACTATATCTAAATCACTACTATAACTTACACCAATTTCTATATCCAAACGTCTTTTTTTATGTTTAGAATGATTCGTAATGGTTGATGACCATATAGTTGAATTTGGAATTGATATAAAAATATTATCGAATGTATCGATTTTTGTTGTAAATAATCCTACCTCTTTCACCATTCCGGAAGACCCTGCTACTTCTACCCAATCGCCTGTTTCAAATGGTCGCAAAATTAGCAGCATTACTCCAGCCGCAACGTTTGATAATGTGCCTTGTAAGGCAAGACCTATCGCAAGACCTGCAGCACCTAATACAGCAATAATTGAAGTTGTCTGAATACCAAATTGTCCAAGTGAAACTACAAGTGTAATAGTCATTCCGGCATATCTGGTGACACTTCCACTAATTGGTATAAGCATAGGGCTTAAACGAGGTATACGGCCAAGCATAAGTTTAATAGTTCGCTCAGCTTTTGAAGAAAGCCAAAACCCTATAATTAAAGTACCAATTCCAGCTAAAAACCCAGAAAAATAGCTTATAAAAATTGAAAATTCTGGTTGTGAAAATACTTGTGATAATGAGATGTTATCCATAGAAAACCCCATATTTATTGTCCCTATATAATGAGTTGATACCAATTCTTATTATTTTGGTTTCGTTTAAAGAAGAATGAAGTTCATTTTTTAAAAGTTTCTTGATAAAACACAACTCAATAATGCCATTTACAATAATATAAATTTGTTAATCCTTTCAATTGAATTTAGATCAAAAAATGCGTTATATTCTCGCCAAATCTTTTTGGAAATATTATGAAAACTGAAATTGTTTATTGGTCTGTTGGGGATTCACCTCTTAAGACTCCCCCTTTGACGGCCGTAATTGGAAATTTTGATGGTGTTCATCTTGGACATCAGAAGTTAATATCAACTGCGAAAGAATTTGCAAAAAATAATGGGACTAAGATAGGTGTTATTACCTTTGACCCACATCCCAGAAGATATTTCCGTCGGAACGAGCCTGGTTTCTTAATTTCTGATATTATTGAGAAAAATCGAATCTTATTCTCACATGGAATAGAGATTATAGTCCATGTTAACTTCAATGATGAACTTCGCCAGCTCTCACCAGAACAATTTGTATCGAATGTATTATATCCATTAGGAGTTTCTCATCTTGTCGCTGGAACCGATTTTGCATTTGGCCGAGGTAGAGCAGGAGATATGGCACTACTCTCATCATTAGGAAAAAATTATAAAATAAAAATAACTAGTGTACCACTTAAAGTTGACAATAAATCTGCAATAGTATCATCTAGCCGAGTGCGAGCAGCTTTGCAAGCAGGCCGCATAGATGACGCAAGAGAAATGCTGGGTAGGCCTCCCACAATTTGTGGTACAATAGAACATGGGGACAAACGTGGACGCCAACTTAATTTTCCTACTGCTAACTTTAGTCTAGAAGATTGTCAGGTGCCTGCATACGGCGTATATGCAATTACGGCTGCCATTGAAAAAAAAGATATACCATTTGATGATAGCGCCAAAAGTTTAAGTTATTTCGATTTACCAATATTAAAAGGGGTGGCCAATATTGGTATAAGACCCACTATTGGAGATAGGAAAGTAATGGCTGAAGTACATTTGTTCGAGTTTGATGATGATATATATGGAACAAGATTGTGTGTTAATTTGCATTATTATATGCGCGGTGAGAAAAAATTTGACTCATTAACCTCTCTTAAATTGCAAATATCAAAAGACGTAGATTCTGCCAAAGAAATACTCGCAAAGAATATTTAAAATAAAAATAGGATATAATTTATGGAAAATTCTGATGTCAGATAACAAAGAGGCCTCTAAAAATTATAAAGATACAGTATTTTTGCCAACGACTGCTTTTCCAATGAGAGGCGGACTTCCGCAAAAGGAACCCGAAATTATTGCTCGCTGGAAGCAACTAGATCTTTACAAAAGACTTAGGCAAGCAAGAAAAGGTAGAGAAAAGTTTATTCTCCATGATGGTCCTCCCTATGCAAATGGTAATCTACACATTGGCCATGCATTGAATAAAATTCTAAAGGATGTCATCAATCGCTCTCAATCTATGATGGGTAAGGATGCCAATTATGTGCCTGGATGGGACTGCCATGGTCTGCCAATAGAATGGAAAATTGAAGAGCAATATCGAAAAAAGGGAAAAGATAAAGATGAGGTTCCAATCGAAGAGTTCCGTGAGGAATGTCGTGCATTTGCTGCACACTGGATGGATGTGCAGTCAGAGGAATTTCAAAGATTAGGGGTGCTGGGTGACTGGCAGAATCCGTATTATACAATGAAATTTGAGTCAGAAGCAATTATTGCAGCAGAAATAGGGAAATTTCTTATGCAAGGCTCACTATATAGGGGGTCTAAACCTGTAATGTGGTCCCCAGTTGAAAAAACTGCATTGGCTGAAGCCGAGCTTGAATATAGTGATCATACCTCTACTACTATTTTTGCAAAATTTAAGCTTGTTGAATGTCCGTTGAAAGCACTTATTGGTAATTTTATTGTTATTTGGACAACAACACCCTGGACAATCCCAGGAAATAGAGCACTAGCCTATAATAATGAAATTGACTATGTCGCGATAAACATAAATCAAGTTTCAGAAAACTCAATCGCGCAAGAAAATCAAATAATTATTGTTAGTGAGATATTGTTAGAAGATATCTGTTCTCAATGCGGTATAACAGAATATGATGTTAAAGCTAAACTGAAGGGTTATGAGCTAAAAGGCTCTATCTCAAAACACCCAATGGCTGATGCAGGTTATGATTACCCAGTCCCATTACTTGATGCTGATTATGTAACAACTGAGCAGGGAACGGGATTTGTTCATATTGCACCAGGGCATGGACCGGAAGATTACTTGTTAGCGCACCTTACGCACGGAATAGAGGTTCCGGATACTGTAAATGAAGACGGCACATTAATGGAGCATTTGCCAATTTTTTCTGGCTTTCATGTATTAAGAGATAATTTGAAAATTGCTGAAATTATATCCGAGCATAAGGGTTTAATTGGAATTGGTAGCTTAACACATTCTTATCCCCATAGTTGGAGATCACATGCCCCTGTAATATATCGAAATACAGCGCAGTGGTTTATCGCTATGGAAAGCCACGGACTCCGAAAATATGCGCTTTCAGCATTAAAGGAAACGTCATTTTACCCATCCTCAGGTCAGAGGCGATTGACCTCCATGATTGAAAATAGGCCTGATTGGTGTCTTAGCAGGCAGCGTGCTTGGGGAGTGCCAATTCCTGTCTTTGTTGAGAAAAAATCTGGACAACCCCTTCAAGACCAGTCAGTTGTAGATAGGATTATAGCAATTTTTAAAGAAGAGGGATGCGATGCTTGGTTTACATCGCCTCCTTCAAGGTTCTTGGGAGAAGATTATGATCCAGATTCTTATGAAAAAGTGAATGATATTGCGGATGTCTGGTTTGACTCTGGTTCAACGCATGCCTTTGTATTGGAGCAGCGTGAAGACTTGCACTCACCCGCTGATTTATATCTTGAGGGTTCCGATCAGCATCGAGGCTGGTTTCATTCCTCCCTACTTGAGTCAAGTGGAACACGCTCTAAAGCACCTTACAAAGGTGTTTTGACCCATGGGTTTGTTTTAGATGAGCAAGGCAGAAAGATGTCCAAATCACTTGGCAACGTTATTCAACCACAAAAAATTATTCAACAAAGTGGCGCAGATATTTTAAGATTGTGGGTGGTAAGCTCTGATTATTATGACGACCTCAGAATAGGCACAGAAATACTCAAACGCCAATCAGATCATTATAGAAGAATCCGCAACACACTTCGTTATTTGCTGGGTGCTTTAGATGGTTTTGATGCTCTGGAACCAGTTTCTTTTGATGAAATGCCAGAGCTTGAAAAATGGGTCGCTGCACGTTTATTTGAGTTAGATAAAAAGATTACTGAAAAAGTAAATATATATGATTTTCATTCTATTTTTACTGAACTTCATGATTTCTGTAATGGTGATCTATCAGCATTCTATTTTGATATTCGTAAAGACATGTTGTATTGTGATAAGCTAAATAATGTGTCCAGAAGAGCAGCGCTCACAATGATGGATATGTGTTTTAAAAGTTTGGTTGCCTGGATAGCTCCTATCCTATGTTTTACGGCAGATGAAGCTTGGTTAGCTTATACAAAAAATACAGATGACTCCATTCATCTTCGGGAATATCAAAATATACCATCAGAATGGAAGAATTCTGAATTAATTAGAAAATGGATAAATATCCGTTCTATTAGGTCCGAAGTAACTACAGCTATAGAAAATGCTAGGGCTGAGTCAAAAATAGGTGGAAGTTTGCAAGCATCAGTAAATTTAAGCCTAAAAGATGAAGAAAAAAAACTTCTTTCAGGAATCGATCTACCGGCATTATTCATTACATCAGAAGCTGAAATTGTCAGTGATAGGGCCTTACAAACTAAGGTAGAAATACATCTTGCAGCAGGTGAAAAGTGTGCAAGATGTTGGAAAGTTCTTCCTGAAGTTAAAGTTAATCATGGATTATGTAATAGATGTGAAGAGGTGGTCCATGAAAAAGTTTAATTTAATCGAATTGTTGCGTCTTTCAATTTGATTCATGTAAATAGGATTTAGAAGATAAATGGATGATTTAAGAAAGTCCAATTATAGACGCTTTTTTTTTATAGCTTTTCTTATTATTCTTATGGATTTTGTCTTTAAGAAATGGATGTTATTATTACTGTTTGAGCAGCCAAAACAAATTGTCGTAACGACCTTTTTTAATTTAACACCTGTTTGGAATAACGGCATTAGTTTTGGATTAATGTCGTCTCAACCAGAGGTGGTTCGGTTTATCATTCCGATACTTGCATTGGTTGTCATTACTTATCTGATAAGCCAATTAAAGTTTCAAGGGTATTTACAGCAGTTAGCATCGGCGATTATTTCAGGAGGTGCAATTGGAAATGTGATTGATAGAATTTTATATGGTAAAGTAGTTGATTTTTTAGATTTTCATATTGGGGGTTATCACTGGCCAGCATTTAATATAGCAGATGTTGCTATATGTACTGGAATTGCAATATGGATTTATGCAAGTATAAATACATCGTCAACGCAAGGAGAGGGATAATGCAGAAGTTTAGTTCATTATTGATGGTATTTTTTCTCATCATAGTTTGTGGAACCACTGCATGTTCCGATTATCGCCGTGCTATAGGAACTGAAAAGTCAACACCAGATGAATTTCAAGTGGTTGTTAGACCACCACTGTCGCTTCCTCCTGATTTTACATCCCGTCCAGACGCGGAATCAGTTAATTTAGGAGTGGATGAAAAATCTTCTTTGAATATTATGAATAAGCTTTTTGAAAGACGAAGCAACGTGGCATTGGGTTATGATGAATTTTTTGAATTAAGTTCAATTGAACCTAATATTAGAACTATTATTGACCAAGAAACAACGGGCATTATTTTTGAACGTAGATTGCCTATTAATGTTATTTTTGGGGGCATTCCAGATGTAGGGCCAATATTGGACCAAATTACAGAGGACAGACGAATAAGGACCAACATTATGCAACAAAGAGCAATTAATTCAGGTGCAACCCCTGCTTATGACGGTGTTTTGGGAGATGAAATTCAAGTTCAATAAATTATTTTTTTAATAAGTATAGAAAAAACTAAGATGAGTAGAATTAGATTACTACCGAGTCATCTTGTAGACCAGATTGCTGCTGGGGAAGTTATTGAACGACCAGCGAGTGCTTTGAAAGAATTAATTGAAAACTCGCTGGATGCACAGGCGACTGAGATTTCTATTAATCTTAGTCAAGGTGGATTAAAAAGCATTTCTGTGTCAGATAATGGCTACGGGATGATTGAAGATGAGCTATGTCTGGCGGTTAAAAGGCACGCGACTTCCAAATTACCAAATGCAAACCTATTCCAGATAAAAAGTTTTGGGTTTAGAGGTGAAGCACTTCCTTCGATTGCAGCTGTTTCAGATTTTGAAATTTCTTCAAGGACTGAGAAAATGGAACATGGTTGGAAAATCCATATTGAGCATGGAACTATTTATCCAACTTGTCCAGTTGCACATGCAGTTGGTACGACAGTTACTTTCCGAGATATATTTAATAAAATTCCAGCAAGACGTAAATTTTTAAAAACCCAACGTTCTGAGGCAGGCAAGTGCTTTGAAGTGATAAAGCAACTTGCCATGACAAAACCAGGGGTAGCTTTTAAAGTTTATGAAAACGATAAAACTATATTAAATTTTCCTGCTAGAACTGATGATAATATAGGAATTCGAGAGAGATTATCAGATGTAATGGGTCATATTTTTGCCAAAGAAGCAGTTATGCTCGATGCACAGAGTGACACATTTGGTCTTTCAGGTTTGATGGGTCTACCAACAATGAATAGACCAACAACTCAATATATGAATATTTTTGTAAATCAACGTCCAGTAAAAGATAAACAGTTGATTGGAGCCATTCGTGCTGCATACGCAGATACCCTTCCCAGAGGCAGATACCCATTTCTTGCTTTGTTTATTACGGTTGCTCATGAGGATGTAGATGTAAATGTGCATCCAGCTAAAAGTGAAGTTCGTTTCTCAGACCCTAGTGCCATACGAAGTCTAATCGTAGGGTCTATTCAATCAGCTCTGCGCAATGAGGGAATACAGGCTACATCAGAATTAAGTCAAAATGTATTTAACCGGTTATCAGTTGGTAAATACAGAGGGAAATCGGAAAAACCAAATTTGGCATCTTTTGAGAGCATAAACTTTACAGAAAGACAAAGCATATTAAAGCAGCGGAATTCGGATTTTGATCGAGTAGTTCCCGATGATATGTTTTTTAACGCTCCGCCACTTGCGAAAGAGGTTGAGGATGATAACGAAGCCAAAATTCAAAAACAAATAGAATTAAGAGGAGCCCTATTAGGTGCAGCAAGAGCACAATATCATAAAAATTATATCATATCTGAAACACAGGAAGGTATTGTTATTATCGACCAACATGCAGCTCATGAACGTCTTGTAATGGAAAGAATGAAATCAGATTTAACATCTAATAGAATAAAGACGCAATTGTTATTATTACCTGAAATTATATCTCTCGTTCCCGAACAATTAGAAGCTATAAACAACTATTTGGAAACTTTAAATCAGCTTGGTCTAATCATAGAGTCTTTTGGCAACGACTCTGTTATCGTGAGAGAAACACCAGCACTTTTAGGAGAGGTAAATGCACAAGAGCTGGTAAAAGACATTGCTGAAGAGCTGATTAACTTGTCAAGTTCCACTAGTCTTGAGGATAAAATATCATCTGTGCTAGCCACAATTGCTTGCCATGGCTCAGTTCGTTCAGGAAGAATATTAAATGTAGCTGAGATGAACCAGCTGTTAAGAGATATGGAAATTACCCCTAATTCAGGCCAATGTAATCATGGCAGGCCAACTTATATCAAGATATCATTGTTAGAAATTGAAAGTCTTTTTGGTAGACGTTAAAAAGGATTCCAATTGAATAAATGGATAGAAGAAATGCCATATATACGTTTATCAGCAAATTTAAATTCATGAGGTAAAGTCATTTCATCTTTTTTGGGCATTTCTATTATTACAAGTGCACCCTGTCGTATAGCACCTATTCTCGCTATATTTTGAATGGCCTGTGATGTAATATTATTTGTATAAGGTGCATCGCAAAATACCAAATCAGCAGGTGGATATGCCCATCTTGTAATATTCTCTACAGACCCCGCTATAACGGTGGTAGTATCTAGAAAGTCCAGCTTTTGAATATTAGCGCGTA
This sequence comes from Alphaproteobacteria bacterium, assembly GCA_012269555.1. Taxonomy (GTDB): domain Bacteria; phylum Pseudomonadota; class Alphaproteobacteria; order Puniceispirillales; family Puniceispirillaceae; genus UBA5951. The sequence continues at coordinate 14,699 of JAAXKA010000146.1, forward strand.
ATGTATTAAGTGCTTGTTGGTCACGTTCAACAAAGTAGGCCTCATTTGCTCCTCTGGAAATAGCTTCTAACCCAAGCGCACCGGTTCCAGCAAATAAATCTAAGACAGTTGCATTTTTTACCAACGGAGTGAAGCGGCCACCAGCTAACAAATTAAAAATAGCCTCCCTTACACGTTGACTAGTTGGACGAACTGAGAGGCTTTTGCATTCAACGAGCTTTGCGCCTCGCCTTATTCCGCCTATTATTTGCATTATTGTTTCCTGATTTCTTCGAAAAGATTGTATGTTTTTGTTTTGTTTTGTTTTGTTTTTCCCGCGTAATTGTAAACGAAGCTTGTTTTAGGAAATTTGTATTAGATTGTCCAAGTTGCTCACGTAGGATGGTTTGTTTTACTTCTTGCAAATCATCTTCTTTCATGGCACCAAGCTGAAAAGGACCATAAGAAGTTCTAATTAATCTACTAACGGAATATCCAAGAAACTCCATTACACGGCGAATTTCACGGTTTTTTCCCTCTTTGATAGCAATTGTAAGCCAAGCATTACTTGTCATTTGTTTATCAAGCTTTGCAAGAAGACTACCATATCGAATGCCTTCTATTGTGATTCCTTCCTTTAATTTTTCCAGTTGATTTTGGTCAACTCTGCCATAAACACGCACTCGGTATTTTCGTGTCCATCCTGTGCTAGGTAATTCTAAGTAACGTGCAAGTCCCCCATCATTCGTCAATAAAATTATGCCTTCTGAGTCGAGGTCAAGCCTACCAATACTCATTACACGCGGGAGTTTGTTTTTTAATCTATCAAAAATTGTCTCCCTATTTTTTTCGTCACGATTAGAGACAATAAGTCCACGTGGTTTGTAATATCGCCACAAACGTGTTTCTTCTTGTTTTGGGAGTGGTTTATTATCTACAAGTATCTCATCATTAGGCCTAACTATATAGGCTGGAGTCTCTAGAGTTATGTTATTTACCATAACTCTACCATCACGAATCCAGCTTTCTGCATCTCTTCGTGAACAAAGTCCAGCTCGTGCAATCCGCTTCGCAATCCGCTCAGATTTTGTAATTTTATCTAGTTTAAATGAAGTTTTGAATGGGGGCATAATAAGAGAAGTAGAGCATAAAAAGGAAGGAAAAAATAGTCTGAAGAAAACAACATATTGCTTTTTTCATTTAGTTTTGTCATTGCCTAGATATGAGTTACAAAGATCACATGAAATTGGCGTTGCAATACGCAGAAAGAGCATTCCAGATTGGTGAAGTCCCTGTAGGAGCAGTGATTGTCAATGCAGATGGCAATGTTATTGCTACTGCACATAATTTAGTTGAATCGGAGTTAGATGCCACCTCACATGCTGAATGCCTTGTTTTAAGGAAAGCTATGAGACGCCTAGGTCAAAAATATCTTGAAAAATGTGATTTATGGGTAACGCTTGAGCCTTGTGCAATGTGTGCAGGGGCTATTTCAAATGCAAGAATTCGTAGGCTATATTATGCAGTAGAGGATAAAAAAGGGGGTGCTGTAGATAATGGCAGCCGTGTGTTTAGCCATCCAACTTGTCATCATAAACCAGAAATTTATGGTGGTATAATGGAAACACAATCAGCAAGCTTACTTAAGAAGTTTTTTTTAGGAAGGCGCTAGAAATCAGCAATATCTGTTCTGTAAAAACCATTTTCCCAATTAATTTTTGACACGGTTTCATAAGCTTCCAAGCGTGCTTTTTGATAACTCTTCGCTTTAGCAGTTATGCTTAACACGCGTCCACCTTTCGCGATTATTTCGCCTTTCTGATTCATTGCAGTCCCTGAGTGGTAGATAAAACAATCTGTGTTCAATGAGACAAGGTCTATATCTTTAATTATTGAATTAGGCTCATAGCTGCCAGGGTATCCTTTATTGGCCATAACGACGGTAATTGCAACGTCATTGCTAAACTTAATAACTGCATCCTTTTGGGCTTGATTACAATGCAGAAGAATTAGGTCTAGCAAATCACTCTCTAGTCTAGGCAAGATAACTTGAGCTTCAGGGTCACCAAATCTGCAATTAAATTCTATGACTTTCGGACCTGCATCTGTCAGCATCAGTCCTGCATATAATATCCCGGTATAGGGCTTACCATCTAATACCATTCCTTTTGCAACCGGATTTAAGATTTTCTCAATTATATGTTCACGTAATTTGTTCGTTTCATCTGGTGATGGGCTCACTGCGCCCATTCCACCTGTATTGGGTCCTTCATCTCCATTAAATGCCCTTTTATGGTCCCTTGCACTTGCAAGCCAAATTACTTCTTCAGAGTCAATGAGCGCAAAAGCGGATAGTTCAGCGCCACAAATGCATTCTTCTACTATTATAGTATCACTAGCTGCTCCAAAACCACCGGAAAGCATCATATCAATCGTATCGAAGGCTTGTTTTTTTGTTTTACAGACAACAACACCTTTTCCTGCAGCAAGGCCATCTGCTTTAACCACACATTCTGAGCCCATTTCATCTACATATTTTTTGGCTTTTTGGTTATCTGTAAAACGACTAAAATTAGGTTGCGGTATATCATATCGCTTGCAGAAATCACGTGCAAAATATTTAGACCCCTCTAGTTCCGCCGCTGCAGCACTTGGTCCGAATGCCAAGATATTACTTGCCCGTAAAGCATCTGCGAGTCCTGCAACCAGGGGCACTTCAGGGCCGATAACGACAAGCTCAATATTAAATCTTTTACATTCCTGAATGATTGCTTCGTTATTTTCAGATGACAATTCAATACAAGTGGCAAATTTAGATATACCTGGGTTTCCAGGAGCGGCATATAGTCGTGTACACTTTATTGAAGTTGAAATGGCTTTTGCAAGTGCATGTTCCCTTCCACCTCCTCCAACAATTAATACGTTCATCTTCGCTTATCCATAAATTATATTAATTAAATCTATTTGTCTTTAGAATGCTTATATATTCAGCTGATGTCGGCCGTTGTCTAAATTGAGGTATCTGTGCCATAAATAGAGCATTAGAACAATGATATTTAAATGAGAAACTATATTTTGTCTGAAAAAGAAACACTTTCGAACCAACCAATATACACAGTCGCTGATTTATCAAACGCGGTAAAACGGGCGATTGAGTCTAATTTCGATTTTGTTAGAGTTCGCGGTGAAATTTCAAAGCCAGCTTCTCCGGGTTCTGGACATATTTATTTTAGCTTAAAAGATCTAAACGTTACTTTAGCCTGTGTTATTTGGAAAGGACAGCTAAGTCATATTGATATTCAACCAGAGGAGGGTATGGACGTTGTTTGTACAGGAAAATTAACAACATTTTCTGGACAGTCACGCTATCAATTAAATGTAATCCAAATTGAATATTCTGGTGAAGGGGCATTACTTAAACAATTAGAGGTATTAAAAAGGCAACTTCAAGCTGAGGGTTTATTCTCTGAAGATCGAAAGCAAAAAATACCATATTTGCCATCTGTGATAGGGGTAGTAACGTCGCCAACCGGCGCTGTAATAAGAGATATTCTGCATAGATTATCAGAAAGATTTGGTGTTCGTGTTTTAATTGCGCCAGTTCCCGTTCAAGGCTTGGGAGCAGAAAAGCATATTGCAAATGCGATCACTGCGTTTAATCAATTGTCCCAATCTGAGAATATCCCAAAACCTCAAGTTATCATTGTAGCTCGTGGTGGTGGCTCACTTGAAGATCTTTGGTGTTTTAATGAGGAAGTTGTTGTAAGAGCGGTCTCTGAAAGCAAAATACCTATTATTTCTGCTGTTGGGCATGAGACAGATACAACATTAATTGATTATGCTGCTGATATAAGGGCTCCAACCCCAACTGCGGCAGCAGAAATTGCAACCCCCGTTTTAACAGAGTTAATAACACGTATAAATGAGCTTAATTTTAGAACAAGCCAAGCCATAGATAGAAAGTTTCTCTTCAAAGAGAATCAACTCACTGCCGCAATTCGAGGACTTATACATCCTTCAGATCAAATTAATAATTATAGTCAAAGAATTGATATTATGAATGAGCGAATTGAAAAAACATTGCAAAATATTATTAGTTCAAAACAGAATTATTTAACACGTTTGTTTGAGAAAATGCCAAAACCTGAGCAAAAGCTCACTAACATTCAGTCAATTATAATAGAAGCAAATGAACGGATGAAAGCACAAATTGAAAAAATTCTTTTGAATTCAGAGCAGACGGTTCTGAGATATGGGCAATTATTGGACGCTTTTTCTTTTAAGAGGGTACTTGAAAAGGGTTTTGTGTTAGTAACTGATAGAGAAGGAAACCCAGTTAAACAATCGCAGGATGCCGAAACAGGTGCATATATAAATCTTCAGTTTTACGATGCTAAAAGACAAGCACAACTTGACCCAGACACATTAAATACAGTTGATAATAAAGGTGACAATAGCTCAGAAAAACGTGAAATTTCTAAACAAAAAGAAAATAATAAAAAAAATAAAATGGAATTACAGCCCAAATTATTATAGCAATGCAAGGATTTCTGACTGAGATATCTTATACATTAATACTTCCCCAGCGTCTGTGAGGCCATAGCCATTGATCGGGATGTTTTTTTATCCAGTCTTCAACTAGCTCATTTATATGTTTTGCCACAGCGAGAATTTCTTCATCTGTGGCAGCTTTTTTCACCGTAACTGGTTCGTGAACAATAATTTTATAATAGGCACCATTAGTCCTTATAGTCTCGACAGGAAAGAGTTTAATCTGCAGTTTGGCCGCAATTTTTATGTGTGCAATAGGTGTTTTAGCAGGCATGCCAAAAAATGGAACCATGCGACCTTCGCGAAGTTGCTGGTCGATTAGTATGGCTATAACGCCATTTTCTTGGACAGTAGATAACATTCCTGATGCTGCTTTTCGACCCTTTTGAAAGAAGTTTGCATTTAAATATTTCTGACGTTTTTGGATTAAAAAATTAGCGAGTGGATTGTTCAGAGGTCGATAGACTATTCCTGATTTTCTATTTAGTCTCTTTAATATAGTTGGAATTACTTCCCAATTTGCTTGATGGGCACCAATAATTATGCTCCCCTCTTCACATCCAGCAATTTTTTCTAGTCCTTCTATTTGAACTCGTTTTGACGAATTCATTAAACTAAGAGTATGAGAAAATTCTCCTATATTACGTCCTAGATTCCACCACATAGCTGATAAAATTTGATTATGCTCGTTTTCTGAAAGTTCTGGTATTGCAAGTGATAGATTTGCTCTTGCTCTTTTATGCCAGCTTGTCAAAGGGCCTATTTTTGAACTCAACCAGCCTGTAGATGAGCTTGCAATATCAATAGGTACAATTCGTAAAATAAGAAGTACGAAAAATAACAATATAGCTTCAATAGGCCAAATTATATAGCGAATTAGAAATTGTTTTAACTTGGGATTACGATGATATGACATTTTCAAATATAGTTTCAAGAAATGATACTATTTTTATGGTATCATCTGCAGAGAAATGAATTCTAACTGGCACAGTTAGAACTCTGTCACGCCAATCAGAAGGCAATCTCATCCAATCTTTTTGTGTTGTAACAAGTTCGGCCCCAGATTGCATCGCCTCCTCGTATAATTGGGTTAAATCTGCATCGGTGTACGGATGGTGGTCTGCAAAGTGTGCTTCTCCAACAAGGTCAGCCCCAATATCATTTAATGTTTTGAAAAACCGTGATGGGTTACCAATTCCTGCAAAACCGTAGACACGTCTATTTTTCATTTTCTCAACTATTTCTTCGTCGGGCTGGAGTTCTCCTGTAAAAATAGGAATATGGGGTGGAATTTTTTGTCCCAAACCTGTTTCATCTTTCCCATTAAAAATTACCAAATCTATATTTTGTATACCAACTTCCAATTTCTGCCGCATTGGTCCCGCTGGTAATAAAAAACCATTTCCAATTCCAAACTTTCCATCGAACACGGCAATATTTAAATCTTTTTTTAATGTTGGATTCTGAAGGCCATCATCCATTACTATGCAGTCATATTTTTTTTTGTCTAATATATGGTTCGCCCCTAAAGGTCTGTTCCTGCTTACACACACATCCAGTGAGTGAGCCATCATTAGAGGTTCATCACCAACATCCAATGATTGATGAAGATTTGTACTAACAAAAATTGGCCCTTTTTCCTTGCCACCAAATCCACGCGTTAAAATTGAAGTTGATTTTCCAATGCCTGATAGAAATCTGCATAAAGTAATTACGACAGGTGTTTTACCACTTCCACCAACAGTAAGATTACCTACACAAATAACTGGAATTTCTGTTTCTTTAGTGTTCAATATTTTTTGTTGTGCATAGTGGCCAAAACGCCAGATATAGCTAACCGGAAATAAGATAACCGACTGCCAGCTAAGTTCAGTCCAAAAATGGGGTGTTTTGATTGGCATCTAGGGTTTTTGCTCTATAGTTGATATAATATAATGTGCCGCTTTTGCAGGACGCATGCAAGCTTCTTGAGCAATTTTTTGACCCTTCATTAAAGCTTTTTCCATTCTGTTATTAGGTTTAAGAATATCTTCTAATGTCCTTCTGAGAGTTTGATTTGATTTAACTTGATGTATCATCCCTGTTTTAATTAACAAAGAATAGTCAGACTTATTTTTAAAAATAGACTTACCACATATTATTGCTTTTCCTGCAAGTGCAGGCTCAATAGGGTTATGCCCTCCAGACTTAAAAAAGCTACCACCAAGAACAATAATATCTGCAACATTGTACAAGCACCTCATTTCTCCCATGCTATCACTTAGAAAATAACGATGTTTAGAACTCGGTAGTTCTCCTTTTGAACGTCTTGGCATTGAACCTAATCGGTTTATAATTTCTTCAGCTCTATTGAGGTGTCTTGGCGCAAATATTAAGAGAAATTTCTCAGAACTAGCTATTTTCGAAACTGCGTTTGCAATAAGTACCTCCTCATTTTCATGAGTTGATGCAGCAAGTATTATTTTATATTTAGTTTCCTTTGCATAGTTTCTCAGGGCCAACTCATAAGGAGATTTTGGCAAGTTCATGAGGGGGCTGTTTTTAAGTGAACCAAAATTCAAAAACTCTGGCCCACCGTTACACTTCGCTATGTTCGCTAGCTGTTCGAAGCGTTTTTTTTGTTCATTATCAATAGCTAATATTAATGAAGGGCTTGAAAAAAGCTGTTTTGCAAGCAACGGATTTTTTTCCCATTTTGACTTTGAAGATTTTGAGATTTGGCTCGAAGCAAAAATTATAGGGATTTGTCTTTTCTTTGTTTGAGTAATTAGATTGAACCAGAAATCAGATTCCAAAAATAAGGCACAATCAGGCTTCCAGTAATTCAAAAAATTAGAAACCCAGGTTAAGTGATCTAATGGCTGAAATGTATGTATAACGGGCATTTTAGAACAGTTTTTATCAATATTTTCAGCTGAAGTTATTGTATTTGTAGTTATTAAAAAATGCCAATCTGGGCGTAAATTTTTTAAATAACCAACCAGATTAATGGCTGCGTTAGACTCGCCAAGAGAAACCGCATGTAACCATATTAATTTTCCCTTAGGGCGAGGTAATTTATATCCTCGACCAAATCTTTCATTTAAACGTAACTTATCTTCTTTCCTCTTCCCTAAACGAAAATACAAAAAAAATCGAATAAAAGGAAAAAGGAACCCCCAGCATAATTGATATAAAAAAGGGTTAATATACATTTATGGTCTCTTATTTTTTTTTCTCTTTATGCTTGCAGGTTTAGCAACTAGATAGTCACATTTTTCAGTCAGAATATTCAGCTCATTTTCAATTTGAAGACGCCAGCTCTCAAATATTTCCCTAGAAATTTGTCTTTTTTTATCTAGTATCTCATTTTTTTTTCTTTTTAGTGTAGAAAGTCTGATTGGTTCTCCCCATAAAACCAACGAGCTACTAAAGGGTTTTGGAATTCTGGTCTTATCCCAGCTATTAAGAACCCATTGTCTATCTGCTGCAAATACAACTGGAATAATTTCAATGCCAGTTTGATGAGCTAAAGCAATTGGCCCCATAGCAAGTGTTCTTGCTGGACCTCTTGGTCCATCAGGTGTTATACCTACATTGTGTCCCTTTTTGAGCTCTTTAGCGAGCTCACGAAAACCACTCAATGCTTGTTTGTTAGATGACCCCCAAACAACATTCAATCCGACTAACTTGATTGCCTTACCAAGAATTTTTCCATCTGAGTGAGGTGAATTTAACGTTGTGATTGGCCTTGGCAGGTTCCAAGTCATACCAATAATATGCTCGTGCCAAGAAATAATTATATATGGTTTTTTGCGCCTTTTAATTAACTTATAGGTGTGTTTATTTTCGTGCTTCCATCTAACTGTCACGCCGAGAAAAAAAATAATGCCAGCTAAAAGCAATGAGAAAAACGTTCTTCCTATGAAAAAATGACTTAGTTTTTTGATCATATTTTGGGCAATAAAGCTAATTGTGTTATGATGGTCAAAACCATTCGATATTTCAAAACCACACATTTTTCTATCACGTCTTTGGAAAATTCGCAATTTGTTGTCATTTTATAGAATTTTCATAAAAAGTGAGTTATCTGCTTAGAATGTGGTAATAAGATTACTGTTGTAGGTAAAAATAATACGATAGTATGTCAAAAACAAATTAAGTTTAAATTTTGTTTTATTAAGGGTAGGAATGCCAAAATCAGAAAGCAAAACATCTGTGGTTTATCGAGAAATCTGGTCCAGATTTGCAAAACCTTTCACCAGACTATTTATAACAGCAATTTTTTTAATGATAATAGTTGCTGCATCAAGTGCTATTTATCCTGCTACGATGCAACAGGTTTTCAATCACCTTGCTGGAGAGGAAACTCTTATTAAGCATAATTTTATTATCATCGTTCCAATAATTATTATTTTCATAGCAATGGTCAAAGCATCAGCGATGTATCTTCAAATAATCACGGTTAATCGATTTGCACAATCTATTGCAACTTCAATGCAAGATAAGATGATGAACCATTTATTATACGCGGATTTAGGGGTGATTACCCAACATCCGTCAGGCGTTTTTATTTCTCGTATAATGAATGATGTGAATCTGGTAAAAGAGGCTGTTGTTAGGTTGTCTAATAATCTTATAAGAGATTCATTAACTATTCTAGTAATGATTGGAATGATGTTTTGGTTTGATTTTTGGCTTTCCGTTCTAGTATTGGCAATTTATCCAATTGCTTTTCAACCGATTTTTTTGATTGGCCGCAGGCAGCGTCATCATGCACATCAATTGCAGATCACCATGGAAAATGTAACTTCAATCATATCAGAAATTATCGGTGGTAGCAGAATGATAAAGGCTTTTGAGCTTGAAGATAAACAGACTGTGCGTGCCTCTAAAATATTTGATAAACTAAAAATTGCTTATTTATCTTTATTGTCAGGAAGGGCCCGTATAGATCCCTTGTTGGAGGCATTAGGAGGTATCGCGGTTGCAGGAGTGGTTGGTGTTGCAAGTTGGCGTATTAGTAATGGAGAAATGCTTGTTGGTGATGTGGTTGGTTTTATCACTGCATTGTTGATGCTAGTTCAGCCTGTAAGAGCTATTGGAACATTGAATGCTGTGACTCAAGAAGGGTTATCGGCTGGAAAAAGAGTGTTAGAATTAATATCTACGAAACCTACTATTAGGTCATCTGAAAATGCAGTTATATTAAAAACTAATAAAGCTGAAATTGAGTTTTCAAATGTCTCATTTTCATTTAAGGACAAACCTATTTTAAAGGATATAAGTTTTAAAATAAATGAGGGAGAAACAGTTGCTTTGGTTGGTGAAAGTGGTGCCGGAAAATCAACTTTAATCAATCTTATACCAAGATTTTTTGATATAAATAGAGGTAGAATTCTCATTAATAATCAAGATATCAGAGAGTTCAACATAAAAAGTTTACGAGCGCATATTGCGCTAATAAGCCAAGATTCAATCTTGTTTGATAATACAGTAATGGAAAACATTCGCTTTGGCAGGCAAAATGCCACGGAGACAGAAATTATGGATGCTGCAAAAAAAGCTGCAGCGGATGATTTTATTTGTGAACTTGCAGGCGGTTATAGCGCCTTAGTTGGGCCTCATGGAAACTTACTTTCAGGTGGACAAAGGCAACGGATAGCAATTGCAAGAGCCATTTTGAAAGATGCTCCTATTTTACTTATGGATGAGGCTACCTCATCACTTGACGCTCAATCTGAACAGAAAGTTCAAGTTGGACTAGAGCAATCAATTAAAGGTCGAACAAGTCTGATTATTGCTCACCGTCTTTCAACGATTAAATCCGTAGATAGGATATATGTATTGAAAGCAGGGAAGATTATAGAGACAGGGACGCACGAGAGTTTGTTAGCTCAAGCAGGTACATATTCAAAAATGATTTCACTTCAGCAATTTTCATGATCATTATTCTCTTTTTAAAATAGAATCAACAAAACGGCTTGCTATAGGTTGTGCTTGAAAGTCGCTTGATAGTTTTTCTGGGTCATAAATCTCTTCTACCCACTTAATGAATTCGATTCCCTGTTTTTCAAATGGTATATAAGATGCGATAAAAGCGTCAAGAATCCCAGTTTTAGCGTGTTTTATGTGCAAATATTTAAATGAAAGTTGCTTCAGCGCCTCAATTGCGGGTTTTTTCATTACGACTAAAACATATAAAGCTGACATCAAACCAGCTCTATCTGCACCTGACTTACAATGAAGCAATGATGGTTTCTGAATTGAAGAAAATAAAGAAGGAACCTTTAAAAGCATTTCTTTTTCAGGAGCTGCTCTGGAGCGCACTCTGAAGTTGATAAGATTTATATTCAATTTATCACAGACCTCTGCCTCTAATTGCCACCCGCCAGATACGCGGGGCCCTCTTAAATTCAGTATTGTTTTTATACCAAATTTATTGTGGGCATGTTCAATTTGCTTAGGAGAGGGCTGATTACTTCGCCACATATAATTATCTATCTGATACAGATTTTGAAAAGCCAGTCTTAAAAACCCATGGTCGTGTAGGTATAATTCTAACCAATCAGCAAGGCCCGACCTTTTAAAATTTGATGCTTCGTAAGGGTAGTCTAAAGAGACTTTTTTTTGACTCATTTAACCACCAGCTACCATCATGCCGTCAATTCTAATACTGGGGGCGGTAGTCGAAAAACGTAGGTCGATATCATTAGCAGGGGTCATTTCTAAGAACATATCTTTAAGGTTACCTGCAATTGTTGCTTCAGTAACAGGATAAGCGATTTCTCCATTTTCAATCCAGTAACCCGATGCGCCCCTACTGTAATCCCCGGTTGTAAGGCTCACAGAACTTCCAATAAGTTCTGTAACTAGGAAGCCCTTTTTAATATCTGCAATGAGTGTCTCAGGAGAAATAATCCCATTTTCAATTAGGCAATTAGAAGTTCCTGGTGACGGTGGTGTTGATAGTGACCTAACAGCATTTCCGGTTGGTGACATTTCTAATTGTGAGGCACTAGCTAGATCTAATAGCCAGTTTTGTAAGACTCCATCTTTTATGAGTTGTAGCTGTTTTACTGGCAGCGTTTCACCATCAAACCTTCGAGAACCAAGTCCGCGATTTCGTAATGGATCATCTATTACAGAAATAGATGCATTGGCGATTTTTTGATTCATTTTATCTTTTAGAAAACTAGTGCCTCTTGCAACACTAGCTCCATTTACTGCGCTCGCAAAATGACTTGTAAGACTTTTGGAAACTCGGCTGTCAAATATCACTGGAAATTGGCCTGTTGAAGCATTTCTTGCTCCAAGTCTGCTAATTGTACGATTTCCTGCGGATATGCCAATTTCCTTAGGATCGGTTAAATCCTCGGCATAAACGGTAGAGCTAAAATCATAATCTGTTTCCATTCTTCCATCCTTTTCAGCTATCACCGAAGCTGAAACACTAAAGGAAGAGCGTTCATATTCACCTATAAATCCTGTACTAGTTGCAATTGCTATTTCTGCCTTGGATTGTCCGGCAGAAGCCCCTTCAGAATTTGTAACTCCGCTAACTTCAAGAGCCGCTGCTTCACATTTTAAAGCCATTTCAGTTAATGTGTTAGTATTGAATTCGGTGTCATCATAAAGCTCTAAATTTGGTAGTTCTGTTACTTGCTCCTCTTTAGATGCAAGGCGCGCATATGGGTCAGCTGGGGCAATACGTGCCATTGCAATAGCTCTCTGACACAGATCCCTTATCCCATTTGCATCAACTTTTCCTGTTGAAATGCTTGCAGACTGTTGACCAGTAAACACTCGAAGCCCAAGCTGAAAATCCTCAGCATGTTCTACGGACTCAAATTTTCCAAGACGAACTTCAACACCTACACCTTTGTTTCTTACTAATGTTGCTTCAGCAGCATCAGCTCCCTCAGAGCGCGCTGTTTTTAATAAATCAATAATAATATTTTTCGTTGTTTCATCCATATATATCAGATAGCGCGCAAATAGGTCTTGTGCAACTGCTTGCTGGCAAGAAAGTTTATGTTTATACTAAAAGTTATGAAAAAAAAATCAGTTTTTATAGATGGAAGTTCTGGAACCACAGGCCTTCAAGTAGTATCTCGTTTGTCTCAAAGGTCTGATATTAGTTTAATTTTTCTTCCAGACAAAGAGAAAAAATTGGAGGAAAAACGGCTACAGGCTATGCAAGAAGCAGATTTAACAATACTTTGTTTACCAGATTTGGCGGCTATTCGAGCGGTAGAGCTCGTGAAAGAGACTGATGTTCGAATAATTGATGCTTCGTCAGCTCATCGAACTGCACCAGGCTGGGTGTATGGTTTTCCAGAATTATGCCAAGAGCAAATCAAAAAAATAGCTAAAGCAAGATTTGTCAGCAATCCTGGTTGCTATGCTTCAGGGTTTATTGCACTGTCGCGACCCTTGGTTGATAGCGGATTTATTTCACCAGACTTGTGTCTGATTGCCCCTGCGGTCTCAGGCTATTCGGGGGGTGGCAAAAATATGATTAAATCTATCAGGAATGGTGATCTGCCGACACATTTTGACTATGGTTTGGAACTTGACCATAAACATATCCCAGAAATGATCATGCACACTGGCCTGCAGACTCCCCCATTATTTATGCCATCTGTTGGTCTTTTTGAGCAGGGGATGTTGGTTCGATTAGCAATTCCAAAATCCCACTTTTCAAAAGATGTTTCGATTAAAGATATTTTTGAATTATATAAGAAGACATATTCTGGTCATCCATTGATAAAGGTTTGCGAACGAGAATTTGAACTTATGTCAAAAAATTCGTCAAGGTTGTCAGCAGATGGATTAGCCGGGCAAGACGGACTTGAAATTTATTGCTTTAACAATCCAAAAACAGAACAATTTTTATTAATATCGAGACTAGATAATCTTGGAAAGGGTGCAGCAGGCGCATGCGTTCAGAATTTGAACATTATGCTTGGGTGCGATCAATTTTTGGGTTTAAATTGGCAGTAGTGATTTAAGAAAAAATATCGTTGAAAATTATCTGTATAAGCAAACCAAATGTAATTATGAGGCCGCAATCCCTATTGGATTTGAATATTTGTAGAGCAGTATTTTCTTCTACCATTTTTAAATTTTTTATTTGCCAGACCAAATGCATTATTGCGCCAATAATACCTAAAATCCAGAGGCCAATCTCAAATTTTAGCCAGAGGCCGATTGACCATAGGAAAATTGCAGTTCCATATAGCGTCGTAATACCTAAAATTAGATTGGGCCCAAATGAAAGTGCAGCAGAGCCTATGTTTAGTTTTTTATCATCATTTTTATCCTGTATTGCGTAGATTGTATCATAACCAATTATCCAGCAAACTGTACCCGCATAAATCCAAAATATACTTTCATCTGGCCAATTATTAGAAGCGCTTACTGAACCAAGAAGAATGCCCCACGAAAACACAAAACCTAGAACAATTTGTGGCCATCCAGTGATTCGTTTTGCAAGGGGGTAACATATAATCAATGGAAATGATAAAATTCCCATAATCCAGGCTCTTAATGGTAATTGAAGCAAGATAATTAATGAGAATGATAATATAAACGTAAGGTATATAAAAGCGGACCTTGTAGACATTGTTCCAACTGCAAGCGGCCGCAAAGATGTTCGTGAAACTTTTTTATCGATATCACGGTCCCATAGGTCATTAATAATGCATCCCGCTGCGCGCATTAATATTGCGCCGATCATGAATAACCCCATCAATCTTAATGTTTCAAAAAGATTATTATGATGGATCAAAATTGCCCACCAACTTGGTAATAATAATAACCACCAGCCGATGGGCCTATCTAAGCGCGCTATTATGCAATAAGGTTGAAGCGACTTTGGTACCCTTGACAACCATCCATCAGTGGCGATATCTGTGTTTATGTGGTTTGGTGAAGTCATTTCAACGCTCTATTTTCAAAATGTTAAACTAACTTCAATAACAAATATACGACTTAAAATGAAAATGATATTATTAAGTATTATTAAATATGACGCGCAATGCTTTTAATAATAAAATAAAAGGTTTATACACTTTTGTACTTTTTCCGAAACATTTTTTTAATGGTATATACTACAATGAAATTTAAATCATTTTTTGGTTAATTACGCTGAAATGTATCTTAATTCTAGAATAAATCTAACACGACTTTTTGTAGAGTGTGACTTAATGGAACATAAATTCATTGAGCTGAACGCGGCTCAGGAACACTATCTTTACTCTGTCTTGAGAAAAAAAGATGGTTCTGAGTTACTTTTATTTAATGGAAGAGATGGCGGTTTTTTGAGTGTTATCGAAGCTTCAGGCAAGCGAAAGTTTTCAGTTTATTGTAAGAAAAAAATAATTGCTCAGACTTCGTCAACAGATTTATGGTTACTTTTTGTACCAATAAAGCGAATGAGAATGGATTTTATGGTTCAAAAAATAACAGAATTAGGTGTTTCAAAAATTTGGCCAGTGAAATCTGAATTCGGTCAAGTAAAACAATTAAAATATGAAAAACTTCGATCCAATATGATCGAGGCAGCAGAGCAGACAGAACGCCTTGATTTGCCTGAAATTGAAGAATTTATGGATCTTCAAACTGTTCTTGATAACTGGCCAGAGGATAGAATGCTAATTGTATGCGATGAGTCTAAATCCGAGCCAAAGCAAGCAAGAGCGATGGCTGAGTTAAATAGTGCAAAAGTTGGTAAAGCAGCCATATTAATAGGGCCTGAGGGGGGATTTAGTAGTAAAGAGAGAGAGCAGTTAAATCTTCATTCATGCACAGAACATATTTCACTCGGACCAAGAATTTTAAGAAGTGATACCGCAGCAATAGCTGCGCTAAGTATCTATCAGTCTAATTTTGGTGATTGGTATAATGAAAAGAAGAATTAAAAGAAATGGTCATCAAATATGACTGAAAATAATATATCCCCATCATACACATCCCTTGTTGAATGGTTTTCAAGCAAGGAGAAAGATCCAAAGGATTGGCGAATAGGAACAGAGCATGAAAAATTCATTTTTTCATTAGATGGGCAAAAACCAGTTGCTTATGAGGGAGATGCAGGTATTGAGGCTATTTTGCGTTATTTGAGCAAAACTTATGATATGAAGCCTATTAAAGAAAACGAAAAATATATAGCTCTAAAAACTAAAGATGGTGCATCAATTTCTTTAGAGCCAGGCGGACAGTTTGAGCTATCTGGGAATGTAGTTAAAACAATACACCACAGTTGTATTGAAACAAATAGACATCTGAAACAGATGCTTGATGTTACGGCCAAACTAGGTTTGGGGATGCTAGGATTGGGCTTTCATCCAACTGCATCCAGGGCAGAGGTAAATTGGATGCCCAAAGGCAGGTATAAGATAATGAGGGATTATATGCCAAAGGTAGGTAATTTAGGTTTGGATATGATGCTTCGCACCTGCACCATCCAGACAAATCTGGATTATTGTGATGAACAAGATATGAGACGTAAATTTAAAACCTCGCTAGCATTACAGCCAGTTGCTACTGCTTTATTTGCAAATTCACCTTTTAAAGATGGCGCCTTAACAAGTCTTCAGTCTAACAGAGCATTGGTATGGACAGATACTGATCCAGATAGATGTGGAGTACCAACATGCGTTTTTGAACCAAATTTTGGTTATGAACAGTGGGTTGACTATGTTTTAGATGTACCAATGTATTTTATTTATAGAAACGGGGAATATTTAAATGTTGCAGGTAAATCCTTTAGACGCTTTATGAGTTCAAAACATAGAGATGATTTTTTTGGCCATACTGCTTCCATGTCAGATTTTGAAGATCATATTACAACTGTCTTCCCAGACGTTCGACTAAAGGGGTATCTCGAAATGCGTGGAGCAGACGGGGGGCCTTGGTCCATTATTTGTGCATTACCAGCTCTTTGGGTTGGATTATTATATGATGAAGAGGCTCTAGAAAAAGCAGAAGCGATAGCAAATAAGTTTACACATCAAGATGTTGTTAATGCTCGAATATCAGCTGCGAAAGACGGATTGAAAGGACAGCTAGGCTCACAATCACTTCATGAATTAGCATCACAAATTATTGAAATTGCAGAAACAGGTTTAAGAAACCGTGCAAGATTTAATAAGGAGGATAAAGATGAAACAATATTTCTTAAACCATTAAGAACCATAGTAGATACTGGTCTAACGCAAGCAGATATAGTGCGTAAATTATTTCATGAAAAATGGGCTCAAGATATTCAAAAGGTTTTTGAATATTACAAGTATTAAAGAAAATTAAAGGGTTTTAAGAGCAAAAAATCTTGGATATGAAAACAAACTGAAAGTTTAACCCGTTTAATTTGTATAACCATAAAAATTTTTTGAATATTTAATGGTAATATATTTATTAGGCTGCTTGTGTCCCCCCAACAGTGATGCCCCCAATTTTCAAAGTAGGTTGTCCAACTCCCACCGGGACAGATTGGCCGTTTTTCCCACAAGTTCCAACACCTGCATCCAGTTCCATATCATTGCCGATCATAGATATCTTTGACATCGCATCTGGGCCATTTCCTATCAAGGTGGCGCCTTTGACAGGCGCTGTAATTTTCCCGTTTTCTATCAAATAAGCCTCAGACGCAGAAAATACGAACTTTCCAGATGTAATATCTACCTGACCACCCCCAAAATTTACGGCATATAGCCCTTTATCCACGGTAGAAAGTATCTCTCCTGGTTCTAAATCACCAGATTGCATAAAAGTATTAGTCATTCTAGGCATTGGAAGGGATGCATATGACTCACGTCTTCCATTACCAGTAGGAGCAACATTCATCAGTCTTGCATTTTGTCTATCCTGCAAATACCCTTTTAGGATACCGTCTTCGATTAAAATGTTACGTGCAGATTTTGTGCCTTCATCGTCAATCGTTATAGAACCACGCCTGTCCGATATTGTGCCGTCGTCTATAACAGTTACACCCTTAGCAGCAACTTGTTCCCCAACTTTGCCAGAAAAAATAGAGGTGCCCTTGCGATTAAAATCACCTTCTAGACCGTGTCCAACAGCTTCATGTAACATAACTCCAGGCCACCCTGGACCCAGAACGATTTCCATTTCACCAGCAGGTGCAGGGATGGATTCAAGGCCAAGTAGAGCGAGGCGCAATGCTTCATCTACTTCTTGTTGCCAATTGCTTGCGTTTAGATATTTATCAAACATAAAACGGCCACCAGAACCACTAGAGCCAGTTTCCATTCTGCCATTTGCCTCAACCATAACTGACACATTCAACCTGACCAATGGTCTAATATCTGCTGCTCGGTATCCATCAGGTCTCAATATTTGTACAGCTTGCCACGAACCAGCAATCGATGCTGAAACTTGTTTTACTCTACTATCTTTGTCTCGCGCATATTTATCAATAGACTGCAATAGTTTTACCTTTGCATCGAAGGGTGTCACATCAAGTGGATTTGCATCTGAATATAGTGGTAAATTAGCTGCATTAGACGGTGATAATGCTAATTCTCCAGAATACCCACTTGTGACGGCCTTAACTGTTTGGCCGGCTCTTTCTAAAGCTGCTGTTGACATATCTCCTGAATGGGCAAATGCGTCGGCTTCGCCAATTATAGCCCTCAATCCAAAGCCACAGGATTGGTTATAGCTTGCTGATTTCAGTCTCCCATCATCAAAAGATAGAAACTCAAGATAATCAGTTTCTAAAAACAAATCGCCGTCGTCCGCACCATATAATGCATCTTTTAAAATTGACTCAGCGAATCCCCTATCGAAATTACCATCTTTAAAAAACAAAAGGTCCGTCTGCGCGAGTGGGTCCATTAGAATATCCTTCTAACTTATTTTATCATAACGATGAATATAAACTAAAAATAAAGATTGTTATAATCATTATGGGTTGAATCTCGGCTAACTTCAAGTGCCTGTGTCTTCTAATTTCACAGATAATATCGAGCAATACCTAATTCATTATCATTATGCAGAAAGTTGCGCGACAGGCAGTCGCAGTACTCTTCCCAAAGAGTAAAAAAACATATAGAACTAATACAATATTTTGAGTATTAAAATTAAACTAATTTTAAATCTTAGTTTTGTTTGCGGACTATCCTGGGGGATTTAATAATGAGTGCAAGATTTATGCGCTACCTTTTGCTAAGCTCTTTTACATTTATTGTCTTTGGTTTGTCTGTTGCTGGCGCAGCTCAACCTGAGCCATGGCAAATTGGACTTCAAGAGCCAGCTGGTTCGATAGCGCAAAAGGCAACAGATTTGCATAACTTACTTTTAGTAATCATTACGCTGATATCAGTTTTTGTGCTTGGACTGTTAGTGTTTGTTGGGTGGAGGTTTAGGAGAGAATCTAATCCAAAACCTTCAAAAACAACACACAACACTGTTATAGAAATCCTATGGACTGTGGTCCCAGTGTTGATTTTAGTTGTAATTGCAGTTCCTTCATTTCGGCTGCTATATTACATGGATGAGACAAAAAATGCTGAAATGGTCATTAAAGTTACAGCAAACCAATGGTACTGGAACTATGAGTACATGGATGAGCAGATTTCCTTTGATAGCTATATGCTTAAGGATGATGAATTGCAGCCTGGCCAACCACGATTGTTATCTGTAGATAATCCACTTATTGTGCCAGATAATACAAAAATTAAATTTCTTGTAACCGGCAATGACGTTATGCATTCATTTTTTGTACCTTCTTTGGCTGTCCAAACATATGCCTTTGTTGGGCGTTCTAATGAAGTATGGATAGATGTGCCCCCTGGAGAAAAAACATATTATGGGCAATGCAACCAAATATGTGGCGTAAATCATTCGTTTATGCCGATTGTCGTCAAAGCTTTGGCGCGTGATAAGTATGAGAAATGGTTGTTGGAAGCAAAGAAAGACTTCGCTTTATCTGATGGACCAGATTACATTCAACTTGCTTCTGTAAAAAAATGAGAATTTAAGGAGACTTTTATAATGAGTGCTCAATCAACTATTGCTGAAAATGAACATGGCGCACCGACTGGATTTGTGAGGCGTTGGCTTTACTCAACAAACCACAAAGATATCGGAACCATGTATATAATTTTTGCGATTATAGCGGCGTTTATTGGGGGTGGATTCTCTGTTTTTATGAGGATGGAGCTTATGCAACCAGGCATCCAATATATGTCGGATGGACATATGTGGAATGTCTTTACAACTGCTCATGGCCTTATAATGGTTTTCTTCGTGGTAATGCCTGGGCTCATTGGCGGCTTTGGTAATTGGTTTGTACCAATAATGATAGGCGCACCAGATATGGCATTTCCAAGAATGAACAATATTTCATTTTGGTTATTGCCACCAGCTTTTATTTTATTGCTATTGTCCGCAGTAGTTGATGGTGGAGCAGGGGTTGGCTGGACAATTTATCCTCCTCTTTCATCATCCGCAGGCACACCTGGTATGTCTATGGATCTAGCTATTTTTTCACTTCATTTAGCTGGTGTATCGTCAATTTTGGGAGCTGCTAATTTTATAACAACTATCTTTAACATGAGAACGCCAGGAATGACTTTGCACAAAATGCCTCTATTTGCTTGGGCAATGCTCATAACAGCCTTCTTATTATTGCTTGCAGTTCCGGTACTAGCAGGAGCTATAACTATGCTTCTCACAGATAGAAATTTTGGCACAACCTTTTTTATACCAGAGGGAGGAGGCGATCCAATTTTGTTTCTTCACCTATTTTGGTTTTTTGGCCATCCTGAGGTATATATCATGATCCTTCCGGCATTTGGAATTGTGAGTCACATCATTTCCACATTTTCAAATAAGCCTGTATTTGGATATTTAGGAATGGCTTATGCCATGGTGGCTATTGGGTTTGTTGGGTTCATTGTATGGGCACACCATATGTACACCGTCGGTCTTGATGTTGATACTAAAGCATATTTTACAGCGGCTACTATGGTTATAGCAGTGCCTACAGGGGTAAAGATTTTTAGTTGGATTGCGACCATGTGGGGAGGTTCTATAAGATTTGATGTTCCAATGCTTTGGGCTGTTGGTTTTATCTTTTTATTTACAGTAGGGGGTGTGACTGGCGTCGTTTTATCAAATGCTGGATTGGATATTGTGCTCCATAATACCTATTACGTTATTGCTCATTTTCACTATGTTCTTTCTTTGGGTGCAGTATTTGGCTTATTTGCGGGTTTCTATTATTGGTTTTCAAAAATGACGGGATATACCTATCATAATGGATTAGCAAAACTTCACTTTTGGGTAACTTTTTTTGGTGTAAATTTAACTTTCTTTCCAATGCACTTTCTTGGCTTAGCGGGTATGCCTCGAAGATATGTAGATTATCCAGATGCTTTTGCAGGATGGAATATGGTGGCGTCCATAGGTTCATTTGTCTCCGCTGCCGGAGCTATTATTTTCCTGTTTGTTATAATAGAAGCTTTTATGGCTCGTCGTAAGGCAGAGAGTAATCCCTGGGGAGAAGGTGCAACAACTTTGGAATGGCAGGTACCGTCACCTCCGCCTTACCATACTTATGAAACGTTACCAAAGATTAAATAAGACTTAATTTATTATGGATAAAGCACCTAATCTTGATATCGAAACTGTAAGTTTTGTTCCCACAAAGGTCTCTAGTTTTTTTCAACTTATGAAACCACGAGTCATGAGCCTCGTTATTTTCACCGGTTTTACGGGCACTTACCTTGCCCCTGGTGATTTGCACCCTATTCTTGCTTTCATCTCATTGCTAGCCATTGCTGCAGGAGCTGGTGCTTCCGGTGCAATCAACCAGTGGTATGATAGTGATATTGATGCCATAATGAAAAGAACTAGCAGAAGACCAATACCATCTGGTGAGGTTAAGCCAGACGAGGCGTTAGCTTTCGGTGTTACGATTTCCATTATATCTGTTTTGATTTTGAGTCTATCTGCAAATTTTCTTGCTGGTGGGTTGCTTGCGTTCACTATTATTTTTTATGGATTAATCTATACGGTCTGTCTTAAGCGCTTCACTGCACAAAATATTGTAATCGGTGGTGCAGCCGGCGCGCTTCCTCCCATTATTGGTTGGGCAGCAGTAACGTCAACTGTTGGAATTGAACCAATCATATTGTTTTGTTTAATCTTTTTTTGGACCCCACCACATTTTTGGGCTTTGGCAATTGTGAAAAACGATGATTATAAAAGAGCAAAAATCCCTATGCTTCCAGTAATATATGGTAATGAAGAAACTAGACGGCAAATCCTAATATATAGCTTAATAATGGTTTTTGTAAGTTTTTTACCATCTATAATTGGTATGGTAAAGTTATTGTATGGAGCTACAGCGGGGCTTGCGGGCATAATATTTTTGGTCCTTGCGTTCCAGCTTCTAAAAAAACCGAGTGATAAGCGTGCAATTCTATTATTTAAATATTCAATTATTTATTTGTTCACTTTATTTTTGGCATTAATTTGTGATCGTGCAATTTTAGGATAATTATTAATGAGTAGAAATGAGCCAAAGACATCTGCAGAATTAAAGCAAGCAAGAAAACGTCAGAATTATGCTATTCTTGGCCTAATTTTTGGTTTAGTGCTTCTTTTTTATCTTATTACAGTTGTGCGAATAGGATTAAATTAATGTTAGTAGGGGAAAACCTAAATAATCAGAAGCAAATAAATTTGCGAAGACGAAATATAAAAAGTTTGTGGTTTCTCTCTGTGATTGTTATCAGTATGTTGGGCTTATCTTATGCATCTGTCCCGCTGTATGAATTATTTTGTCGAGTAACTGGATATGGCGGCACCACTCAAATTGCAAAACAAGAGTCAGAAAGAATTATTAACGGACATGACGTCAAAATTATTTTCAACGCTCATGTTAATCCAGAACTCAACTGGTCTTTTAATCCAATTACCGAAAACGTAAAGCTGTTACCTGGTGAGCATGTAAAAGCTATTTTTAGAGCTACAAATTTGTCAGATGATTTGACGATCGGGACCTCAACCTTTAATGTCACGCCACAAAAGGTAGGCCCTTATTTTATGAAAATGGAATGCTTTTGTTTTACTGAACAACCATTATCACCAGGAGAGTCAGTAGATATGCCAGTTGTGTTTTATCTTGATCCAGAAATAGCTTCAGATAAAAATACTATAGATGTAGAAGAAGTAGTGTTGTCTTATACATTTTTTAAGTCATTACAGAGTTAATCGTTAAATCGCATTTTTTGGGGGAAATTATGTATTTATCATGGAGAGTCAAATGAGTGGGACAAAACAGCATCCATACCACTTAGTAGAACCTAGCCCATGGCCGGCTGTTGGAGCTGCAGCTGGTTTCGTAGTGACCATTGGCGCAGCAATGTTCATGCATGAAAAGCCATTTGGATTAGAGATGCTGGCGGTTGGACTTGGCCTAGTTATACTTACAATGTTTTTATGGTGGAGAGATATAGTTAGAGAAGCTGAGTATCAAGGCCATCACACACCGATAGTTCAGATTAGTATGCGATATGGAATGTTATTGTTTATTGTCTCTGAAATTATGTTTTTTGTGGCATTCTTTTGGGCTTTTTTTGATCGCGCTTTATTTCCCGTTGGAGGTATTTGGCCACCAGAGGGTATTCATACGTTTGACCCTTTCGATTTACCATTAATGAATACACTTATTCTTTTACTTTCAGGGTGCACTGTTACTTGGGCGCATCACGCTCTGCAGCATAATGACCGAAAGGACTTCATCACCGGTCTATCTATCACCGTAATGTTAGGAGTGCTATTTACTGCATTACAAGCTTTCGAATATCAGCATGCACATTTTGGTTTTAGTGATGGCATCTACCCCTCTGTATTCTTCATGGCAACAGGATTTCATGGATTTCATGTAATCGTGGGTACAATATTTTTATTTGTTTGTTTGATACGTGGTATGCGAGGTCAATTTACAGCAGAAACCCATTTTGGCTTTGAAGCTGCTGCATGGTATTGGCATTTTGTTGATGTTGTTTGGTTGTTCTTATTTGTAGCTATCTATTGGTGGGGTGGATAATTATTCTTATAAAAAAATTAAAAAATATGAAGGGTCTTGTTTATAAAGGCCCTTCTGTTTTTTTTTAAAGAGGAAATGATGATATTCAGACCACTTTTTTGGCCCACACTTTTTTCGGTTCCATTAGTTGCTCTGCTACTTGCTCTTGGTAGTTGGCAATTATCACGGTTAGCTGAAAAAACAGAGCTCATATCTAAATTTGAGCAACGAAGCAAAGGACCAGCAATAGCAATTAGTCAGATTTTTGAGCCAATCGATAACTTTGAATATCAACGAGTTGGAGTTACCGGTAAGTATCTACATCAGTCAGAGATTTATTTGACTGGTAGAACTTATGAGGGCAACGCTGGTTTTCATGTTGTTACGCCATTTCAAACCCAAGAAGAAACTATTTTAATTAACCGAGGATGGGTTTCTGAGGCCTATAGACTGCCAAGCACGCGTCCATTTTCTCTTATTGAAGATGAAATTTATCTTGAAGGTATACTGAGGCTCCCAGGTAAAAAAGGTTATTTCGTGCCAGAAAACGAGCCGGAAAACGGTTTCTGGTTTACATTAAAGCCGGATGAAATTGGTAAATTTCTTAAGCGAGAAGAAATTAACAAAGAATTTTATATTGATATTATTAGAACTGGCGAGGTTATAACACTGCCTATAGCAGCGGAAGTAAATATTAACTTAAGAAATTCTCATTTTAATTATGCGTTAACCTGGTTTGGACTAGCACTTGTTTTAATTGTAGTTTATTTTGCCTTTCATTATCAAAATAACAGACTGCAGTTTCCTTCAAAATCTCTTTCTGATTAGAGAACGGAACTTATTAAGATGGAATATTTAAGTACTCGTGGAGAAGATAATAACACTACATTTGAAGGTGTGCTTCTGAATGGTCTTGCGAGAGACGGTGGTTTATATTTGCCAAAAAGTTGGCCAACATTTAATTCTTCTGAAATCGCAAACATGCAAGGACTTCCTTATCATGAAATAGCAGCACTGATTATATCAAAATTCACAGGTGATGATATTATTTATAGAGAGGTTGCAGACCTTACTAAAGCTACTTATGCGAATTTCATGCATCCAGAGGTTGCGCCTCTGAAATTTATTGAGGACGGTTTATATGCATTAGAGTTATTTCATGGCCCTACAATTGCATTCAAAGACTATGCGATGCAATTTCTTGCACGGACCTTCCACAAGGCTCTTTCAAAATCAGGAAAGCGTTCAGTAATTCTTGGTGCAACAAGTGGTGACACCGGTTCTGCAGCGTTACAAGCTTTCCAAAATCTTGATTCAATCGATATATTTATTCTATTTCCTGATGGCAGGGTATCTCCTATCCAGCAGAAGCAAATGACTTCCCTTGCTGGTTTGGGAGCCCATGCTATATGTGTTAGTGGTGATTTTGATACATGTCAGGATATTGTAAAAGGATGTTTTAACGATCACTACTTTAGAGATGAAGTGAATTTATCTGCAATAAATTCAATCAATTGGGCAAGACTCATTCCTCAAATTGTTTATTATTTTACGTCTGCGGTGGAGCTTGGAGCTCCAGACCAAAAAGTAGCTTTTAGTGTACCAACTGGCAATTTTGGGAATATTTTTGCAGGTTGGGCGGCAAAACAGATGGGACTACCAATTGATAGGTTAATAGTAGCTTCCAATAGAAATGATATATTACCCCGTTTTTTTGAGAATGGAAAAATGGTCAGAGAAAAAGTACATCAAAGTTTAAGCCCGTCTATGGATATTCAAGTATCTTCAAATTTTGAAAGGCTACTATTTGAATTGCTTGAACGGGATGCTGAATTATGTGCCGTAAAGATGAAGGAGTTTGCGTCAACAGGTTTTTTTGATGTCTCACTAGGGCAACTTAAGGTGGCTAAGGAGATATTTGCAGCCTATCGTGTGGATGATGCTAAAACAACGCGAAGAATAAAATTCTTATATGATCATTATGGAATGATTTTCGACCCTCACAGTGCAGTTGGCCTTGAAGCTGCTAAAGCAGCGAGAGATGATGAAGTGGTATCAAAAAATATTCCCATAATTTCATTAGCTTGTGCACATCCAGCAAAGTTTCCAGACGCTGTGGAAAATGCAATTGGAGTTAGACCAGAATTACCCCAACATCTTTTTGACCTCATGGATAGACAGGAATCAAAAATTGATATTGATGGGAAAGTAGAGGCAATTAAAGAATTAATTTTCATAAAAAAAAGAAATTAAATAATAAAGGTGTTCATTTGCAAATACCGTATAAACGTATGAAGAAGATATTTTTTATACCCAACCAGATTGAGGGGAGAGATTGCTGGCATTAAATCCACAATAACCTAGTGCCTCTTCCCAAATAGAACTAGCATTATCGTTGAAAACCATTTCTGGAGATGCGGGTACATGTATCCACATATTTTGACGTAACTCCTCTTCTAATTGACCTGCAGCCCATCCAGTATATCCTAGCATAATTTTAAAATTTGTTGGACCAATCCCATCAGCAATTTCAGATAGCATGTCTAACTGCATGGATAACGCAATCTCGTTGGTTATTTTGATAGAGTCTGGCATTAAATGTTCTTCAGAATGTAGAATGTAACCGCGCCTATCTTCGACTGGTCCACCAGAATAAATTATCCTATTTTGTTCAAAACGCGGCTTGATAAAACTTAACCGTTCCGTGAGCTTAGAAAAAGTAAAATTGAGTTTAGGTTTATTTAAGATCAATCCCATTGCCGTTTGTTTGTCATGTTTGCACATGAATATTACAGCTTGGTGAAACTGAGGGTCATTCATTTGTGGTGTCGCCACAAGAAAATGCCCAACAAGTTCTGTGAATAAAAGGGCTTTTTTTTCTCTTTTCATGCCTTGTATATTAACTTACTTGTATGATCCAGCAATCCTTTTTCTAAAAAAAGTCTAGTTAAATAAAAAATGTTAAAAATAAACCAAAAAAAGGCTGACAAAAAAAAATTTAGGCTTATGTAAATGTAAAATGAAACAATATATTATAATTCTGTTTTGCACTTTTTTTGGAAGTATGGCCTCTTTGCAGGCGGCTAACGGTCCTTGGTTGGAAAGCGAATATGCTAAAGTACGATTAATAAGTAGTACCCAAGCCACTGGCAATTTAGAGCAAATCCCTGCAGCGTTAGAATTCCAACTCAAGCCTGATTGGAAGGTATATTGGCGTAGTCCGGGCGATGCGGGTCTACCCCCCATTTTAGAAGCTTACGAAAGCAAACATGAAATAAAACGTTACTGGCCAGTTCCAGAACGCTTTACATTATTTGACATTGAAACTTTTGGTTATTCTGACAGTGTAATTCTACCGTTAACAATAAAACATATTGATAAAACGGATGATTTCCTGTTTAAGGGCTTTCTTGACGCACTAATTTGTTCAGATATATGTTTACCATTATCCGGAGATATTAGCTTATCTCTACCCAAAGGGATTTCATCACATAGCATATATGCTCAAGAAATAGCATATGCTAAAGCAAAGGTTCCCTCAAAAACCACAGGCCCTAATATAGAAATAATTTCGACTAGTTTAATGCCTCATGATAGGTCATTGCTTATTGATATTTCTATATCAAGTAAAAATTTAGAAGACATTTTTGTTGAAACTAACCTTGCCGGATATAGTTTTTCCAAACCAATAATACTTAAAAAGTTAGATGACAGAATTTTAGCACAGATTAATATAAAAGGATCTCAGGATCCAAAAAAACTGATGGGACAGGAAGTTACTTTAACTATTCTTGCAGGTATGCAGTTTAAGGAAGAAAAATTATTAATACGCGATACCGAGGACAAACAAAATTCATTACTACCATTACATTTGAACGGATTTATAACGATCTTGTTAATTAGTTTTTTGGGAGGAATAATTCTTAACTTCATGCCATGTGTTTTACCTATATTATCTTTGAAGGTAGCTAATTTCATTGGAACTACTGGTAAGCCTTATTCAGAGGTAAGAAAGCATTTTTTAGCAACAGCATTTGGTATTTTATTCAGTTTTACTTTACTCTCTTCGGGTTTAATTATTTTAAGAAATATTGGTTATCAGATAGGCTGGGGAATTCAGTTTCAAAATCCTATTTTTTTAGCAATAATTTCGGTTATTTTGCTGATATTCATTGCAACTTTACTTGATTGGTTTTATTTACCAATTCCCAGAATTGCAGTAAAATTATCTTCTGTTATTTCAAATAATGCAGGCTATCGGTATGATTTTTTTTCAGGAGTGCTAGCAACTATCCTTGCCACTCCTTGTTCTGCTCCATTTGTTGGAACTGCAGTAGCCTTCGCATTATCTGGCAGCAACTTTGTATTATATAGTGTTCTTTTAATTATGGGACTAGGGCTTTCGTTACCGTGGCTTATCTTTGCTATAGCACCACCACTTTCATCATTTTTACCAAAACCAGGCTATTGGATGGTTCGAATAAAACAAATATCTGCTATTCTTTTAATAGGAACATTAATCTGGATTTTATGGGTTTTAAGTAATTTACTAGGCATGCGTGCTGAAGTACAAAATGCTGAATTAAGCAGATATAAAACATGGTCTGTAGAAGTAATGGAAGATGCAATTACAACAGGTAGGCCAGTTTTTGTTGATGTAACTGCAGATTGGTGCATCACCTGTAAAGTTAATAAAATTTCTGTATTAGAAAGTAGAGAAATTTCAGATGCCTTCAGCAAGGAAAATTTTATCTTATTACAAGCAGATTGGACTAGTCCTAATGATGAAATAGCAAAATTTCTTGCGAGTAATGGAAGGTTTGGGATTCCATTTGACATTATATTTTCACCTCAGCTAGAAACACCAATAATATTGCCAGAAATATTAACAACTGAGAAATTACTATCTTCGATAAAAAAGGCGAGTTTATCACAAACTGACTAATAAGGAAAATTAAAGGAACGCTGCTAAATGACATTAACAATTGGAAGTAAAATACCAAAACTTGAAATCACAACTAAGACGTCAGAAGGATTAGATATAATAAATACTGAAAACTATTTCAGTGGTCGGAAAATAATTGTTTTTTCTGTTCCTGGAGCATTTACAGCGACTTGTTCTGAAAAACATCTACCAGGTTATGTCAAACACCACGATAAGTTTTTATCAGTTGGAATTCACGCTATAGCATGTTTAGCAGTAAATGATGCACATGTGATGTTTGCTTGGGCAGAACAAAATGGGGCTGACGGTCTGATCGATTTATTTGCAGATAGTAGGGCAATTTTCACAGAGTTACTTGGTCTAAAAACCGATATGGGGGCTGTTTTGGGTATAAGAGCATCAAGAAGTGCTTTCGTTGTTGATAATGGTTTGATAACACATTTTTTCAAAGAGGAACCAAAAGCATACGAAGTCTCTGATGCAGAATCTTTGCTTTCCGCTGTTTCCAGTTAGGTTGAAGCCGCAGTTTGTATTTTTTTAGCTTCCTCTTGAGCAAGGTGATCGCATTCTTCATTTTCAGCATGACCTGAATGGCCTTTTATCCATTGCCAATCTACCTGATGAATTTCGCAAAGTGAGTCAAGTTGTAGCCAAAGATCTTTATTTTTCACTGCTTTTTTATTGGATGTTTTCCAATTATTTTTTTTCCAGTTAGCAATCCACTTATCAATTCCATTCATGACGTATTTGCTGTCCGTAATAATAGTAACATTAACTGGTCTCGTGAGAGCCGATAATCCCTTGATGACCGCAGTTAGTTCCATTCGGTTGTTAGTTGTATCTGCTTCGTTTCCACATAAAATCTTCTTATGACTTTTAAAATATAAAATGCTAGCCCATCCACCGGCGCCTGGGTTTCCTAAACATGCTCCGTCGGTATACAATTTTGTTTTTGTTTCCATTATAGGAGTCCATATAATTCTAGATTGCTATTAGACCGCAAATAGATAATCTTATTCCAATATTCAAGTGGGTCGTGTTTTTTAACAAGAGCGCCTTCAGGTGTATGATGCCAGTCATAATAGCGAGTTACAAAAAAACGTATTGCAGCACCCTGCGTTAAAGTGGGTAACGCATTTTTTTCCTTATTATTTAATTGGCGTATTTTCTGATAGCTAGCTATTAGTGTTTTTGCTTTCTCCGAATTAAAACTACCATCATTTTCAAAGCACCAACTATTTAAGCAAATCGCTATATCGTAGGCATAAAAATCAGTACATGCAAAATAGAAATCAATTATTCCCGATAGATTATTATCTATAAACATAGCGTTATTTGGAAACAAATCACCATGAATTATTCCTGCTGGAAGAGATTTAGGCCATTTAGTAATAATATTCTCAATATAAAGGCTAGCCTCTTTATTAAGCCCTTTAGGTAAATTTGAGTCGTCATCATTTGTTTCAAGAAGTATTGATAGCCAATTTTCAGGTCCTAGAGGATTTTTCCTATATAAGCTTAATTTAACCGTTGCTATATGCAGTTTTGCTAGCATAGTACCAATTTGTGAGCATCTATTTAGATTTGTGAACTGGGCAGTTTTACCATTAAGAAAAGATACGATAGTAGCATATTTACTAGAGCAAATATTAATTGTGTTTCCATTTTTATCTGGAATTGGTCTTGGACAGCTTATTTCATTCTGAGATAACTCACTTAATAATTTCATGAAAAAGGGTAAGTCTTCGGCATTTATCCGCTTCTCATAAAGGGTAAGAATATAGCTATCGATACTTGTTCTAAGCAGAAAGTTCGAGTTTTCCACACCCTCTGTAATTTCTGTAAGGCTAATTAAATCTCCAATCTCATAATTTTGAAGAAATTCTGTGACCTCTACATCAGAAACGGGGGTATAAACAGCCATAAAAAACTATCGTCCCTTCAATATGGAAGGTAGATTGAAGGTCACATTTTCTTTAATTGAATTTTCTGTTTGTATAGATATTTCAAATTCATCATCCAATTTCTGAATTAAATCATTGACCAATATTTCAGGAACTGATGCGCCAGAGGAAATAGAAATTACAGAAACATCGCGAAGTTCATTTAAATCGAGTGAGTTTGCATCAGGTATTAAAACTGCTTTTTTGGCGCCAAATTTTAATGCTACTTCTACGAGCCTTTTAGAGTTGGAAGAGTTATTCGCACCAATAATTATAAAATATTCAGATTTTTCAGCTAGTTTCTTTACGGCATTCTGTCTGTTTGTTGTGGCATAACAGATATCTTCGCCACTTGGTCCGGTTATTTTTGGGAATCTATGTTGCAGAATTGAGATGATTTCTGATGTATCATCAACAGAAAGTGTAGTTTGAGTTGCAAATGCAAGATTATCAGGATTTTCTGGCTCAAAATTCAGTGCATCTTCTGCGGTTTCAATAAGTGTTATTTCACCGTCGGGCACTTGACCCATTGTTCCTGCTACTTCAGGATGTCCATAGTGTCCAATTAGGATAGTATGTTTTCCTTTTTGATGGTGCCTTATTGTTTCATTATGAACTTTAGTAACTAAAGGACAGGTAGCATCAATTGCAATCATATTCTCAACGTCAGCCTGCTGCCTTACAGATTTTGCGACACCATGCGCTGAAAAAATTACAGGGGCACCTTCTGGCACCTCATCTAGTTCTTCGACAAAAACGGCCCCTTTTTTTGCAAGACTATTTACTACATATTTATTATGCACAATTTCGTGCCGGACATACACAGGAGCACCAAATTTTTGCAATGCTTTCTCAACTATTTCAATGGCTCGCTCTACTCCAGCACAAAAACCACGAGGCGTTGCAAGTAAAATTGTTTTTTTTTCACTTCTCATAATGACTTATTTGCGCGATAACTTCATAAAGGTCAATTGAAGACAGTCTAAAAATGTAAAATAAAGGTTATATAATGCAAAAAAAGTCTATCTTCATAATTATGATATCATTATTTCTGGTAGGGTGTGAAACGATAAGACCGTCTTATCTGGAATGTGATAACCGTATTACTGCTATTGAAGAAGGTAGTAGAATTACATTACGAACTCTTGATAATGGTGCTACAGCACAGGCACGATTTAATGGTGTTTCTGCTCTGTGTAATGAGAGAGATGACGTCGTAAACATGCGAATAAAGATAGGACTGAAATTAGTCAGAGATATGCACCAAAATAAAGAAGCGGTTACATTAGAACTGCCACTTCTTATAGCTATATTGGACCCTCAAGATGCGGTTAAAAGTTTTGAAAGTGTAAGCTACAGGATGGCTTTCCCTGAGGGTCAAGAAATTATTTACCCAGTGATTAATCCGAAAATCAAAAAACCGAAGTCAGGACGGGTCATACTGTCGTTATCACCTGAAGTAATAAAACCCTAGTCGCTAATATAATTTTTTGCAGTAGACGTATTCCGTTAAAATAGATTTCACTAGTTATTGCGCAGCTTTAATTTGTGAAATAGACTCATCTATAATAGATGAATTTAACTCATCATTCAGTTCGGAAACCAATATTTCCTTACTAGCTGAAATAGCAATGCTAGTTGCTCTCATTTTGAGTTCGGCAAGAACAGCTGCTTCGGAAGCAGCTATCTTAGCTTTCGCTTGATTTTCTCTACGCTTTATCGATTCTTTCGCTTTTTCAACAGCTGCGTTGCGAATTCGTTCTGCAGCCTCGTGAGCATCAGCTATTATTCTTTTTGCATCTTCCACTGCTTCATTTTGCATAACCTGAAATTTTTTTAACTCTTTTTCTGCTTCAATGCGGAGTGTTTCTGCTTCTGCTAACTCATTTTTAATTTTATTAACTCTATTATCAAGCAAGTCGGATAAAGCGGATCCTACTTTACGCCATACAATAGCAATAAAAATAATAAATCCTAACGCAACCCAAGCTGATTCATCAAAATACATTATATTGCTCCATTAGTTTTGTAATTTCGCATGTAAGCTCACGTGTTTTTTAACAACAGATTTTGTAACTTTTACTGGCGTCAAATCAGATATGATTTTCTGTGAAATTTCTGTTGCTAATTCTTCAAGAGAAGAAAGAGTTTCTCTTCTAACTTCTGCAAGACTTTCTTCTGCTTTTTTCGCATTTGTAGCAAGTTTTTTGTCTAATGCTGCCTCACGTTTTACTGTATCGGATTTGGCTTCGTTTACTGCGTTTGCTATAGTATTAGCGGCCTGTGTTCTTGCTTCAGTTAAAGAGGCCTCATAGGAGCTAAATGCTTTTTTTGCATTTTCTTGGGCATTTTTTGCTTTTTGAACATCACTAGAGATTTTATCTGATCGATTTTCTAGAACTGTCGATATCGAGGGAACAACTAGGGTTGATATAATTATGTAACCAATAGAAAAAGTTATTAACAACCAAAATAGTTGGGTAGGCCAAGTTGAAATATCTAGTTGTGGCAGACCGCCTGAGCTATCAGACTTATCGCCAGCGGCAAGAGCCTTTTGAGCATAAAGGCTGAAAAATATAAACCCAAAATAAACTTGATAATTTTTATTCATTATCTGACTCTTACCTATTTCTGCTTTTGCTTCTAAATTCGCAGCCTTTTCTATATTGCTTAAATAAATGCCCGAATTGGGTTTAGGTTAAACTTAGAAAACAAATAACAGCAATAACGCAATCACGAGCGCGAAAAGTGCGATAGCCTCTGTTAGTGCAAATCCAAGAATACCAATGCCGAAAACTTCATCTCGTGCAGCGGGATTTCTAGCAATAGAACTTATCAAAGACGCAAATATATTTCCAATTCCTACGCCCACACCAGCAAGCGCAATAACTGCTATTCCAGCTCCGATTAGTTTAGCTGCTTCTGCTTCCATTTTTTTTTCCTTTTCTTTATTGAGTTAATATTCAGTTAATCACTATTAATAATAAAACCTAGTGTAGGTGTAACGCGTCATTTAAATACATACAAGTCAAAATCGTAAATACATATGCTTGTAACATTGCCACGAGAAGCTCTAATCCGGTAAGGGCTATAATAACTAATAATGGCAAAGGAGAGCTTACTAAAAGAAATCCGCCAGCTCCTGTCATCATAACTGCTAAACCAGCAAAAACTTTCAACATAGTATGTCCAGCAAGCATATTTGCAAACAATCTTACAGATAAACTAACTGGTCTAATGAGATAAGAAATCACCTCAATTAAAATAATAAGCGGAAGTAGCACCTTTGGCGCACCTTCAGGCACAAAAAACGAAAAGAAGTGCAAGCCATGCTTAAATAGACCTATTAAAGTTACCCCGATAAAAATTGTAAATGCCATAGCAAAGGTTACAACTATCTGACTAGTAACTGTATAACTGTAAGGAATTAAACCAAGGAGATTTGAAAATAATATAAATAAAAATAGAGTAAATATGAATGGAAAATAAGGTTTTCCCTCTTTGCCCACATTTGAATCAAGAATGTTGGCAACAAATTCATACATCATCTCTGCGAGGCATTGGACCTTACCGGGAATTATAGAGGCCGGTCGCATTGCAAAATATAAAAATCCGGAGCTTACTAAAACGGCGAGTACCATAAATAGACTTGAGTTAGTAAAAGAAATATCGTACCCCAAAAAAGTAAGTGAATATAGAACCTTAATGGTGAATTGTTCGACAGGTGAGTGCACTATTAGCTCCTAATTTACCTTTAAATTAACTTTATAAATTTCTAAAAATTATTTTTTTTTTGTACTGCTTTGTTTTGAATTATTATCTTTATTTTTTTTATTTTCATTAAAATATCCGGCACTCATTCCCCTCCCCGTGAGAAGGCGCCAAATATTCATTAAACCTCCAGCAGCACCCAAAAAAAACAAAATTAGCATAAAAACGGGTGTTGTTTCAAGCCATCTATCAATCAACCAACCCAAAAAAGTACCTACAGCAATACCGGCCACTAATTCAGTAGCTACACGTCCAGCTAAAGCTAAGCCAGCGACCGGCATTTGGGCTGGGCTTTGTTTTTTCTTTTCTGCGGTCATTACAGCTTCAAAATTTGCTATGCGCTCGGACAGAGAATCATAATTTTTTGATTTATTCTTATTCCCCAAATCTTTCATCTATAAACCATATTTTGTAACTTTATGAAGTTATTGCAACAAGCTATTTTGGGTAGCAGATAATCTGTCGGAAAAATATGTTCCACCCTTAAAATTGTCAAGACAAACCCATTGTTGAGATCAAAACAGTAAGCTTTTTTTTCATATTGATTATTTGTTTTTAATGTCACTCATTGATAGTATCAATCATTCATCTTCGCGGAGCGTTTCTGCGGTCTGCAAATCTACCGAAACGAGTTTACTGACGCCAGGCTCCGCCATGGTCACACCATATAGGCGGTCCATTTGTGACATAGTCATACGATGGTGAGTTACAATTAAAAACTTTGTCTGAGTTCGAGTTACTATGTGTCGAAGCAGCTCACAAAAGCGAGAAACATTTGAGTCATCTAGAGGTGCGTCAACTTCATCCAAAATGCAAATAGGAGACGGATTCGTCAGAAAGACAGAGAAAATTATGGCAAGCCCTGTTAGAGCCTGCTCTCCACCTGATAAAAGAGATAAAGATTGCAGTTTTTTGCCAGGCGGGCTTGCAAAAATTTCAAGACCAGCTGTCAAAGGGTCATCTGAATTAATCAGTTTTAATTCTGCTTTTCCTCCACCAAACAATGTTTTAAATAACTCACTAAATTCTGCATTTACTTTAGTTAAACTATCCAAGAGTCTATGGCGTGCTTCTTTATTCAATTCTGATATAGCTCTGCGAAGCTTTGCGATAGCTTGCTCAAGGTCATTCTTATCAACTTCAAATTTGGCTAACTTTTCTTGGATCTCCTCCATTTCTATCTCAGCACGCAGATTCACAGGGCCTAAGTGATCCCGCTCTCTTAAAAGTTTATTTATTCTAGCTTCAAGTTGTTGAACTTCAGGTAAGTTTTCTTTTTCTGAAATAGATGTGATGTCAAATAATTTGTTGGGAGAGATAGATAGTTTTTCTAAGATCTGATTTTTAAGAGAATCGATCATTTTTTTTGCCTGTGTTTCAACCGATTCCTGTCTAATTTGTGCCTCCCGCATCTCTGCTAGGTTTTTTTCATCTAAGCGTTGTTGATTATCAGCTTGCTGTAAAATTATATCTGTTTCTTTTACTAATATCACTGATTGGTCATGTTTTTGCTTAGTAGTGGCCAATAGAGTTGCCAGCTTTCCACGTTCTTCTTTTAGTTGGTTAGGTTTAGCCTTAAGTATAGATAATTCTTCTAAGGATTTTTGAGCTCTTACCTTCATCTCTTGCATTCTTGTTTTAGTTCCATCGAGCCTGCCCTTCCATTCATCCTCCTGTGTTAAAAGAAACTCTTTTCTGGATAAAATGGACTGAAGCGTTTGTCTGAGCTCAGCTTCTTGTTGAACACATTGATCATAATATGCTCGTGATTTAGAGGCATTCTCAGTGGCGCTGTCTGCTGTTTTTTTAAGTTTGCTAATGTCATCTATTTTGGACATTTTTGAGTTAAAATCATTTAACTCATTCTCTGCCTCTTTAATTAATTGCTTCAAGGATAAGTAACGTTCACTTGCAGTCTTAAAAGATATTTCAGAGGTATCAACATCTCTTTGAGTTTTGATAATTTCTTGACTAAGATGTTGTCTTACTTCCTGTAATTGCTCAAATTTTAAGTTCTCTGAAGAAACCAAACTTTCTAATTGTTCTAGCTTTATATTCTTTTTATTCTCATCACTTTGTGCATCTAAAATAAGTATATCAAGTTCTTTTATCCTCTGGATTTGGCGTATTCTTGTTGCGCCTGTATCCTTTATGAGACGAACTAAACCATCCCAGCGTGCTAGTTTACCTGATTTTGTTACAACAGCTTGGCCTAATTCCAACTTGGTATAAATATCGCTTTTCATAGCGTCATCTGATATAATGCTAACGCCTTGAATAGCTCTCATTATGGTATCGGGCCCCTTAATAAAATCCTTTAGAGGAGTTCCAATGCTGGGAGGATTAAGAGACTGAAGTGGAAGCATTTTAGCCTGCCAATATCCATCTTTACCGCTTCCTAAAGGTAAATATAAGTCCTCTGTTAGGTATGCAGCCAAAGCAGATTCCATATCACCTATAACCGAAATACTATCTGAGATAGGGGACTGTCCAGATGATATATCTGATTTTATAAGATCTCCAAGTGCATCTCTTTCCGTTTCTAATCTTCTCACTTGGTTTAAAGCTGCTTGAGACAACTCAAAAGCATTATCTCTTTGTGTTTTTAGGTTTTCAAGGTTTTTTGATTGTTGTTCGATCTGTTGACTCGTTTTTGTGACCTCTGTGTCTAATTTATTAAATTTTTTCTTTTGTTCTGATGCCAGCGTTTCAAGCTCATTCAAATTGATTTCGTTTAATTTCTCTGAAGATTGAGTAATAATAGTTTGTTTTTGAAAAATTTGATTTTTTAGCTCTGATTGGTGTTGTTCCAGGTTCTGCAAGATAGCATTGGCTTCAGCTGATTTTTCGTCCGCAAGCTGGTTTTTTAATCTCGCCTCTTCAAGTTTTTCCTTTGCTTTAACAAGCATCGGAGCATTTTCTTTTTCTATTTTTTCAAGTTTTTTGATTTCTTCAATTAATTTATTTTTTGCCTCAAGCGCATCCTTTTGCAAGGCCTCTTCACGCTGAGTGTCTTTGTCAATCTGTGCGCATTGCGCTTGAAGACGCAATATTTCATCTTCTATTCTGGTTTCGTCTCTCTCTATCTGCGATAAATTAGCACTCAATAGTTGTGTTTTAGCAGCAAGTGAGGCTTCTGAACTACGCAACTCTGGGAGTTTTTCGGCTATCTCAAGTCTTTTTTTGCTACTTGAATTTACGTTTAGTTGCGCTTGGGAGACGGAATTTTGAGCTTGCTTCAATGCAATTTCTGCACGGTACAATTCGCTATTTGCAGATATCCATAACA
The DNA here is from genome assembly GCA_012269555.1 of Alphaproteobacteria bacterium. GTDB lineage: Bacteria > Pseudomonadota > Alphaproteobacteria > Puniceispirillales > Puniceispirillaceae > UBA5951. The sequence goes on from JAAXKA010000146.1 coordinate 52,219, forward strand.
CATGAAGTAAACTTGCTTCAGCTTTTCTAATTCTTTCAGCAACAGACCTATATCTTGCTGCCTGTCTTGCCTGTTTTTGTAATGATATCCTCTGTTCTTCCAGCTGAGCCATTAATTCAACGATTCTCGTTATGTTTAGTTCTGCATTATTAAGGCGAAGCTCTGCTTCATGTTTACGTTGATGCAATCCTTTTATACTAGCTGCTTCTTCTAGTAAGGTTCGTCTTTCATCTGGTTTAGCACCGATAATTGCACCAATTCTTCCTTGACTCACAATGCCAGCCGAACGTGCTCCTGTAGCGGAGTCTGCAAATAAAAGTTGAACGTCACGGGCACGTGCAGGCCTATTATTTATTCGGTAATTTGTGCCTTTGCCTCTAATGATTTTTCTTGCGACTTCAATTTCATCTCTGTCATTGTACTCAGAAGGTGCCTTTTTCTGTTCATTATCTAAAATCAATGATATTTCGGCTAGATTTCGAGCAGCTTTACTCGAGGTGCCTGAAAATATAACATCATCCATTTCATTGCTTCGCATCTGTTTTGCTGACGTTTCACCCATTACCCATCGTAGTGCTTCTACTATGTTTGATTTACCACATCCATTTGGACCAACAATACCGGTTAGACCTGGCTCGATATCAAGTTCAGCAGTATCTGCAAAGGATTTAAATCCTGCAAGTCTTAAGTGGCGAAACATCATTGGCTTAAAACTTCATCTTTATAATTTGAAAAATTATTTTTTGACACAATAATCCTATTTTTACCTTTTGGTTTCGAAAAATAGAAATAATTTCAAAGTCAAATACCATATTCAGCAAGTTCAGCTATAAATTCATTAAAACTTAGATTACCACTTATGACTTTTTTATTGTTAATGACAAAAGACGGTGTTGCACTAATCTGCCATTTAACAGAGCTTTTTTGCCTTATTTCAACAATTTTCTCTAACAAGGGTCTATTCTGCATCAATCCGTTAAATTCGTTAGCAGAGATACCTGCAAGTTGTGCATAACGATATAATGATTGAAGCGGGTCTTTTGCACTCTTCCATTCATCTTGCTTAGACATTAATAAGGTAACCATTCCAAAATACTTATTTTCTGGGAGTGCTCTTGCAAGCGCGTGAGCTCTCAGTGCAAGTCCATCAAGAGGAAACGGCGATAACTCGAATTTGATTTTACCCGTGTCAATTAATTTTGTTTTTACATCTGGAAATGTTTTGTTGTGAAAATCTCTACAATGGCTGCATGTCATTGAATAATATTCAGTGATGTGAATGGATGCGTTTGTTTTCCCAATAATTCGGGGTTTAGAAATATGATCTAGCGAATTATTAATTTCAGCCAAAGTTGGCAAAGAAAAAAATGAGGATAATCCAGTAATAGTTGCTGCAGCGCTTAAGTAACTAATTACACCACGTCTATTTAGATTATAAGTTGACTTAAAATGAGTAAGGTTAGTATTCGTGATTTTCTTTTGATAGTTCATGCTTTTTCGTCCAATATATATTACCCTGGAGATTTATATAAAATTAAAATTATTGCTTGCAAGTAAAGAAATCTTAAAGATTTGGTTAGAGAAAAAAATCAAAACTTAATAATCACGTTCTACTGTATTATTTTTTGAATTGATCGCCGCACCCAATCGTATAAGTGTTGCTCTCAATTCAGGGCTAGTAAAGTCATTTGTTTGTTTTTCTAGTTTATTTAGTAGTGTTTTATTTATATCTGTGAGTAATAACCTTGACGAAGTCTTGGGAAAATTTCTGTGAGGTTTAGCTGTTTTTTTTAATAGTTCAAAAGTTTGCTGAGGAATGATTTTCGCGACCGCCTTAAAACCACAAACCATATTTATGGAACTAATTAGTTCTTGGCTTCTTGTTTGTGTTTCTGGCCCACGACCAGAGGAGACCCAGACAGTTAAAGTGCCGTTATGACGGGTTGATTTGGCAAAAGTTAAGGACTTTGGATAACTCCAAGTTATCATATCAGAGGCTATATCTGGCCAAAAGAAACAAATTTTTGTGTACAGTGCTCCGTGATTCTCCGTTGCATGTGAAATAATTGGTTCAATAAGGGAGGATAACCTCTTCATCCCTCTACGCTTATTTGGAGCTACTTTAATTTTAGACACGATACCTAGCCTGTTTCTTGTAAATTCAGTCTATTTATAAGCTTACTTTGACTAGTATTAATAGTAAAATTAATGCATTTTCACAATGCAATTTATTTATAAAAAACATCATGGTCATTAGGAAGATTTTTTGGAAAATATAAAACAGACTAAAAGCGATGTATTTGACCTGCTTTCTTGGTATCATAAAACGGGGAGAACTTTGCCCTGGCGGTCTTACTGGCCCCTTCTAACTCCTGCCTATCATGTTTTTTTATCTGAATTTATGCTTCAACAGACGGGAGTTAAAACCGTGATACCATATTTTGAGTATTTTCTTGAGCGCTGGCCAACAATTCAGTTACTAGCGGATGCTCCCGTTGATGATGTAACCTCTGCTTGGGCGGGTCTTGGTTACTATGCTAGAGCAAGAAATATGCACAAATCTGCTCAGATAATAAGTAACGCAGGGGGAGTGTTTCCTCAGTCTATTGCAGAATTAACAAAACTTCCTGGTATTGGCCCTTATACAGCAGGTGCAATAACAGCTTTCGCTTTTGACGCACCTTCTGTGGTTATAGATGGAAATATTGAAAGAATTGTTGCCCGATATTTTTACATTAAAACAAGTTTGCCTGCATTAAAGTCAGAATTACCGTCTTTTTACGAAAAGATGATTCCAGAGAAGTGTCGATCAGATTTTCCCCAGGCACTTATGGATTTGGGGAATGAGATCTGTACTCCTTCCTCTCCAACTTGCGGCCGCTGCCCTCTTTCTACAGGATGCAAATCTGCGAAAAAAGCTAATCCAGCGCTTCTTCCAATCAAACCTGTAAAAACTAACAAAATTATAAGGAAGGGACAGATATTCGTAATTAGGAAAAAGGAAAAAAACAATGATAAATTTTTGGTTTATCGCCGGAATACCCATGGTCTTCTTGGTGGCTTGTTGGCATTTCCTAGTCAAGGATGGGACGATAAGGAACAAAATTACAATGAGAATTGGCGACCTTGTAATCTAAATTGGACCGCACTAAAGCCAAAGATTAAACATGTTTTTTCACATTTCAAAACAGAAGTTCAAGTGTTTTTGGCGGACACAGAGGAAACTGATAAAATATTTATAAAACATAAATTTCAGAATTTTCAGGGGCAAGAAAAAGAAATGTTTGAAAATCATAGGTGGGTGACTGAAGACGAGTTGCACCTACCAAAATTAATGCAAAAAGCCCTTAAATTAGTTAAAAATTATAACTAACCGTTTGTTTTCATATCAGTGCAAACATTTCATGCGTAGCTAAAATAAGTTTAGTGGTTAAAATGTCTTATACCAGTAAATGCCATTGAAATGTCAGCATCATCAGCTGCTTTTATGACATCATTATCTCTTATTGAACCACCAGGCTGAATAACAGCTGTTGCCCCTGCTTCAATAGCTGATAAGAGACCATCTGGGAATGGAAAAAATGCGTCTGATGCGATAACTGAACCAATTGTTCTGGGATTCTTCAGACCATGAACTTGGGCCATATCTTTTGCCTTTTGTATTGCAATTCTGCTGGAGTCAAGCCTGCTCATTTGACCTGCGCCAATCGCAGCTGTGCTTTTATTTTTAGCATAAATTATAGCATTAGATTTCACGTGCTTAGCCACTTTCCAGGCAAACAGCATATCTTGTATCTCTTTTTCAGTTGGTTTTCGCTTCGTTACAATATTCAGGTCATCCTTTTTAATCATCGCGGTATCTCTAGATTGCACCAAGAAACCGCCGAGGATAGTTTTGACCTGTTGTGACGAAAGCGCAGGGTTTGGCATGCCACCTGTTAATAATAATCTTATATTTGGCTTATTAGATAATATCTTGCACGCATCTTTTGTTGCATCTGGACCAATAACGACTTCACTAAAAATAGAGGTAATTAGATTTGCTGTATCTTCATCAATGATTCTATTAGTTGCAATGATACCCCCAAAAGCACTTACTGTGTCACATTTGTATGCTAGCTCCCATGCTTTGCTCAACGAGTCAGCGCTAGCAACGCCACAAGGATTTGCATGTTTTATAATTGCAACTGTTGGTTCAGAGAATTCACTCACAAGTTTTAGTGCAGCATCCGTATCATTTACATTATTGTAGGATAATGGTTTGCCTTGAATTTGTTGGGCTGTCAAAACAGACGCGGTTGACTGGTCAGATGCGTATATTGCGGCTGATTGATGCGGATTTTCTCCATAACGAAGAGATTGGATAGCGGGGGCGCGGATGTTCAAATCTGGTTCCGGTTTTTCATATTCACCCATGTCGAGGTTAGATGTCATCCACTTAGTTATCGCGTAATCATAAGAAGAAGTTCTAGCAAACGCTTGTGCAGCTAATTTACGTCGAAAAGCAAGAGAAGTTCCAGAAAGAGTTAATAGTTCCTCTATAAGAAGGGGATATTGCTCTGGAGCAGTAATCACAGTTACAAAATCATGGTTTTTTGCTGCTGCTCTTATCATAGCAGGACCGCCAATATCAATGTTTTCAATGGCTGTTTCAATTTTTGGATTTCCAGTGGTAACTTGTTCAAACGGATATAAGTTTACCACTATTAAATCGATAGGCCTAATATCATGTTCTTCTAAGGCATTCATATGAGTTTTTGAATCACGTTTTGCCAATATACCTCCGTGGATATTAGGATGAAGTGTTTTAACGCGGCCATCCATAATCTCTGGGAAACCAGTTTCTTTAGATACATCCCGAACATCAAAACCAGCTTTTTTTAGCTCTCTTGATGTGCCCCCTGTAGATAAAATTTCAATCCCAGCATTGGATAATGCATCAGCTAAAGTAATAAGCCCAGACTTATCTGATACAGAAATTAACGCACGTTGTATTTGGAGAATAGAAGAAGACATATTTTTTGCACTCTAAAATTTTCAAAAATAATTCTCTTATGACAAAGCCCTCAATTATTAGCAATTGGTTTATCATAAAAATTTTTGATTTTTTTTGAGACCTTCTAATTGAGAGATATTTGTTGAAAATAAATAAAAAATACAATCTATTGTCTTTTAAAAGACCATTTTAAAGTTTTTTCTGAAACATGCCGAATATCATGAGCATGCATTCGTAGGACAACCTGTTGGCTACTTAATCTTTGTTTGCCCTCAAAATAGATGGAAGATTCTAGAACAGGATTGGCACCGTTGCATTTAAAAATCCACCCTGCTTTTTGCGAGCTAATTTTTAAAACCACTGTTCCATTACTTACCGTTGCAGCTCTTATTCTTGGATGAAGATGAAAGCGGACAATACATGTTTTTGGTATTTTTCCAGGTGCTCCTGTATATCTAAGTGTATCAGATCCGCGTAAATTGCCTCCCCCAGTTGTTAGATAAATCTGTCTATCATGAATGATACCATGCGACTCCCCATAGCCATCATGAGATAATTTTACAAGCATTCCGCCAGTAGCAGGGCCTATCTGCAGGACTTTTACTGGATTATATTTTTTATTTTTCCAACAAAAATTATTTAGATTATCCAGTGTAAGAGCTGTATGTGCAGCTGTTTGACTAAATGCCTCATTTAGTAGTCTATCCTCTGATAATTGGCCTACATTAACAATAAAGGGTGTGCCAGCAAGATGAACTTCAAAACTACCAAGACTGGCAGAATTTTCAGGTATAGGTCTGATAGGAGCTGAGCAATCCATGATAAGAGTGGTTCTTCCTGAAGAAAGTCTTAAAAAGCCAGTCTGTTTTGCGTGACGAGTTACTTTTCCTGTTGGGCCACATCTTTTGACGACATCATCTATACGTTCAGAATCAGTAATACCACCCCCGTGAAAATGAGCAAAATTACCGTTGCCAGTTCGCCACATTTTGGCAATCGCACCCATCCTGGTGATCGTTTGGTCTAGTGACTTTATTTGACCTATACCAGATTGTGCAATCGCTGTGCGACATTCAAACAATTGGGTTAAAATTTTGAAGTGAGTTTCTGGTCTCCTTGAGATATGACCACCGTCCTCATTCAAGATTTCAGTGAGTTTTTTTTCGAAAATATCAATCAAAGAAACCATTTCTGAGATTTTTGCATTAAAGGCAGATAGTGTAACCAAAAGTCCTCTCAAAGCTGAAATCTGGTCATCAATATTTGGTTGATTTTGCCAGTCAAGTGCAAGGCATTGAAATTCTATGGCTAGTTGATAAAGAAGCCTATTTTGGAAGGATGCAGATGCTGAACTTGCATACCATTTATATGAAAAAATTAAATTACTTATTCGTTCACTTAAAAATTTCGGGTGCCATATTTTTGCGTCCCAGTTGGTATTTTCTGATAGCCATAAAGATATTTCATTTCGTACATAAATTCTTGCTTTATCGCCGCCATAATCTCGAACATGGCGAAGCCATTCAAATGTAAAATATTCGGGTTGGTCTCTTTTTACAGGCATGGCTGAATGGAGCACATCTCTCCCAATTGTTGCAGAGCCACGCCAAGGGTCGGAGGGCGGTATAAAACGATTTATATCGGTCTGAAATGTGGGCTTTAATCGCCAACGAAATAGACTAGAGCGTCTATAAAGTTGCTTTAGATAATTTGCAGATTGTTTAGCATTTGCTGAACTCTGGTTCACAAATGATTGTTCAATATTTTTGTTCTGCATATTTTTTTTCTAAATTAACGGCTCAATATAGTCACATTCTCTACTTGAAAATTATGCTAAATTTCAATTCTTTTCTAGTTGTTATTTCACCTTAAATCGAGCGATGAAAAATCCATCATTCCCAAGCAAGTCAGTGTTTGTATTTACTAGCTGGTTAGGCAATATTCTTAAATGCTCGGATGTAGCTTTCTCCCTATTAAAAGGATAAAATATACCAACTTCATCTTTATCTATTGGGTCAAGGCTCAGTCTAGCTTTTGGATTCGAGATTATAGCTTTAATCACTTCTTCCCCTTCTTCTCTTTGCAAAGAACAGGTTGCATAGACGAGCGTTCCCCCTGATTTTATCCATTTTGAGGCCGCCAAGCAAAGTTCAATCTGAAGTGATTGAAGTTCTAATATTTGCTGAGGAGTTTTGCCAATAAGTACGTCTGGTCTACGGCGAATTGTTCCTGAAGCAGAACAAGGCGCATCAAGAAGCACTCCATCTACAAGGAATTCTGGTTTATAATTACGACCATCGGAGCAAATAACCTTAGCATTAAGTCTAAGCCTATCTAGATTATCTTGTAGACGTTTTATTCTTTTTCTACTTTTGTCAATTGCAATTACAAGTGCACCAGATGAAACGAGCTGTGCAGTTTTGCCACCCGGAGCAGCGCATAAGTCAATTATATGCTTCCCTTTAACATCTCTCATCAATTTTGCTGGAAGTGCTGCTGCACAATCTTGTACCCACCATTCTCCCTCTTGGTAGCCTGACAATTTGGTAACATCGGCGACGGGCTTGAGTCGAATGCTATTTGATGAAATTAATTTTGCAGATAATTTTTTGCTCCATTTAATCTTTGAATTCTCAGACATATTTTTTAATGTAATATCAAGAGGGGGCTGATTTTGGGCCAACTGCATAATTTCTTGAACAGAAGATTCACCCCAATTAGCCGACCAATTTTTCCTAAAAAAAACGGGTAAATTATCAGCTGGACTGGTTGCCGCGAAGATTTTTTCACCAGAACGCGCAATTGTTCTTAAAACACCATTTGTGAGTCCAGTGTAAGACTCACCAGTTAAGTGTCTTGCCAAAGAGACACTTGTATGAATGGCTGCGTGAGGCTCTGTTCTAAGAATAAGAAGTTGTGCTACCCCTAGCATTATTATAGTTCTTATTTGAGGTTTAGGTGATTTTTTTAAGAAGTGATTAATACAAATATTTAATTGTCCGTGTTGGCGAATACAACTCATTACTAGAAGTTTTGCAAAAGCACGGTCTCTGTTCTCTAGTTTGCCCCACAAACTCTCACTAGTGAAGAAATCATGTGCAAGGCTGCCTTCGTTTAAGACTGAATGCAGAATGTCATAACATATTTTTCTAGAGTAAATGTTTGTTTTGATGGCCATCAGATTATATTTTTTGGAATAACTAATAAGATAAATTAGGTAGGGATATAAAATCTGATAGATGTTTGAATGATTTATTTCCCTTGTAATTAAGGAATATGCTAACCATTTTTTGAATAAAAAGTCTATTGTGATAAAAAGACAATAGTTACATTTTCCTTAAAAGTAACCAAAAGTCTTTTGAAAATTAGAGATAAAAGAAAAATGAACGTTCATAAAAAAAACATTGAGAATTCAAGAACCAAGTCTGCCAGTAGTTTAAAAAATAAGAAATCTACAAAAAACAAGGGTAAAAAGTTTGCAAATAACGCTGTTAGTGAGACTGGAGGTCCAAAAGGTCCAGAGCCAACAAGATATGGTGATTGGGAGCAAAACGGCAGGTGTACCGACTTTTAATCAAGATTTTTTCCGGAATAACAAAAGATATATCCTTTAAAATGGAATGTTATAATTGGGTTTAAAAAATTAAAAAAGGGGAGGGTATGAGGCTAAAAACTAATATCGTTATAGATGCAGCGTTGAGACAAGCCAATAACCTAGCTATTCCAGCTTGTATATCTAAGAAAGGTGATCCAGATGCTGGAGCAATATTTTTGGAATTGGAAACGGGTTTGGATTGTGTTCACCTTTTTCATAGAAGGTTCGATTTTGATGAAAATGAAATATGGGAGTGTCTTAATCAAGGAGACCCGCAACGAGCAGATATTATAGCAAAACAAATTCAGAGAGAAATTGATAGAGATCCGGACTGCTGGGTTGTAACTGTTCAGGATAGACGGGCGAGAAATATTTTTAACATTATTTCAGAATGTACGTGAATTAAGGTAGTTTTATTCTTCAGTGTTATTTAAAAAGATCATACTGTGTTCTTCCATTAAGGAAGCGTTGTTTACATAATTATTTTGACAAGCCTTTTAGTAGCATTTTATAAACGGAACCATTAATATGCAAAATTCCAACTCATTTAGTGTTTTTCGTCTTTCTGATATTTCAGATGAGGGGTATTCTTCTCTTCTTAAAAGAACAGAAGATAAACTGGATTATTTTCTGCAGCATGTCCCTGAGATAATTGACTCAGTTCGATTGGAAGGAGATAAAGCTTTAGCTAGATTTGGTATTCAATTTGACAAAGCAGAGGCTCTAACTGAGAAAACAATTCTGGCAACCAAAAGAGATTTTAACAATGCTTTTGATCAGCTGGCTCCAGAAATTATTGAAACACTTGAATATGCTGCTGATAATATTCGCAGTTTTCATGAATATCAAAAACCAAAAAAAGAATGGCAGGTCGAGCTTAGACCTGGGGTTTATGTTGGTGAAAAAACAGTCCCGATAAGCCCTGTCGCTTTATACTCTCCGCGTGGAAAAGGTTCTTTTCCATCTGTAACACTAATGACCTCAATACCTGCAATGGTTGCTGGGGTATCTGAACCGATTATTTTAACGCCACCTGGAAGAGATGGTTTAATTGATCCAGCTACTTTGGTTGCTGCAAAGCTAGCAGGCGTTGAATTGGTTGCCAAAGCTGGCGGCGCTCAGGCTGTAGCAGCAGCAGCGTATGGGACAGAGACAATTCCTAAATGCCTGAAAATTGAAGGCCCAGGAAGTCCATGGTTCGTTGCTGCTAAACAAATCTTATCATCTCAAATAAGCTCTCGATTACCTGCTGGACCAAGTGAGGTGATGATTTTAGTAGACGATACTATTGACCCAGCACTTGCAGCCCTTGACATTCTAATAGAATGCGAACATGGAAGTGATTCATCAGGTTTTATTGTGACGTGGTCAGAACAAATAGCAGAAAAAATCATTGAAAAAATACCATATTATCTTTCTAAACTTTCAGAGGAAAGAGCGAACTATGCCTCAACTGTTTTATCGGGAAGTCAAGGAGGAATAGTTATTGCTCAAAGCAAATCACAAGCAATAAATTTTGTTAATGACTTTGCGCCCGAACATTTGCAAATCCTGTCAGAGGAAGCAGAGGGTTATTTACCATTTATTTTAAATGCCTCTGAAATTATGCTTGGGACGTATAGTGCGGGCTCATTAGCTAATTATTTGCTTGGTCCAAATTGTGTTTTGCCAACCTCTGGTGCAGCTAAAACTCATTCACCATTAGGTGTAATGGATTTCATGAAAACTATTTCTATTGGTAAAGTTACGCCATTAGGATTTGAAGAAGTTGCCCCGAAGACAGAAATATTTGCAAAATATGAAGGTTTTGACGCTCACGCAAATGCGGTCTCCGCTTTGAGAGTTGAAGTATTAGAGGGGAAATAATACAGGGCCTAATTAATTTCCAATCAAATAGTCTTAAATTTATGGAATATTCATAAAAAAATATTTTTTTAATTAAATAATATTGAAGTAATAAGGTGAAAAAACTTCCAGTCAGATTTATTATAGTGAAACATTTATTTTTTATTGTTGTTTTTTTTTCGTTATCCAGGTGTTTGTTTGCTGAAACAATATTAGAAGGCAACGTAACCAAAATAAGAGATGGAGACACGATTGAGGTTGGCCAAATAGCTATACGTTTTCAAGGGCTAACCTGCGATGAATTGAATACTAAAAAAGGTCGCGAGGCCCATGACTTACTTAATGAAATTTTAATGGGGAAGCGTGTTGTGTGCGTGCTCAGTGGCGACATGTCTTATGAACGATTGGTCGGAAGATGTGCTGTTTCTGAAAAGGGTGACATAGCTCGATATCTTATCGAAAATGGTTATTGCGGGAGGTGCAATAGATATGACAAAAAAGGGTTTTATGCCGAGTCAGAAAAGAAATCAGGACCCTATACGGGTGTTACGCCCTCTTATTGCCATTAATCAGATATCCCTGACTATATGTTTTAATAGAATTTAGTAGGAAGAAAAGGCCAATGAAAAAAATAGTGAATGTTATATATGTATTTTTATTTTTGTTTTTGTTAGTTGGGGGAACTACTGTGGCAAGTGAAGAAGTAGCATTCGACTTGGTAGAAAAAAACCAAATTTATGAAATTCGTTATTATGAGCCAATGCTTGTTGCAGAAGTGGAATATACTGGTGATAATGGAGGATTTGGAGCCTTATTTAACTATATTTCAGGCGCAAATATATATTCTTCAAAAAAAAATTCATCTAGTTCAATTAAAATTGAAATGACGGCTCCCGTTACACGCCTTAAACAAAATAATAAAAACGTAATGCAATTTTTTTTACCCAAACGCTTTACAGCTGAAACAGTGCCTGTCCCAGTAAATCCAAATGTAAAAATAAAGTCCATAGATGGTGGTTATTTTGCTGCAATTACATATTCAGGCAGTGCCTCAGAAAATAACTTCCTAAAACATGTAAAAATATTATCCCAAAGATTATTATCAGATAAAATAATTTTTTTTGAACCAGCTATTCGCGCAACCTACAATGGACCCTTTACTCCCCCTTTTATGAGAAGAAATGAGGTTATATATAAAATCAAATGGGAAAAATAATTATGTTTACATAAGTAAATATTGCAGATTTCGAGTAGGTGATTTCTCTGATTGTTATGTAGCTGCAATTAGATCGATTTCAACAGAAGCTCCAACAGCTAATCCAGTTACCCCGATACATGTTCTTGCGGGCAACTTATTTTTTGAGAAATAGCTTTCATAAACAGCATTCATTTTGTCAAAATCTTGAAAATTTATCAAATAAACTCTGGCAAAAATAACTTTATCAAAATTTGAGTTTGCTTCATTAAGCACATCTTTTAAATTTTCCATAACCTGTTTGGTTTGTATCTCTATACCACCAAAAACTAATTTTGTTTTATCATTCTTTTGTGTTGGCATTTGCCCTGTTACAAACAGAAAATCACCCGCTTTGACAGCATGACTGAAAGGGCCCACTCTTTCCGGGGCATTTGAAAAAGTTAAATGTTCAATTTCCATATTCTTTGTCCAGTTTTTGTATAAAGTTATTTTGATATTCTTGTGAGAATTTTCTTATTTCTGTGAGATATTTATTTATTTTATACCTTTAGATAGTCTATAATTTATATCTTTTTTATTCTTTTTTGTTCGTTATCTGAAGTAAAACTACTGCAGAGATAACAAGTAAAAATCCAATTACAAATAATGGGGTTATACTTTCGCCAAGAAAAAGCGCACCTGCTAAAATTGCTGTTAGAGGATTAAATCCACTGCAAACAGCGGCTTGTGTTGGAGATATCATTTTGAGAGCTAACCCCCATAAATAAATCATTAATGCCCCTGAGGGAATCCCCAGAATAAATACATAAAACCATCCGGATAGGCTGAAATTTATTGAACCCGAAAAGGGAGTGCCAAATAGAATAGCAATAACAAACATAAATAAAACACCAAATATAAGAGAGTAAATCATAATTGGTTGATTGCCATAATTTTTGATTAGACCTTTAGCAAAAACAGTAAAAACAGAAGCTGAAATTACACCCATTGTAATTATCATGTCCCCCAACAATTTCTGGGTAGTGTTGTCAGTGAGATTTGAAGATAAAGATAAAACCACTCCACTAAACGCAAGAAAGATCGCAATGAATTTTGTTATTGAAAAATTCTCGATTTTAAATGAGGTGGCGATAATAATTGTCCATATAGGCATTGATGCAAATAAAATTCCTGCTCTCCCTGATGTAGTAAACTCTAAACCAAAAGTGAGACAAATTGGGAAGCCTGAAAAATAGGCAATTCCTAAAATACATACTTTTAAGAGGTCTTTTTGAGCAAAACGCACCTTTTTGAGGATTTTAATTGAAAAAAGAGAAAGCCCCAGCAACATTATAAACCAGCGCAAAAAGCTTAAGGTAAAAGGATCTGTCTCGGGTAAGGCCAATCTTGTGACAGTGAAACCAATTCCGCCTAATGCAGACGCCATGCTCCCAAAAAAAAGCCCCCAAAATATAGTTTTATTGAGAACACTCATTCCGTAGTCCATAAACTGTTTAATTCAAACAATAATTTTTTATCTTTCCGTTTAGCTTAATTTTATTTATTTGTTTAATCTTAGCTTTGTCATGAAATAATTTGAGTGTATAAGATGATATTATACAACTAATTAGAGTTGTTTTTCAGTTTTTTACAACTTGTTTCAACGATTTATAATGGTTTTTACTGCTACATTCAATGACGGTATAAATAGAAAATTATGCGTAGCTCCAATGATGGACTGGACAGACCGCCATTGTCGTTTTTTTCATAGGTTGCTTGCGCCGTCTGCACTTTTGTTTACTGAAATGGTTACTGCAGACGCAATTTGTCATGCAGAAAATCCAAGCAGGTTTCTTTCACATAGCGAAGCTGAGCATCCTCTTGTTCTTCAGGTTGGAGGTTCCGATCCCAAAAAATTATTCAGGGCAATTAAATTGGCAAATAAGTTTGGATTTTGTGAGTTTAATTTAAATGTTGGTTGCCCCTCAAATAGGGTGCAATCCGGACGGTTTGGAGCGTGTTTGATGGAAGAACCAGACATTGTTCGAGAATGTTTAATGGCTATGAAAGAAGCAACTGATAAGCCTATATCAGTAAAGTGCCGGATTGGCGTTGATGACATGGACATTAACTTGGGGTTAGATAAATTTATTCAAAAAATCAGTAGTTCTGGTATTTCAGTTTTTTATATTCATGCAAGAAAGGCCTTGCTTACAGGATTAAGTCCAAAGGAAAATCGCAATGTTCCTCCTTTAAATTATGAGCGGGTACATAGGCTTGCGTTACAAAATCCTGAAAAGGTAATAATCCTTAATGGAGGTTTGGAAAATAAAGATGACATAATTTCCAAACAGCACGATTTCCATGGAGTAATGCTTGGAAGAGCAGCTTACAAAACCCCCTACATATTATCAGAGATTCACTCTCATTTAACAGGTGAACCACTTCTTGAGAAGCACTCTTTGGCTATGAAAATGGCTGATTATGCTGATATGGTTATTGAAAATGGAGGTAATTTACATCAAGTTACTCGCCATATGCTAGGTTTGTTTAGTGGAGAGAGAGGGGCAAAATATTGGCGCCAACAACTAGGAGAACTGGCGAGGTTGCAGCCTCATAATTCTGATTTAATTCGTAAAACAGCAAAGTTTTGTTGCGCAAAGACTCAAAGAAAGGTTGCCTGATGGCAGAAATTTCAGAAAAAAATATATCCAATCAGCACTCTAAATCAAGCAGGCCTTTAATAGAATTTGCTCCTTTATTTTTATTTTTCTTAACGAATTACTTCGCCGGAATTTTTTGGGGGACGTCTGTGTTGATTGTAGCAACTATTATATCACTTGGAGTAATCTGGCATTTAGATAGGCGTATCCCCATCTTAGCAGCATTCGGATGTGTTGCAGTTGCTTTTTTTGGAGGATTAACGTTAATTTTTGAAGACGAGTTCTTTATAAAAATTAAACCCACCGTAATTAGTGGATTGTTCGCGCTGGTTATTCTTGCTGCTCAGATGCTTGGAAAACAACCAATGAAGGTTTTGCTTGGTAAGCAGATCTCACTAACAACAAAAGGCTGGAAGTATTTAGCATTAGTTTGGGTTTCTATGTTTATTGTTACGGCAATAGCTAATGAAATTGCATGGCGAACATTATCAACAGATGCTTGGGTAAGTTTTAAAGCTTTCGGTCTCACAGGGATTTCGCTTTTCTTTGCTATAATTTCGGTCCCTGTGATGACAAAATTTTCTGAGAAAACTGATTAGAATATTTAAGTTTGAACACCTATTTGTATCCTTAGATTCCTGTCCTTCGAGTTTCATTTTTCAAATTGTCGTGTAAATCATAAAAAAAGACGTTTTTGATTGAAATTAATTCATGGATTTTCGCATTGTCATATTTATAAAACAGGTTTTTTTCTTCAAATCTGTCTTTTGAGGCTACTTGGAGAGATTTTATCTGTTAACAACCATGTTGTTGTTTAATGAGTAACTTTAAAATGACATGCTTTAGAACAAAAATTGGTTGAATTATCGGAGGTTTTAAATGACAGATAATGATGAAATTATTCTCGCAGATTTGAACGATGAAGAGCTCGTAGAGCAGATGCATGATGATTTATATGATGGAATGCAAGAAGAGGTCGTTGAGGGTGTAAAGATTTTATTAAGTCGAGATTGGACGCCATATGATGTTTTAACAAAAGCTCTTGTTGAGGGAATGACCATTGTTGGAATAGATTTCAGAGATGGTATATTATTTGTTCCTGAGGTTCTTATGGCCGCAAACGCTATGAAAGCTGGAATGGTTGTTTTGAGGCCGCTTTTGGCAGAAACAGGTGCGCCTAGAGTAGGTAAAGCTGTCATTGGAACTGTAAAAGGCGACATTCATGATATTGGAAAAAATTTAGTGTCAATGATGTGGGAGGGTGCTGGCTTTGAGGTTATTGATATAGGAATCAATAATCCAGTTGAAAATTACCTGGAGGCACTAGAAGAACATAAGCCTGATATTTTGGGTATGTCTGCGCTACTTACTACAACGATGCCCTACATGAAAGTTGTAATTGACACAATGGTAGAAAAAGGCATTCGAGATGATTATATTGTGCTTGTTGGAGGTGCGCCATTAAACGAGGCATTTTCTCAGTCCATAGGCGCAGATGCCTACTGCCGCGATGCTGCTGTTGCTGTTGATACAGCTAAAATATTCATGAGTAAAAAAATGAATGTAGCAAAGGTTAGTTAGCGTAT
Source organism: Alphaproteobacteria bacterium (assembly GCA_012269555.1). Lineage (GTDB taxonomy): Bacteria > Pseudomonadota > Alphaproteobacteria > Puniceispirillales > Puniceispirillaceae > UBA5951. The sequence goes on from JAAXKA010000146.1 coordinate 68,081, forward strand.
TTTTTGTCATATTACAACGGACTGATGTTCAACACACTTATTATCTATGGCACAAATTAAAGTAATATATTGGCGGGATATTCCTGCTCAGGTAATCGCCGAGTCTGGGAGAGGGAGAAATCGCAGGCAGGTAAAACGCGAATTACATAAACGTTTTGCTCTTGCAATTGATGAAGCAGCCATGAGGTCTGGAGCGGATAAGAGTGATGATTATCTCGAGGATTGGCGACGTGGAGACCCCATTTCTTGTACTGATATGTTAGAAAAGGAAGTTGACAATTTAGCTAATCAAATAGAACAGCTAATTAGTGTAACAGAGCTTCGCAGTTTGATAGCAAATGGTGGATTCATAAAGCCACAATAGGCATCTCATGTATTATTTTAGAAAATGGCAATACAATCTAAAAAATGTCGAAAATAAGCAGAAGATTGACGTGAGTTGGCCACAGCATAATTTAGAATATTTTACAAAAATTGTATAGAAATGTAAGGGCTTTTTAGATGTCATTAACTATTGATGCATTATCATCAGCTGCGGCCAACTGGTCTATAGAAGTAACCCCCAACGGCGCAAGTAAGGTTGAGAGTTTTGCAGATGCATTAGAGCCTGAAACACACGTGAATGTTACGTTCTTGCCCGGCTCAGACCCAGCAGACACTAATTTAGTTGCAAAAAGACTCCATGATGAAGGAATGATACCTATTCCCCATATTGCAGCTCGCTCAATAAAGGACAGAAAACATTTAGAAAAAATCGTTTCTACTTTTGCAAAACAAGCATCCGTCAAAGAAGTTTTGGTAATAGGCGGTGGCGTTGATAAACCTATCGGTGAATTTGATTGTAGTATGCAAATTTTAAAAACAGGAATATTGCAGGCGAATGGTATCACAAAAATTGGTGTTGCGGGCCATCCAGAAGGATCGCCAGATATTGCAGATAATGAAATAAAAAGAGCTCTTCAAGAAAAAAACGAATTTGCAATAAAAGAAAATTTAAACATGTATATTGAAACCCAATTCTGTTTTGAAGCTAAAATAGTTTTAGCATGGGAGAAAAAAGCTAGAGAGGATGGAAATCAATTACCTATTCGGATTGGTATTCCAGGTCCTGCTACGATTAAGACATTGTTTCGATTTGCCCAAATATCCGGAATCGGCCCATCTATGAGGTTCATAGCAAAACAAGCAGGAAATGTGGCTAAATTAATGGCTGTTCAGTCACCACATCTGTTGCTAGCTGGGCTTGCAGAAGGAATGGCAGCAGATAAGGCCTGTCTTATAAAGCATTTCCATTATTATCCATTCGGTGGTTTTGTTAGAACGGCGAAATATGCCCGAGCTATTAGCGATGGAAATGTAAGTCTGAAAACAAATGGTGGGTTTGAAGTAATAGAGAATTAAACTTTGAAACCCCACTTTTTTAAAGGATAAATAAACAGAATATGGTGTAGTGAAGAAAGAAGAAATTTTATGACACGAACAGTTTTATCATCTGCAGCTAAAGAAATTGTAATTGGGTTTGATGCTCCATTTTGCGTAATTGGGGAGAGAATTAATCCAACGGGTCGCAAGTTGCTTGCAGAAGAAATGGCAAATGGAAATTATGACAGAGTTCAGTCAGATGCAATCGCACAAATTGAGGCCGGAGCTACCATGCTCGATGTTAATGCTGGAATACCACTTGCCAATGAGCCTAAAATTCTTGCTGAGTCTATACAGCTTATACAATCATTTACAGATATACCCCTTTCGATAGATAGCTCTATTGTTGAGGCCTTGGAGGCTGGTCTGGCTGTTTATCAGGGTAAAGCACTTGTGAATTCAGTAACCGGAGAGGAGGAGCGTCTTGAAGTGGTTCTCCCACTTGTTAAAAAATATGGGGCAGCTGTAGTGGCTATTTCAAATGATGAAACCGGTATATCAGAGGATCCAAATGAGAGATTTAAAGTTGCTAAAAAAATTGTTGAAAGAGCAGCTGACTACGGTATTGATAGACAGGACGTCGTTGTAGATCCGCTTATTATGCCTGTTGGAGCTATTAATCTTGCAGGAAGGTCAGCGCTTGATCTTATTATAAGGCTGCGCTCTGAATTAAAGGTTAATACAACATGTGGTGCATCTAATATTTCCTTTGGACTGCCGAATAGGCATGGGATGAATGCAGCTTTTTTATCAATGGCAGCTGGTGCGGGCATGACCTCTGCTATTATGAATCCTCTTCATTCGGAGGAGATGACAGCGATATTAGGTGCTGATGTAATGAACGGTGTAGACCCCGAATGTAGAAAATGGATCAAGAAATTTAGAGAGCCCAATGCTTCTGGAACGAACACACGTGAGCGCCGCGCTACTCGCCGGCGTGCACGAGACTAAAAAGAGATTGAATTGAAGCAAGGAAAAAAATGTAAAATTATTTTTACGCCATCTGGGAGACAGGGTCTGGTAGATGAAAACGTAAACCTGCTTCAAGCGGCAAGGCAGATAGGGGTTGACATTGACTCTGTATGTGGTGGCAGAGCAATGTGTGGAAGATGTCAAATAGAAGTGGGAGAAGGCAAATTCGCAAAACACGGAGTTCTCTCATTTGCAAACAATCTTACCGGACCAAACGCAACTGAGACTAAATATTTAGAAAAGCGTAATCTTAAAAAAGGCCGAAGGCTCGCTTGCCAATGTGATGTAATTGGTGATTTGGTTATTGACGTTCCAGCAGCAAGTCAGATGCATCAGCAATTAATTCGAAAAGATGCAGACAATAGATTAGTTGATATTAATCCTCCAACTCGTTTATGTTTTGTCGAAGTGAGAAAGCCTGATATGCACGAGCCCTCTGGAGACCTTCGTAGGGTGGCTGAAGCCTTAATTGAACAATGGCCGTCTCGAGTTAGTGTTTCTAACAGTTCTGAAATTTCAGCAGATTTGCAAGTGCTAGTTGAATTGCAATCTAACTTAAGAAAATCAAATTGGCAGGTTACAGTTGTTTTGCGCAATGGCAATCATATTGTAGCAGTTATGCCAGGATTAAAGACGCAGATATTAGGTGTTGCTATCGATATTGGTTCTACCACGATGTCAGCGCAGATTTGTGATATGAATTCTGGAGAAGTGTTAGCAGTGAGTGGAATGATGAATCCACAAATTCGTTTTGGTGAGGACCTAATGAGTCGAGTAAGTTATGGTTTTATGAATGAAGGAGGTGCTGAAGAACTCACCAAAGCAGTTCAGAACGGACTGCAGGAACTCATCGAAAAAGCTTCAAAACAAGAAGGTCTAAATGTACAAGACATCTTCGAAATTGTTTTGGTTGGTAACCCAGTTATGCATCATCTTGTGCTTGGAATTGACCCTGTTGAACTCGGTGGCGCTCCATTTGCATTAACGCTGGATACTGCAGTTAATTGTCTAGCTCAGGAAGTGGGATTACGTTTTAATGCGGCAACGCGGGTTTATCTGCTCCCTTGTATTGCTGGTCATGTCGGAGCGGATGCCGCTGGGGCAGTTTTAGCAGAGGCTCCACAAGATTCAGAAGAAATTACATTGCTAATTGATATTGGAACCAATGCTGAAATAATTTTAGGAAATTGCCATCATCTGATGGCAGCATCTTCCCCAACTGGTCCAGCTTTTGAAGGTGCACAGATTTCTTCAGGACAACGTGCTGCTGTAGGAGCAATAGAACGTGTACGAATAAACCCCAACAATTATGAGCCAATTTATAAGGTCATTGGCTCAGACCAATGGTCAGATTCTGCTGATTTTCTTAAAGAGGTTAAAAAAACTGGTTTAACAGGTATTTGTGGCTCGGGAATTATTGAAATAATTGCAGAAATGTATCTAGCTGGGATTATTTCAGAAGATGGAGTAATAAATGGGGCGTTATCGTCCAAAACAAAAAGAATCGAAAAGTCTGGTCGAACATTTTGCTACAAAGTCACTGAGCAGATAGCTATTACGCAAGCAGATGTCAGAGCCATCCAGTTAGCAAAGGCTGCTTTATATGCTGGATTTCGATTATTAATGGATAAAATGGGAGTTGAAAAAGTAGATAAAGTCATATTGGCAGGTGCATTTGGTACCCATATTGAGCCAAAATATGCAATGATATTAGGTATGGTACCTGATTGCGAATTAAAAAATGTAATTGGTGCTGGAAATTCTGCAGGTGCAGGGGCAAGAATGGCGTTGTTAAGCTTGATGGCAAGAACAGAAATTGAGAAAATAGTTAGACAAATTGATAAAATAGAAACAGCGATAGAACCAGCTTTTCAAGACCACTTTGTGCGTGCAATGGCATTCCCACATAAAACTGACCCTTATTCACTCTTAAGTAAAGCAATCAAACTACCTCATCGTGAGTTGATAGATAATGTTGTCAGTGCATCCACCAATTCCAAACGCAAAAGAACAGGCAGGCGCGCTAGACCATAAAAAACTCAAAAAAAAAAGTATACCTATTTTCACACAGTCTAGGATAAGTCAATGTTTGTTAGCTTTTTATTTGACTGAAATAATCGTAGTTTTGCGTGAATATAAAATAGTAATATCATACCAAAAGATATCGCATAGCACGCCCAAATGTACGAAGAGTAATCAGTAAAAATTATTTTCATTATCAACTGCGCGAAATTTGTTTCAAATACTTTAGCTCATTTAGAAGGGTTAACATGCGAGTTAGAACTATAATAATAAAAAAAATTTGAAAAGAAAAAAATAAGGTTAATAATGGCCAGAGCATCGCCGGGTCAATTGAAATGCCCTCAGATCTCATTATACTTGCAGGCTGGTGCAGCGTATGCCACCAGTCAACTGAAAATTTTACTATTGGCAAATTTATACATCCTACTAGCGCAAGAATTGCTGCTGGGCGAGCGCCTCTCTCTGACCTTTCGAATGCATTTGAAAGTGAAATATAACCAATAAAGAAAAAAAATAACACCAGCATAGAAGTTAGTCGTCCATCCCAAACCCACCAAACACCCCAAATTGGCTTACCCCAAAAACTACCTGTTATTAGGGTTAATGCAGCAAAGCCCGTGCCGATCGGCGCGATTGAGCGCGCTGCAATCTCTGCCAATGGATGTCGCCATATCAAAAAGAAAAATGAACATATGCCCAAGAGTAGATAACTAGATAGTGCTAACCAAGCAGAAGGAACGTGAACATACATAATGCGCACAGCATCTCCTTGTTGATAGTCAGCTGGAGAAACTAAAAGAGCGAGGTACAAGCCATATCCAAGAGACAAAAGACATATAACTTCTAGGAAAGGTAAAATGAAGATTGCAATTTTTCTAAACCTAGTTGGATTTGCTAAATAATTAAACATGGCTGTCCTTAAAAGAGCACAATCTTTAAAATTCTATAAATAGATAAAAATAAAAGCGTAATTAATTTTTGTTATTATGCCTTCAGTTGTTTTCTATAGCATTTTTTAGACCTAATTGCATAATTGGTATCGCTAACACAATCAAGCTTAAATCCATAGCAATCATAATAGAAATATAAGGTTTTATAGGCGTAGTTTCAATAAGAGCTATTCCTGTCATGCACCCAAATATTATAATAGGAAGACTAAGCGGTAGAACCAAGACAGCGGCTAAAATAGCAGCTCTTCTTGCGCCTAAAACTAATCCAGAGGCAATACCCCCTAATAAGGTCATTCCAAACAAACCAAGTACAAGTGAAATGGCAAGTTCAAAAAATATAGATAAGTTAAGCCCTATCATAGTGCAAATCACGGGTAATATAATAAGCAGTGGTATTGTTGTAACTAAGAAAAAACATAAACACTTCGCAGCAGCATAACATCCAAGTGGTTGATCATTGTGAGCTGCTTTTTCAATAAAACCGTGTAAATAATCGTCTGTAAATAATCGGTCATATGCCGGAACAACTGACACAAATGCAGCAATCCAGACAAGTGCTATGCCATATTCTGACAGCTTATTAGGGTCTGGTCCTAGTGTGAGTGGAAATAACATCATGATCAATATAAAAAACCCTATCTGGCTCAATATATCAGTCACTTGAGATATACTGATCTCAAACTCCCTTATAAAATATTGATAGAAAATCAATATCACAGCTTAGCCTCTAGTTGTATGATTTGTGGTGAAAGATGCTTACATAAAGGTTGATGTGCAGCCACTATGACCCGTCCTCCAAATTTAATATGCTCTTCGATCAATGTTTCTAGTGCTAAACAATGAAAGGAGTCCAGTGCGCTATTAGGCTCGTCCAATAACCATAGTGCTTCTTTTTGTCTATTTGACTTCAGAAGCAGTTGACTGAGAGCAAGGCGTTGTATTTGCCCTGTTGACAAAGTCCTAATTGGTTGTTGAAAAAAATCAATAACATTGAACCTATCCTCGTCAAACATTGATAACTTTCGCATAGATGCGATCTGAGATAGGTTTTTAGCGGCAGATAAATTAGGGTGAAAACCAAATGGGTGTCCTATGTACCAGATTGGTAAATGAGATTTTAAAGGTTCAAAAATATGTCCATTCAAACTCATCATACCATTACTGATAGGAAGATATCCGGCAATAATTCTAAGAAGACTGGTTTTGCCAGCCCCATTTGGACCATTTAATATACAAATATCTCCAGAAGAGATATTTAAATTTAAGTTCTTAAATATTAATTTATTTGCGCGAAAAAGCGTCACATTTGTTAAGGACAAAGTTGCATGTGCTAATTCAGATGAACTCATATCTAAGCTAAGTTAAAAATGTATTGAATCAGTTGTTTTCATTTGATCAACGGGTGGAGCAAATTTTGTAAGTGTTATATTTTCTACGGCACTTTTATATTCCTCAATGGTAGGTGTTCTGCCGAGTATAGCTGATAAGACAACAACTGGTGTGGAGGCCAAAAGAGATTCCCCTTTTTTCTCTTTTGAGTCTTCAACCACACGTCCTTTAAATAGACGAGTGGATGTAGCCATTACGGTATCACCTTTTGCAGCTTTTTCCTGGTTTCCCATACATAAATTACAACCAGGGCGTTCTAAATATAATATATTATCATAATCAATACGAGCGGTTTGTTTGGGGTTATTATCATTAAATTCAAAACCAGAATATTTTTGTAGTATATCCCAGTCACCCTCTTCTTTTAACTCATCAATTATATTATAAGTCGGAGCCGCAACCACTAAGGGCGCATTAAATTCAACTTTACCATTTTCTTTTTCTAGATTTTTTAACATTTGTGCCACTATTTTTATATCGCCTTTATGAACCATACATGAACCAACAAAGCCTAGGTCCACTTTTTTTTGTGCCATGTAATGTGAGATTGGTCTGATTGTATCGTGGGTATAACGTTTTGATAAATCCTCGTTGTTTACATCAGGGTCAGCAATCATCGGTTCGTCGATTTGATTAAGATCTATCACGACCTCCTCAAAATACGCTGCATCCGAGTCTGGTTTTAAAGCTGGTTTTTTTCCATTTTTTATTTCTTCGATTCGTTTTTCCGCAATTTCGATAAGCTTGTTAAGCATTCCACTTTCATTCTCGAGACCTTTATTTATCATTCCGTTGATCCGCTGAATTGAAATTTTAAGGGACTCTATGAGTGTTTTGTCGGTTGAAATACAAATAGATGCTTTTGCCTTCATTTCTGCAGTCCAGTCAGTAAAGGTAAATGCTTGGTCAGAGAGAAGAGTGCCAATGTGAACTTCAATGACTCTTCCCTGAAAAATGTTTTCTCCATATTTCTTTAACATTTGTGCCTGAGTTGCATGCACTACATCACGAAAATCCATGTGCTCTGCCATTTTCCCTTTAAATGTTACCTTTACTGTCTCTGGAATAGGCATTGTTACCTCTCCAGTTGCTAAGGCTAGAGCTACTGTTCCAGAGTCCGCACCAAATGCTACACCCTTAGACATCCGTGTATGCGAGTCACCTCCAATAATAACTGACCAATCATCAACGGTAATATCATTTAGCACTTTGTGAATAACATCAGTCAAAGGCAAGTATTTGTTATCTGGGTCTCTACCTGTAACCAAGCCGAACTCTTTCATAAATTTCATGAGTTTAGGAGTATTTTCTTGAGCTCTCGCGTCCCAAACAGAGGCAGTGTGGCATCCAGATTGATATGCTCCATCCAAGCTTGGTGATATGGTAGTAGCTGCCATCGCTTCTAGTTCTTGAGCTGTCATAAGTCCAGTTGTATCTTGAGAGCCTACAATATTGACTTTTACTCTTACATCAGACCCGGCGTGTAAAAACGGCGTTTTTTTCTTCTCAAGAGAATTGGCATTAAATATTTTTTCAACGGCAGTTAGACCAACACCCTCATGAAAGACTTCTTTTGGTTTTGCATAAACAGTCTCATAATCTGTGTTTAGCAAATTATTTGCGATGGTTTGCAGTTTTTTCCCAAAAATTACAGCATAAGAACCACCTGCCTTAATAAAATCCTTCTTTTCAGGTGAGAATGATGCGCTAACATCTACTAGTTGTTCACCAGTATCGTCGTTGTATAGTTTCATATTTTTTGTATTTATCGTGAGTGGGGTCCCTGTTTCCACAGAATATTTTTGTTCTAAGACTGGACTATCGTCATTGTTAAATATAGGTTTTCCATCGGCACCCTGTTTATTAACCCAGTTTTTCAAATCTATTCCTATGCCACCCGTGACACCAACTGTTGTTAGAAATATTGGTGAGATACCATTGGTTCCTGCCACTATTGGAGCCATATTTACGAAGGGTATGTATGGACTTAATGGTTTACCAGTCCAAAGAGCAACATTGTTGACGCCAGACATTCTTGATGAACCAACCCCCATGGTTCCTTTCTCTGCCACCAACATTACGCTTCTATTTGGATGTTCTTTTTGCAATTTTCTTATTTCTTTTTGTGCTTCCTCTGAAATCATGCATTTACCATGAAGCTCTCTATCGGCCCTGGAATGTGCTTGATTTCCGGGAGATAATAAATCTGTTGAAATATCTCCCTCTGCGGCAACATAAGTTACTATTTTGATCTCTTCATCAAGTTCTGGAAGTTTAGTAAAAAATTCAGCTTTCGAATAGCTTTCAAGCAATTCTTTCGCCATTAGATTTTTTTGGTTAAAGGCGTCTTCTATCCTTTTTATATCTGAATCATATAAAAATACTTGAGTTTTTAAAACCTCGGTTGCCCTCTTGGCAAGATGGATGTCTTCACCAAGAGCAATGTTCAGAAGAACTGTTATAGAGGGTCCGCCACGCATGTGAGACAATAGTTCAAAAGCGAATTCATCAGTGATTTCTTTAATTTTAAATTTTTTAAAAATTATGTCCTGAAGGAATAGAGCTTTTTCCTGAGCTGCCTCAGTAGTTCCTGGTAATACATTATAGATTATTAGGTTTAGAGCTTTTGTTCTATTCAAACTATTCATAGACTTTATCTCTTGAATTAGTTCTTTTACCAATCTTTTACTTTCGATTGGTTTAGCAGATAAACCTTGAGATTTTCTATCCTCAATTTCTTTAAAATATTTTTCTATTAATTCCATAATTTCTTCCACAAGTATCTTTTGAATAGATTTTTTTTGTAAAAAATTTCAAAAATATAGCTATTGCTGTTTAAAATTTTTAAATGGTTAATAAACAGTCAAATTATTGATGATTACTATTTTATGACGTTCATAAAATTTTTAACCATATAATTCCACCATTTTATTAAATTCTTTTTTTAATATTTAAAATTTCGCTTGTCTTTGTGCGCTTAAATGTATGTTATCAGGAGTAATAATTTTTTACACAAACCAATAACTAATTTTGTAATTTAGGTCTTGTGATGCCTTATACCCCAAAGATAACTATATTGTTAGGTCCAACAAATACTGGGAAAACTCATTATGCTTTAGAAAGAATGCTTGGCTACCAGTCTGGCATGATAGGATTTCCTCTGAGATTATTAGCTCGAGAAAATTATGATAAGCTTGTTACAAAAGTTGGTGTATCACAGGTAGCACTAATAACAGGCGAGGAAAAAATATTTCCACGTCAAGCACGTTATTATTGCTGTACGGTCGAAGCAATGCCACTTGAAATAAGTGTGGAATGTCTTGCAATTGACGAGGTACAACTCGCAAGTGACAGGGAGCGAGGTCATATTTTTACTGATAGAATTTTGCATGCTAGGGGGAAGTATGAGACACTCCTATTAGGAGCATTAACAATGCATCCCTTACTCAAAAAAATGCTTCCAGATGCAATCTTTGAAACAAGAAAGCGACTTTCTAATCTAACTTATAGTGGCCAGAAAAAAGTTACACGTCTTGGCAGGAGGTCTGCTATCGTGGCGTTTAGTGCCCCAGATGTATATCATTTAGCAGAAACTGTGAGGAGACAGCGAGGTGGAACAGCTGTGGTAATGGGTGCGTTGTCTCCTAGAACTAGAAATGCACAAGTTGACATGTATCAATCTGGAGAAGTTGATTTTTTGATTGCAACAGATGCAATTGGCATGGGCTTGAATATGGACATTGAGCACGTTGCGATAGCAGCCGAGACAAAATTTGATGGTAAGCATATGAGGCATTTATATCCAGCAGAAATGGCTCAAATTGTTGGCCGGGCAGGAAGATATACTCAAGATGGCACATTTGGTGTTACAGAAGGTTGCAGACCTTTAGAAGATATATTGATAAATGCTCTTGAAAATCATATTTTTTTGCCCCACAGGAAGCTTTATTGGCGTAATAGAAAACTTTCATTTGAGAGCCTGAAGCTTTTGTTAAAATCTCTTGAAGCGCCAGCACCAGAACCCTATTTATTGAGGAAAGCAGATGCTATTGATCACTTAACCTTGCAAGCGCTTGCAGGTATTCCAGAAATTGCTGAGCTTGCATCGAACAAAATAAGGTTAAAATTATTATGGGATGTTGCCCAAATTCCTGATTTTCGTAACATGATGACAGATAGTCATACTGTTATGCTTGCTAAAATTTATCAAAATCTAGCAACTACCGGAAAACTAGACAAAAAATGGGTCGCAAGTCAGTTATCGTATCTTGAGAGACTTGATGGAGATATAGACACGTTAATGGCGAGGATTGCGCATATTAGAACTTGGACATATATTACACATAAAACAAGCTGGACGGATGAACCAGAAGAGTGGCAACATCTAACAAGAACAATTGAAGATAAGTTATCAGACGAATTACATAATCGATTAACACAACGTTTCGTGGATAAGCGGGCAGCACATTTATCAAGGCGACTGAAGGAAGCAACTAATTTGATTTCATCTGTAAAAATAGACGGAACAGTAATAGTTGAGGGAGAGGAAGTAGGAACACTCAAAGGGTTTACTTTTCAACCGAGCATTTCAGAAAATGAAGAAAAGGCAATGATTCTCGCTGCTGCAAGGAAGGCTTTACCGGAAGAAATTGAGAGACGTATCAAAGCTCTAAGTAATTCCGCTGCAAGCGCTTTCAAATTAGGTCAAAAAGCCACTGTTACATGGCGTGATACTGAAATAGCAAAACTCCTAAAATCAGAACAATTATATGCTCCTAGAATAGATGTGTTTGATAGTGAACTGCTGTCTACAGATCAAAAACAACGAATAAAAGACAAACTGAATACAGTATTAAAAGAACAGGTAAATGAAATATTAGGGAGTCTGCAGCGTCTTCGAAACATTGATGAATTTCAGGTGCAGAAAAAAGATGAGGGTAAAGAAACAAAAAATACAGGGGTGACCAAGGAAAAAATTATCATTTCTGGGTCATCAGAAAATTTTGAAACAACGCTAATTGAAAAAGAGTTACCCTCGTCAGTTATTGATGAAACAGTGATTAGTAAGAAAGAAGAAACAAATACTCCTAAATTGGATATCGCAACAGGCACGCATTCGGCAGAAGTCTCGATGAGTGGGATTGCACGCGGTATAATGTTTCGGCTTTATGAAAACTTGGGTGTTATTAACAGAACGCTAATTGAAGACCAGTTAAAGGTGATGCCGGATAGTGACAAACCATTCCTTGCTAGGGCTGGTATTCGAATAGGCACAGAGTCAATTTTTATGCCTGATTTACTAAAGCCAGCGGCTATAAAATTGAGAGTGCTGTTACACTCGATATTTGCTGATGAGTTTCCAGCTTGTGGTCCGCCACCTGAAGGGAGAGTCTCAATAGACCTTGTTGAGGGGGTGACGGATAATTATTGGTTATCTGCTGGATATCGGCGTATTGGTGACAAAGTTATGCGGGTGGATATGGTAGAACGAGTAGCAGCACTTGTCAGAACAGCGGCGAGAGCAGGTGAGTTTTCTATAAGTGATGAGATGTTGTCTCTTGCTGGCGTCAATAGACAAACGATGACCGCAATGATAATTGATCTTGGATTTGAGAAGCAAAGAGAGGATGAAGCAGAGGACCCTGAAAAACCGTCTAAACCGATTTTTACAAAAAAGCAGAAGAAGTTTAATCGACGATTTCATTCATCAAGAAAAGACGAAATTTTATTAAAAAAACAGAAACAGACCGGTGGAGAAAATACCAAAAGCCAACCAAATTCAGTAAATAGAAAAAAGAAAAAAATAGCTGTAAACCAATGGAAAAAAAATGCTAAAACACCTGAAATCAATCCTGATTCGCCATTTTCCATTCTTGCGAATTTAAAAAAATAAATGGGTGAAGAGACAACATTAAGATTAGACAAATGGCTCTGGTATGCACGTTTTTTTAAAACAAGAACGCAAGCAACTAAATTGATCCAATCTGGAAAACTCAGATTAAATGGCGACATTATTACCAAACCGCATCGTGTAGCTTCTGTTGGGTCAATCCTTACCTTTCCTATGGCTAGGAACATAAGAGTGATTAAAATTGTCAAACTTGCACTAAGGAGAGGCCCAGCTTCTGAGGCAATTTTATTATATGAAGATATGTCACCAGTTACATTAAAACTAAATAAAGATGAAAAAAGTAAAGAGTTATATTTTGAGAAACGTACAACTGGAAATGGCAGACCAACAAAAAAGCATAGACGTCAGACATCGCGGTTGAAAGAAAACTTTTTCTCTTAAAATAAATCAGGGGAGGTTGATATGATTGAATTTGTGAAAACTTGGGTGTCAAAAAGTGAGAATTTTGCTAATGAGCAAGATGGAACACTCGTTGAAGTAATTTCTGAATTGTTATTAGAAGCAGCTAATATTGATGGTAAAATAGATGACAAGGAAATCGAGGAGTCCAAACACGCTATTTGTAGCTTTTTTGATATATCTGAGGGGCAAGCAACTAAAATTATTCAAAAGTTACATGATGATGCTGGTCAAAAACATGAATTTCATTCTTTAACAAAGCAGATTAGAGATGAATGTGATTATGATGAAAGAATGTATATTTTGTCGATGTTGTGGCAAATTGTAATGGCAGATGATGAAATTGACTCTTTGGAGTCAAATCTGATGAGAAGGCTCACTGGGCTTTTGTTTGTATCGGATATTGATTCTGCTAAAGCAAAGCAACAGGCAAAAAAAAGACTTGGTCTTGCTTAATTTCTCCAACTGTTTTATTGCGTATTTCAAATCTAAATACATATGATAATAGAAGAGTGCATGAAACTTAAATGACTTATATAGTGAACGATAAATGTATTTCTTGTAAATATACGGATTGCGTGGAGGTCTGTCCGGTTGATTGTTTTTATGAGGGGGAAAACATGTTAGTAATTCACCCTGATGAATGTATTGATTGTGGTGTTTGTGAGCCCGAATGTCCACCTGAGGCAATTCTTCCGGATACTGAAGCTGGAGCTGATAAATGGGTAAAATTTAATTTGGAAAAAAGTTTAATTTGGCCCAATATAACAGAACGGCGCGACCCATTGCCGGGGGCTGAAGAAAATTTAGATAAAACTAATAAATTTCAAAATCTTTTCATTGATAAACCTGCTTCTCAAAATTGATAAATTAGTGTTTTGACAAACAATAATTTGTAAAATTGTTAAGTTTATGGTATTGTTTCGAAACATAAAAAATATATTAAAACCATTTAATTTGCGATCTCTAAAATGAGGTCTAAAAATAAAAAATCACTTTTTGATTAAGTGTGTTTGAATTGATTTGGAATAATGACAAAAATTAAAGAATTTAATTATCAAGACGGAGACTTTGTCGTCTACCCAACACATGGTGTTGGTAAAATCTTGGGAACAGAAACAAGCCAAATTGCTGGAACAGAAGTTCAATTGATGGTCATCCGATTTGAACAGGACAGAATGACCCTCAGAGTTCCATTAGAAAAAGCTCGTACATTAGGATTGCGGACACTTTCGTCAAGGAAGCATATGGATGATGCTATTACTACTCTGAAAAGTAAGGCAAAAATTCGTAGGACTATGTGGTCTCGACGAGCGCAAGAATATGAAGCAAAAATCAAATCCGGGGACCCAGTGTCTATAGCTGAAGTTGTGCGCGATTTACGCAAAAGAGACCCTCAGATTGAACAGTCCTATTCAGAAAGACAAATGTATCAATCGGCATTGGAAAGATTGGCTCGTGAATTTGCGGCAATAGAGGACATTGACCAAGAATCAGCAGCTACAAAATTAGAAGACATGATGGATGCTGCTTAATTGGATTATTTGAATAATCAGTCCAACAATATTCTATTTTCTCAAAAAAAATAAAATCGATTACTTAATATTTTTTAAGTTTGCAGATGATCTGCCTTGGTCGGCGATACGTAATGATAAAGTAAAGTATGGAGTTTATGATGTCAGACTTATCAGACCCGATTAGAACATCAGATAATCGTTTCATTCGAAAGGCAATGAAAAGGCCATTGCTGGAAAAAGATTATGAATTGGATCTTGCGCGGAAATGGCGTGATAAAAAAGATCATAAATCAATGCATATATTGGTTATGGCATATGCAAAACTCGTGATAAGTGCAGCATCAAAGTATAGACATTATGGTCTTACAAATGCTGACCTCATTCAAGAAGGAAACATTGGCTTAATGCAGGCCGCTGAGCGTTTTGATCCAGAACGAGGTGTAAGATTTTCAACATACGCTAATTGGTGGATAAGAGCTTCTATACAGGACCATATTCTCCGCAACTGGTCTATAGTGAGAACAGGTACCACTGCTGCTCATAAATCATTATTTTTTAAATTACGAAGATTACGTACACAGATAGGCGAGGCAGATGGAGGGGCGCTCACTGATGCGGGAAGACAAAAGATTGCTGATACTATCGGGGTTACGGTTAAAGACGTCATTGTCATGGAGCAGCGCCTTTCTGGGAGCGACCAGTCTCTAAACTCACTTCTTGCCGATGACGCAGATACTGAGGCCATCGAATTTGTTGTTGATACTCGGCCTACCCCAGAGCAAGTTGCCATTTCATGTCACGATAGGGTAGTGATGACCCGATGGCTTAATGTTGCGCTAAATGAGTTATCTACCAGAGAACGATTTATAATACTCAAAAGACGCCTGAAAGAGGAAGGAACAACTCTAGAAGAGCTAGGAAGTTTGCTAGGGGTGAGCAAAGAAAGGGTTCGCCAAATTGAACATCGTGCTTTGTCTAAGTTAAAACAATCTTTGCAATCTACCACAGAATCCCATAAAGATATGTTGGAGTCATCATTAGTTTAAAAAGTCTACCAATAGGCAATTTGAAGACATGCGCCAGGATTACGATTCGTCAATTCATCTTTTTCCTGTTATAGAACCATTTGATAGTGGTTATTTTGAACAGGATATTCATAAAATATACTATGAGCAAGTAGGCAATCCTGAAGGAAAAGTAATATTATTTTTGCATGGAGGGCCAGGAGCTGGTTGTTCTTCTGCGCATAGACGATTATTTGATCCTGAAAAATTTAGGGTCATTTTTTTTGATCAGCGTGGTTCTGGTCGCTCAAAGCCTTATGCTTCAATAGAAAAAAATACCACCCAACATTTGATATCAGATATAAATTATTTGCGTGAAAAGCTCAAAATTGAAAAATGGATATTATTTGGTGGTTCTTGGGGAAGCACTTTGGCGCTTGCCTACGCAATAGAGAACCCAGTTTTTGTTTCTGCACTCATATTGAGAGGTGTATTTTTGGGGACTAATGCCGAAATTAATTGGTATTTATATGAAATGCGAAGATTTTTTCCAGAGGCTTATGATCGGTTCATCTCTTATATCCCAGT
>JAAXKA010000146.1:84354-109770 GCA_012269555.1 Alphaproteobacteria bacterium
TATCCAACAACTGCCATGTTATATCGTTCAAGGTCGCCACGATGTAATTTGTCCTCCCTCAAATGCATATAAACTGCATAAAATTTGGGGGAAAAATAGTAAGTTAAAACTTGTGGATGACGCTGGTCATTCCGCGTTTGAGCATGGAACTTTAAGGAACTTAATGCTATTTTTACAATCTGTGTAGGTTGATAATTGATCAATTTAGTTTTTATAGTTCAATTTTATCGAACCGAGTTGTAATTCTGACCATAATATAATTAAAATATGGCATATAAGAATTGTTAAATTTTGAAAAATTCTAATTCTCCATCTAATTTAATGAGAATAAAATGAACGAAAAAAATAAAATAAAAAATTTTCGTGTTACAAATCATAATGCAATCGACATGCATGTTGGAAAGCGTGTTCGCTTGCGACGTACATTGCTTGGTATGTCACAGGAGCAACTTGGAGTTACCTTAAATTTAACATCTCAGCAGGTGCAGAAATACGAGAGCGGGACAAATCGTATTAGTGCATCTAGGTTGTGGGATTTATCACAGATTTTAGATGTTTCTATAGGTTATTTCTTTGAAGACATGTCCTCCCAAACAAAACTAGCTTCACCTCGAAAAGCAAATATAAATAGCAAAAAACTTTTAGATCAGGCCATTGAGCGTGATCCCATGGCAAAGCGTGAAACACTTGAATTAGTGCGCACCTATTACTCTATTTCTCAGCCACATGTGCGAAAACGAATATCTGAAATGATAAAATCGGTTGCTGGTACACTAAAGGGTGAATAAACTAAATATGTTTTTTAAATTAAAAAAAGGTCAACCAATAAATGAAAGATCAAACAATTTCCCTTACGTTTGAGCAAGCTCTCGCAGAGCTTGAAAGTATTGTTAGAAAACTGGAGTCTGGAGATGCATCCCTTGACGAAGCTATCAATGCTTATAGCAGAGGTATTGAGCTAAAAAATCAATGTCAGCAGCGCTTAGAAGCAGCAAGACTGCAGGTTGAGAAGATTCAATTTCCCTCTGATGGTTCGAGCCCTAGCATTGAACCGTTTGATAATGATTGAAAATGTCTGAACTTTTAGATTGGTTAATTTCTGACGCCAGAACTGTAGATATTTGGATTAAGCGTTGGTTTAAACAAAAATCTGAAGAGCTAATAACAGCACCAAAACTTCTTGCTGCTATGGAATATGCTTGTTTAAATGGTGGTAAGCGAGTAAGGGCTGGTCTGGTATGTGCATCTAATAGAATGGCTAGTTGTTATTTCAATAAAAACTCAGAAAGTGCTGCTTTGGCTGTGGCAGCTGCTGTAGAACTTTTACATGCCTACTCACTTATTCATGATGATCTACCTGCTATGGACGATTCGGACCTAAGACGCGGGAAAAAATCCACGCATAAAGAATTCGATGAGGCAACAGCGATTTTAGCTGGAGACGCATTACAAACAGCGGCTTTTGAAATTCTTACGGAACGGAAATTAAAATTAACGAGCTCGCAGAAAGTAAAACTTGTGAGTCATTTGTCAGTAGCAGCAGGTGTTTCTGGAATGGCAGGGGGGCAAATGCTTGATTTAGAAGCTGAAGCCAAATCTTTTGATATTGAATGTGTTAGAAATATGCAACTCTTGAAAACTGGATCGTTAATAACAGCATCAGTAGTTATGGGTGGTGTGGTTGGTGGCGCCGATAACGTTATGATCAAAGCTTTGTCAAATTATTCAGAAAATTTGGGGATTGCATTCCAAATTAAAGATGACTTGCTCGATTATCAGGGAAGTACATTGCAGCTTGGAAAGCCAGTTCAGCAGGACAATTCCAGAGGTAAAGCAAGTTATATTGAGCATTATGGAGTAGATGGAGCAAGCAAGAAAGCAAAGGAATTTGTTGAAAAGGCTTGTGATTCTTTGCAAGACTACGAACAGCATGCTAAGGAGTTATACTCAATAGCTAAACTTATAATAAAAAGGACATATTAAATTTATGTTGAGCGGGAGATAATACCTTTTGACTGATTTACAAACCCCTTTATTAGATAAAATACAAACTTTAGAAGATCTGCGTCAGTTACCTGAGTCACAATTACATCAACTGGCAGATGAACTAAGGAATGAAACGATTTCTGCTGTTTCTCAAACTGGAGGACATCTGGGGGCTGGATTAGGTGTTGTTGAGCTAACAGTGGCTCTTCATTATGTGTTTAATACTCCCAATGATCGATTGATATGGGATGTTGGACATCAGTCTTACCCTCATAAAATATTAACTGGAAGAAGAAATAGAATTACGACGTTGCGGAAGAAAGACGGTTTGTCGGGTTTTACTAAAAGAAGTGAGTCACCTTTTGATCCATTTGGAGCGGGACATAGTTCAACTTCTATTTCTGCAGGTTTTGGAATGGCTATCGCGCGTGATTTAAAAAATATGAGAAATCATGTGATTTCTGTTATTGGAGATGGAGCAATGTCTGCTGGAATGGCCTATGAAGCCTTAAATAACGCAGGAGCGTCAAAATCTGACATGATTGTGATTTTGAACGATAATGACATGAGTATTGCGCAGCCAGTAGGGGCTCTTTCAGCTTATTTATCGGAGCTTATAACCTCAAGGCCTTACCATTCACTTCGTGTTCTTGTAAAAGAGGTAGCAAGCAGATTCCCGACTGAAATCGAACAAGCTGCAAAGAAAGCTAAGAATTTAGCACGCGAGATGACTGGTGCCCAATCTTTATTCTCCAAACTTGGCTTTTTCCATATTGGTCCGATTGATGGTCACGACTTATCTCATTTATTGCCAATATTTAAGAATCTTAGAGATAGAGATATCAATGGTCCTGTATTAGTTCATGTGGTAACCGAAAAAGGTAAAGGGCATCCTTTTTCAGGTTCAAATAGTGAGAAGTACCACGCTGTACCTCAGTTCAACATTGTCACAGGCGAACAAAAAAAGCCAGGTGGGAATTTGCCTAGTTATACCTCTGTTTTTGCAGACTCACTTATAGACCTTGCTGCAAAAGATAAGAGAATTGTAGCTATAACGGCAGCAATGCCCTCAGGAACTGGGCTTGATAAAATGGTGAATTCATTTCCAGAACAAGTTTTTGATGTTGGGATTGCAGAGCAGCATGCAGTTACCTTTGCAGCAGGTATGGCAGCAGAGGGAATGAGACCATTTTGCGCTATATATTCAACCTTTCTCCAACGAGGGTATGATCAAGTCATTCATGATGTGTGTTTGCAAAACTTACCAGTCAGATTTGCGATTGATAGGGCAGGTCTCGTTGGAGCAGATGGTGCTACCCACGCTGGTATTTACGACCTTGCATATCTATGCTGCTTACCCAATATGACTGTTATGTGCCCTGCTGATGAGGCTGAACTTGTGCATATGACAAATACAGCAGCATTTTTCGACGATGGCCCTATAGCATTGAGATATCCTAGAGGTAGTGGAACTGGTGTGGCAATTCCGGAGCAGGCTAAACGCCTTAAGATTGGTGAGGCGCGAATAATTAATCATGGTGAAAACCTCGCTATATTAAGTATTGGAACTATGCTCGAGACTTGCAAGGAGGTTATTACAATTCTTGCAAAGAACAGAGGAGTAAATGCTACTCTTGTTGATGCAAGATTTGCTAAGCCGTTAGATACTAAAATGATAGATAAGCTTTGTACGACTCATTCGTCCCTGCTTATTGTGGAAGAGGGTGCACCAGGAGGGTTTGCAGCACAGGTCCTTCAATATATTGTAAATTCTGGCAACCTTGAATCACAACTTAGACTGCGTGTTGCTACACTGCCTGATAAGATAATTGATCACGCTGAACGTGATATTCAACTAAAAAGTGCCGGTTTAGATGTTTTGGGTATTCTAAAGCTATCAGAAAATCTCATTTCTGATCAAAAAAACATGGTAACAATTGCGTAATCAGGGAAAACAGCGCGTCGATACTATAATGGTTGACCGAGGTCTGGTGCCAAGCAGACATAAAGCACGTGATATTATTGTTAATTCTATTGTTAAAGTGGATGGCATTACTGTTAAAAAGGCAGGTCAATTAATAAAAAAAGACGCTGTCATAACACTTCATACTAATATTACAGATTATGTAAGCAGAGGCGGGTTAAAGTTAGCATCCGCTTTGGATTATTTTAATGAAATTAGAGTCCAAGATAAAGTTTGCCTCGATCTTGGCGCAAGTACAGGTGGGTTTAGTGATGTTTTATTGCAGCGTGGGGCATCTTTGGTTTACGCTGTGGATGTTGGGCATGGTCAGCTTAGTCAAAAAATAAAAGAAAATCCTAATGTTCGTAATCTTGAAAAAACCAACGTGAGAAAACTTAATAAAGAAATAATTGATATTGCGCCTGCAATAATAGTATGTGACCTCTCTTTTATCTCTTTGCGCCTTGCTCTCCCACCTGCGTTAGCTCTTGCTTCAAAAAAAGCAGACGTGTTGGCTCTAATTAAGCCTCAATTTGAAGTCGGTAAAGCTTTTGTTGGGAAAGGTGGTATTGTGCGTAATCAAGTTCTAATACATAAGGCGCAAGATTCTATAATCAGCTTCTTAAAAATAGAAGGATGGCATATTAGAGGTATGGTTCCTTCACCTATAAAGGGGTCGAGTGGCAATCAAGAATTTGTGGTAGCTGCGTTTAGATAACTTTGACATTATGTTTCAGGCAAGATAGTCGTTTGTGCATGATGGCGCATTAAAAGGTCAAGTAATACACAGGCCATCATTGCTTCCACGACAGGGACGCCTCTTATGCCAACACAAGGGTCATGTCTTCCTTTTGTTTTTAATTCAACGTTATTGCCCTCTTCATCTACTGATTTACGAGGTATAAGAATTGATGATGTTGGTTTTATTGCGATTCGGGCTATAATGGGTGCACCTGACGAGATACCGCCTAATATACCACCCGCATTATTTGATAAAAATTCAGGACCATCGTCTGACATTACCATTTGATCACCAGCTTCTTTTCCAGGTATTTCAGATAAAGAAAAACCACCACCTATTTCTACAGCTTTAACGGCATTTATAGACATCATGGCAGATGCTATTTCAGAATCAAGTTTACTATACAGAGGTTGCCCAATACCAACTGGAACACCTTTTGCAATAACTTCAAGAACAGCGCCCGAGGAGGAGCCCTGCTTTCGAACTTCATCCAGATAATTTTCCCATAATTTTGCAGTATTCGCGTCACCGCAGAAAAAAGGATTTTTATCAATTTGATTTTCATCAAACTTTTCTGCATCAATTTTATGAGGCCCAATTTGTACAACACTTGCTTTGATTTTAAAAGAATGTCCTAATATTTTTGATAATATGATATCCGCAATTGCTCCAGCAGCGACCCTGACTGCAGTTTCACGTGCAGACGATCTACCACCTCCCCTATAATCTCTAATACCGTATTTTTTAAAATAGGTATAATCAGCATGCCCTGGCCTAAATTGCTTTGCTATTTCACCATAATCTTTGGAGCGCTGGTCTTCATTTTTAATTAGAAGGCAAATGGGAGTTCCAGTTGTTTTGCCCTCAAAAACACCTGAAATTATCTCAACCTGGTCTGTTTCTTTCCTTTGCGTAACAAACCGGTTTTGCCCAGGTTTTCTTCGGTCAAGGTAAGGTTGAATATCACTTTCGTTAAGAGGCAGTCTTGGAGGCACTCCGTCAACAACACATCCAACAGCAGACCCGTGGCTTTCTCCAAAACTTGTGAAGGAGTATAACTTTCCAAATCTATTGTCAGTCATTAGATTTTACAACAGAAATATCTGGTGCATCTACAGCTTTCATGCCGACTACGTGGTATCCACAATCTACATGATGGGTTTCCCCAGAAACTCCTGAGGAAAGAGGCGATAAAAGATATAGGCCAGCACCCCCAACATCATCCAAGGTTACATTACGTTTTAAAGGCGAGTTATATTCATTCCATTTTAGTATGTAACGAAAATCTCCAATTCCCGACGCTGCCAATGTTTTCATTGGGCCTGCAGACAATCCATTTACTCTTATGTTGCGCCCCCCGAGGTCAACTGCCAGATATCGAACGGATGCTTCTAGTGCTGCCTTAGCAACACCCATTACGTTATAATGCGGCATAACACGTTCAGAGCCATAATAAGTGAGAGTGAGCATTGAACCTCCATCATTCATCATTTCAGCGGCACGTTTTGCCAAGGCAGTAAAAGAATAAACAGAAATGTCCATTGTACGATTGAAGTTTTCACGACTAGTGTCGAGATATAAACCAGTTAGTTCTTCTTTGTCGGAATAAGCAATGGCATGAACAAAAAAATCAAGATTGCCCCATTCATTTTTTAACTTTGAAAATACTTCATCCATAGATTCATCGCTAGTCACATCACAGCTGAGAGAAATATAACTGCCAACTGAATTTGCTAGCGGTTCAACTCGTTTTTTTAGTGCATCTCCTTGATACGTGAAGGCAAGCTCTGCTCCCTCGTCAGCAACTGCTTTTGCAATTCCCCAAGCAATTGAGCGATTATTTGCAACGCCCATAATGAGACCTTTTTTACCAGCTAACAAACCATTTTTATTATCCATTACTTATACCAAAATCTATTTTAAGGAACAAAAATCACAAAAGTGTAAAAATAAATCTACATTTTTTTTATTTTTTATTATTATATCATTTTTTTCTTCATTAGAACCATATATCACGTCACAATAAATATATAAAAAATAGTTTCTATTAAATTTATTGGACAGAATAACTTATCGTTTTAAAAACTGAAATTTGACTTCCTGGAAGATACTTGGTTTCTGTATTAATATCAATGATTTTGCCTTCAACACTAATCGTAAGACGATATCCAATAACTTCTTGAATTGTTTGTTGAGTAACGGTTCTAATATCTTCACATGACCGAGTTCGATTGTATCCTACTATTTCTTTGTTTTTTTCATTGGCTTGGTTTGCTGTCTCTTTTCCAAGAATGGCTCCTGCGACAGTGCCCGCGGCACCAGCACCTTCGGAGTCTGAAAATTTATTTCCAATGGCAGAGCCAATAATTCCTCCAATTATCATAGAACCAAGTTCACTTGCTGGTTGTTCATTGTTTCCATATACAGGCACATCTCTATCTTCACAAACTCGCTCTGTGACGGGGGTTTGTCTAATTACTTCACGGGTTCGTTCCATTACACTAATAACCTCTCCCACGACAGTTTCAGAAGAGGTTGTTGCATAAACTGACCCGGAGGTTAGAAAAAGTAACATTGCCAAAGAAAAATAAATAGCCTTCATCATACAAACTTCTCCGTAGTTCACAATTCTCTAATTATATATAAGTATCATCGTGTTTATGGCAATAGTAAGGCAATTCAAATTAGATTTGTTGAAACGCATGTATATAAAACTATATATGAGGTCAGAGAGATATATTAATAATTACTTAAAAACAGAGATTTAAAGATGAGTAATTCACAAAAGGGTGTTCTTCACAATGATTCCTTAAACAAAAACCCGTTTAAGCTATTTGATGATTGGTTTAAGGAAGCCCAAATATCTGAATTGAATGACCCGGATGCTATGGCATTAGCATCTGTTGATAAATATGGTTTGCCTTCAGTTCGTATTGTTTTACTGAAACAGTGGTCAGAAAATGGTTTTGTTTTTTTTACCAACTATGAAGGTCGCAAGGGCCAAGAACTTCTTGCCACCAAAAAAGCAGCAGCATGTTTGCATTGGAAATCATTGCGCCGACAGGTACGCATAGTTGGCGGAGTAAATAAAATTAGTGAGTCAGCGAGTGATGCTTATTTTGCAACGAGGCCTAGGGGAAGTCAGGTTGGGGCATGGGCGTCTTATCAATCACGACCCATTGCTACTCGGTCTGAATTAACTCGAAGGGTTACTGAATATGAAAAAAAGTTTGAAAATCAAATAGTACCTCGACCCAGTCATTGGGGTGGCTTCATCATTAAACCCGTAGAGATTGAATTCTGGGCCGATGGGGCTTACAGACTTCACGACAGGTTTCAATTAAAACGAGACGCCAATAATAAATGGAATGCGACTCGTCTTAACCCCTAAAAAGATTAGTTTTTTATAAACTTGTTTGTCTTTTGAAATAAGGCTTACGAAACCCTTACAATTATTTATTTGCCTGATTTAAGTTACTCAAGGTCGTATTGAAGCGGTTTACTATCAATTCAAATTGATTATTCTTATATTCAAGGAAGAACTAAAAACCAGTCAGAATTCAACATAAGAAAAGGTCATCTGGGGAGTTTCAGTATGAGAACACATGCACGGGTTGTTGTGATAGGCGGTGGTGTTGTTGGAGTAAGCACTTTATATCATCTTGCGAAAAAAGGATGGGGGGATTGTGTATTAGTTGAACGCAAAGAGCTTACCTCTGGTTCAACATGGCATGCAGCAGGTTTGCTACCTTTATTTAACATGTCATATTCTGTCGGTCAGCTGCATAAATATGCACTTGAACTTTATAAAAATTTAGAAGAAGAAACTGGCCTAAATCCAGGGTTGTCACAAGTTTCTAATATTAGACTTGCTGATAATCAAGATAGAATGGATGAATATATGCAATATCGCGGCGTTGCGAGTACAATTGGTGTCGATGTTGAAGTGCTGACACCAGAGGAGGTAATTGAAATTTGGCCGCTAGCAGTTAAAGATGGACTGATTGGTGCCATCCGTAATCCAGGAGATGGTTATATTCAGCCAGCAGATCTTACCCAGGCATTAGCGAAGGGTGCAAGAGATTTGGGTGCAGAGATAAATCGCAATACAACAGTATTATCTATTTCAAGAACAGTTTCAGGTGAATGGCGTCTAAAGACAGATAAGGGAGAAATAATTGCAGAACACATTGTTTCCGCAACTGGTAATTTTGCTCGTAAAACAGGTGCGATGGTTGGTCTTGATATCCCTGTTATACCAGTAGAACATCAATACATAGTTACTGAGCCACATCCAGCAATATTAGAGAGACAGGCTAAGGGAATGCCTGAAATGGGCGTGCTTCGAGAGTCAGACGGCTCTTGGTATATGAGAGAAGAAAATGGTGGCCTAATTCTTGGTCCGTATGAGGTTGGTGCGCCAGTTTGTTATCCTAATGGTCCAAGTGATAATAGCGAATATGAGTTATTCCAGGAAGATCTTGAAAGATTGACGCCGCATATAGAGTCAGCAATTCGGCGTGTTCCTGCCTTTGGAGAGGTTGGTGTAAAAAAAGTTTATAATGGGGCGATTGCATATACACCAGATGGAAGTCCTATTGTAGGACCTGCTTGGGATATCCCTAATTTCTGGCTAAGCGAAGGGCATAGTTTTGGTATCACAGCAGCTGGGGGTGCTGGTTTTCAGCTAGCAGAATGGATAGTAGAGGGAGAACCTACTATAGATATGAATGGTGTTGAACCTCGAAGATTTGGAGATTATGCAACTAAAAGTTATCTTACTGTAAAAAATGAAGAAGCCTATTCACATGTGTTTGTAACGCATTTCCCAGATGAAGAACGACCTGCAGGTAGGCCGCTTCGGACTACTCCATGTTATGAAAGACTGAAAGCAAAAGGTGCTGTTTTTGGTCAGAAGTTTGGATGGGAGCGTGCTAATTGGTTTGCTCCAGACGGAGTTCCCCAAGAAGATGACTGGTCCTTTAGACGTTCTAAATGGTTTGAACATGTAGGGAATGAAGTTATGCATGTGACAGAAAACGTTGGCGTGCTTGATATGTCTGCATTTGGTAAATGTCGTATTTCTGGCTCTGGTGCTGAGGTATTTCTTAACAAAATGGTTGCTAATAAACTTCCGAAAAATAATGGTCGGATAATTCTAGCGCATTCCCTATCCAAAGGGGGAGGGGTGCATTCAGAATTTACAATTATGAAAGAAAAAGATGATAGTTTTTATTTGGTTTCTGCTGGTGCATCTCAGAGACTGGACCATGATTGGCTTAAAAAAAGAATGCCAATCGATGGAACCGTTCAATTTACTGATCTTACAAATAGTATGGGTGTGTTGGTGGTCTCTGGGCCTAAATCGCGAGTACTGTTACAGCGGGTTACAGAAACTAATATGTCAAATGATGCATTTAAATGGCTCACCGCAAAGAAGATCGATATAGGATATGCACCTACAATTGCAGCTAGGGTAAATTTTGTGGGCGAATTGGGTTGGGAATTGCATCATCCGATAGAGTATCAAAACCATATCTTCGATATTTTATTTTCTGCAGGGGAAGATTTAAACTTGAGGCCGTTTGGCATCAGGGCAATGGATATGATGCGGCTAGAAAAATCATATCGTATGGTGGGCACCGAAATGAGCATTGAATATTCTGCTTATGAGTCCGGTCTTAGTAAATTTATTGACCTTCAAAAAAATGATTTTATTGGTCGTGATGGTTTAATTTCACACAAGGAAAAAGGATACCAAAATCAATTTGTGACTCTTCATGTTAAGGATACGGAGGATGCAGATGTTATAGGTGGTAATCCTATTTATAATAACGGAAAGCTAATTGGTCGTGCTACATCTGGTGGATATGGATTTAGAGTTGGGTTTTCTATTGCCTTAGCAATGGTTGACCCAGATTACGCTGACATTGGAACGAACTTAGAAATTGATATCTTAGGTAAAAACTATTTGGCAGAGGTAATTGAAGAGAGTCCATTTGATCCAAAAAATGCTCGACTAAAAGCCTAAAAATAGGAAGATTTTATGACGAAAAATGAAAGCGATAAACGTATCAGGCGAAGTGGAGGCCGTGCGGCAAGGAGAATGGCTCGTGGGAATAGCCAGCAAGAGATTCAGGCTTATATTACGCGTAAAATTCCCCCAATTGATGTTTTGCACAATGAAGCAGCAGAGCTAATAGAAGTAAATGCTGATTTGGTATTAAATGAAATAGGTATTGAATTTCGAGATGATCAGGAGGTTTTGAATTTACTCCGAGATGCCGGTTGTGATGTTGATGGCACGCGTGTAAGATTTCCAAAGGGATTAGCCCGTAAATTAGCTTCAACCGCACCATCTCAATTTACCCAATTTGCAAGAAACCCCTTAAAATCTGTTGAAATAGGTGGAGATAAAATTGTTTTTGCTCCCGTCTATGGCCCACCTTTTATACGTGGTCTTGATGGAGAGAGAAGATATGCAGAAATTGATGATTTCATAAATATGGTAAAATTAGTCTATATGCTGCCAGGACTCCATCATTCTGGAGGCACCCTTTGCGAACCAGTTGATTTACCTGTAACAAAGCGTCACCTAGAAATGATTTATGCGCATATTAGGTATTCAGATAAGCCTTTTATGGGTTCCGTTACTGCACCATCTAGAGCCGAAGATAGTGTGGAAATGGCTCGGCTATTATTTGGTGATGAATTTGTAAAAAATAATTGTGTATTAGTGTCTCTGATAAATGCAAATTCTCCTATGACATGGGATGATACTATGCTAGGCGCACTGAAGGTCTATGCCCGAGCAGGACAAGCTTGTATTGTATCACCTTTTATTCTAGCTGGAGCCATGTCTCCTGTTTCTGTTGCGGGCACTCTCACGCAGATCTTAGCAGAAGCCATGTCTGGAATAGCCTTAACACAAATTATAAATCCAGGTGTGCCAGTAATTTTTGGAAGTTTTGCAAGCTCTATATCTATGCAGACAGGTGCACCAACGTTTGGCACTCCTGAACCAGCGAAAGTATTATATGGATGTGCAAAACTTGCTCGGAGACTTGGTGTGCCATTTAGGTCTGGAGGCTCGCTCACAGCGGCTAAGTCAGCCGATGCTCAGGCAGCATACGAATCAGCACATACCATCCTACCTACTGTAATGGGGGGTGTAAATTTTGCATTGCATTCAGCGGGGTGGCTTGAGGGTGGTTTAGTTTCTGATTTTGCCAAACTGGTTTTAGATGCAGACCAATTAACGATGATGGGAAGTCTTGTTTCAGAAATTGATATCTCTGAGAACGGTATGGCACTTGATGCTCTAAAGCAGGTTGGACCTGGGCAACATTTTCTTGGTTCTGAACATACACAATCAAATTTTGAAACAGCATTTTGGCGTTCTTCAATTGCAGACTATACAACTTATGAGCAATGGTCCTCCGAAGGTTCACAAGAGGCAGAATCAAGAGCAAGGTTGCGAGCAAAGCAAATGCTTGATGCGTATCAGGCTCCAGAAATTGATATAGCAATAGATGATGAGCTACGAGCTTTTATTGAGAAGAGAAAGGAGGCCTTGCCGGACTCAGATTATTAACCTAATTAATCAGATACCATCACTTACAAATATACCAAATTCATAGCTAGCGTCTATGAACCAATCCAAAATATATTCCGCAAAGCTAGTTCTACAGATACAAATAAATTCATTTTCTTCTAAGCATACTAAAACAATATTTGCGAGTGCTAGGTCGCATTGTACGGCCTTATTTTTGTAAAAGCTATCAGGATGTAAATCTATAGCGCACCCTTTAGATAGAACATCTCGAACCTTGGGCCCAGAAATTTGAATAGCACAAAGAGCATCAGACACATTTACAACTGATATATGTTTTGAAATATCACTAGAATTTAAAGTTTTTTCTAGTTGGTTCTCACTTCCTGGCTCAGCCAAAATTAAATATTCATCTGGTCCAAGACTAATCGCAAAACGACCTGCCTTGCTATTTATTTGGTTTATTTGTATTGGAAGATTACAATGGATTAGCTTACCTAACGCATCTCTATTTTTTTTCCTACAACGAACATTAAGTTTCCCTAAATGTTTTATTTCAGATAATTCAATTAATGGAGCCTTTAATGATTCAGGCTTCCTCAATATAGGTAATTTTTTGTCATTGAATGCGGAATAACCACCAACAATTCTGGATATTGTATCAATCACGTAATCTTTCTCCTTTTTTATCGAAAAATACCGGGTCGACAATCTTTGCTTCTATTGGTTGTTGCCCATCAAGCATGGGTATGTAAACGGTTTGACCCTTTCTATTTAGGCCACCTTTGAGGAGAGCCAATGCGATTGAGTGTTTGAGGTTTGGTGAATAATATGATGAAGATATATGTCCTAACATTTCCATAGGCATTTCCTGGTTTGGATCTAAAACAGCATGTGCGCCTTCTGGAATTACTTTTGAAGGGTCTGCAGTAAGTAAACCTACTAATTGTTTTCTTTGAGGTTCATTCATTGATTTACGTTCTAATGCACGCTTCCCAATAAAATCTGATTTTTTGTTGGAAACAATCCAACCCATATCCAGATCATAGGGTGTAACAGTGCCATCAGTTTCCTGACCTACAATAATAAATCCTTTTTCTGCTCTGAGTACATGCATTGCCTCAGTCCCATAAGCGGTTAGATTAAATTCTTTCCCAATTTTCATTAAATGCGACCATAAGGCAGCTCCATATCTTGCAGGAACATTTATTTCAAATGCCATTTCACCTGTAAATGATATTCTAAAAATACGAGCAGGTATTCCTGCAATAAAACTGTTTTTCATTGTCATAAAAGGGAAATCATCTGTTATATTCTTATTCTCACTCATGCAAGCAGTGAGAATTGAACGTGAGTTTGGTCCAGATAGTGAGGCAACAGACCATTGTTCTGTAACAGAAGTTAGATAAACTCTTAAATCTAGCCATTCTGTCTGCAGAAGTTCTTCAAGCCAGGCAAGTACTCCAGCGGCACCACCCGAAGTTGTTGTCATATAAAAATGATCTTCTGCTAGACGCGTAGTAACTCCATCATCAAACACCATACCATCTTCTTTTAACATGAGGCCATATCTAGCTTTACCTATTGGCAGATTGGCAAAGTTATTTGTGTAAACTCTGTTTAAAAATTCTGCAGAGTCAGGTCCTTTCACCTCAATTTTTCCAAGTGTTGACGCGTCAAGTAGCCCTGCGTAATGCCTTGTTGCGTGTACTTCACGATTCACAGCCTGTTGAAAACTCTCTCCATCTCTTGGGTAATACCAAGCACGCATCCATTGCCCAACATGTTCAAATTTTGCCCCATTAGACTGGTGCCAACTATGCATTCTAGTTTTTCGAACCGGGTCAAATAAACCACCAATATTCCGGCCTGCAATTGCACCAAGGCTTAGTGGGGTATAAGGTGGCCTAAATGTAGTTACACCAGTTTCGGCGATAGACTTATTGAGACTACTTGCAAGGATACCGATGGCATTGATGTTAGAGGTCTTACCTTGGTCTGTTGCCATGCCTGTTGTGGTGTATCGTTTAACATGTTCAACAGAAGAATACCCCTCTCTGACTGCAAGTTTTATGTCCGCGGCAGTAGAGTCATTTTGAAAATCAACAAACGCGGTTTTGTCAGAAACATATGGTTGACCTGTTTGTATTAGCCATGTAGGAAGCGGTGTCCAATTTTGTTTGTCTTTTTCTATTTGTGGAACTGTTACTGGTTCTTTTGTTTTAATTTTATTATTTTCTTTAGCAAGTTTCATTATTGTTGTTGATGCTATTTTTGTTGCTTCAATAAAAATTTTTTCGATCTCAAAAGTTCCATTAGCAGCGCCAACTGAAACCCAATCATCAGATTTATTATCGGGTCGATAACATGAGGTTCTTTGATCCCAGACAAGTTTTCCCTTACGCTGAGAATGCAAATGTACAACTGGGTTTAAACCGCCTGACATTGCTAGAAGATTGCAATCCATGTGAAGGATGCTTGATGTTGGTGCCTGTTTACTGCTATCATATTTAGCTATGTCAACAGAGGCTATATGGCGTAAGCCATGAGCGGCTATAACGGCATGACCTGTGAGTATATTTATCCCAATTTCGCGGACTGTTGTAATAATCTGCGATTTTGGATTGACTCTCAAATCTACGATACATCTGACAAATCCACCTGCTTTATGAATAGCAAGTGCAGTAAAATATGCATCATCGTTATTAGTGAAAATAATTGCCCTTCTGCCAGGGAGTACTTCATATCTATTTATATAAGTTCGAATTGCACTAGAGAGCATAATCCCTGGAAGGTCATTTCCCGAAAAAACAAGAGGACGTTCTATTGCGCCTGTTGCCAGAATAACTTTTGATGCTCTCAGCTTCCATAAGCGTTGTTTTGGGAGAAGCATATCTTTTTTGCCCAAATGCTCTGTAACGCGTTCAGCCATAATAACAAAATTATCATCCATCATAGAAGATACTGTTGTTCTACTTAAACAAGTAACATTTGGCGCTGATTGCAGGTTTTTTACAGTTTCATGTGTCCAACTAGCAGCTGGTATCTGGTTTATTGTAAAATTATTATCTGTAAGAAGCCAGCCACCAAATCTATGTTGCTCATCAGCGATAATAACCCTAGCACCTGATTTTGCTGCTACTATAGCTGTTTGTAGGCCAGCTGCACCGCTACCAACTACCAATAAATCGCAATGAGCATATTTATGCTCATATCTTTCAGACTCGTGATATTTTTTGGATACTTTTCCCAGACCGGCCGCTTTGCGAATTAATTTTTCATAAAACATCCAAAAGGAAGTTGGCCACATAAAGGTTTTATAATAAAAGCCAGCTGGAAAAAATCTTCTGAATACATTGTTTATCGACAAAAAGTCAATTTTAAGGCTTGGAAATCGATTTTGGGATTCAGCAATTAAACCATCATATATTTCTATTTGAGTTGCTCTTATGTTGGGTTCTGATGATTTATCACTAATAAGTCTAACAAGGGCATTTGGCTCTTCGCTGCCACTACCAAATATGCCCCGTGGTCGATGATATTTAAATGACCTGCCAACAAGATGGACTCCATGGGCAAGTAGAGCAGATGCAAGGGTGTCTCCCTCATAACCAGTGTATTTTTTATTGTCAAATTTGAAGTGAACGAGTTTTTGTCTATTTATTGCTGCACTATTGGAGCTTATTCTGTGGCTTTGTGTACGGTTCATTTCTCTGTCCTTTTTACAGGCCTATTAACTGCTTCAGATTTACTTTTACGTCTCCAATTAGACTGATATGCTTTTTTCCCTTTTACCGTTTTTGGCAATAGTCCCATTGGGTAAATCTCTATTATTTCGTGAGAAACAGTATCCCTTGCCAAATTAAACCAGCGACGGCATCCACTCGTATGGCACCACCGCTCGAGAAACACACCTTTTGGATTATATTTCATAAATAGATATTCGCTAAAAATCTTATCTGTTAGTTTTAGTTCAGTGCTTGGACGTGTAATGTGAGCCTCGCCGCCACAGCTGAATTCAGATTCATCCCTAACACCACAAAAAGGACATTTAATTTTCAACATTAAAAATCTCCATATTGAAGGATATTTGATTCAAATTGAAAATTGATAGAGAATTTAATGTGCAACACCAGCAGCTCCATGCTCATCAATTAAATATCCCGTTTCAAACCTTTTGAGACCAAAAGGCAGTGCAATAGGATTTGGTCTGTCATTAGCAATCAGGTCTGCAAAAACATGACCAGAGCCTGGAGTCGCTTTAAAGCCACCAGTTCCCCAACCACAATTGAAATAAAGTCCTTTTATATCTGTTCTTGATATAATTGGCGACGCATCAGGACAGGTGTCTACGATGCCCCCCCATTGGCGTAACATTCTTAACTGAGATAAGAAAGGAAATAAATCTATTGCTGCTGCAACCATATGTTCAGGTATTGTCCATGAACCAGTTTGTGCATATGAGTTATACTTATCAACACCAGCGCCAAGTACCATTTCACCTTTGTCTGATTGGCTTATATACATATGAACCGCATTAGACATAATAACCGTATCTAAAATTGGCTTTATAGGTTCAGACACAATTGCTTGTAATGGCCTGCTTGTGATTGGAAGTCTAATATTTGCCATATCCGAAAGAATACTTGAATGCCCTGCAACAACACAGCCAACTTTCGAAGTCTTAACAAAGCCTTTTGTCGTTTGAATGCCTGTAATTTGGTTTCCATTGCGTCTTAAACCAGTAACCTCACAATTTTGAATTATATCAACACCAAGCTCATCTGCCGCACGTGCATATCCCCATGCTACAGCATCATGGCGAGCTGTACCTGCACGTTTCTGGAGAAACCCGCCCATAACTGGATAGCGGATATTTGGATTTATATTAATCGTGGGCACTAATTTTTTAATTTCTGAAGGTGATAGAATATCAGAATCAATACCGTTTAGCCTGATAGCATGTACCCTACGTGACATACCTTTTAGCTCATGTTCAGAGTGACTTATTGTGAGAACTCCACGTTGACTAAACATCACGTTGAAATTCAGATCTTGTGATAATCCCTCCCATAATTTTAAGGCATGTTCGTAAATAGCAGCAGATTCATCCCACATATAATTAGAGCGAATAATAGTAGTATTTCTGCCTGTATTTCCGCCACCTAGCCATCCTTTTTCAATTACCGCGATATTTGTCATGCCATGAACATTAGCTAGATAATACGCTGTGGCAAGACCGTGTCCACCCCCGCCAATTATAACGGCATCATAGGTTGATTTTGGTTCAGCATGACGCCAAGCCTGTTGCCATTTCTGGTGATAGCTAGCAGCATTTTTAGCAATAGAAAAGATAGAATATCGTTTTGATTTTCTGGCAAACGCTCTGGTTCCTCTATCTATATTTAGTTTAGCCATTTAATTAATACCCTTTTTAAAAACCAATTTTGACAAAATTCTGTATTTATGGATTATCACACGTCATTGCTACAGCATAATTGTAGAAGTGATTTTTAAGAAATTCATTTATTAACTTTAATTGGTGTGCCGACAGGTAAAAAAATATATCGTAATATCGTCTTTACGTAATCTTAATTCGACACAGTGTTGAAATTAAGTCTTTTATTATCTAACATTTGAATTTGGAAAAATTTCTTCTAATTTAGAGGAATAATAGTTCTAAAAAATCATGTGTCTTTAGTGGACAGCTTTAAGGATAAGATATGAAACAGGGTCTATTGATTTTTTGTTTTTCAGTAGTTGGAACTGTTACTGTCTCTGTTGGTTTTTATATTTGGCAAATGCTGGGCCCTATTAGCTTATCTATACACGGCTGGCTTGCAATAATTGTCGGTGTAGTAAGTTCCTTTCTGCTTGGCGGTGGATTAATGGCACTTAGTTTTTATTCAGCAAAGTCAGGTCATGATGCCAAGGTTGCTGAATATGATCCGTTTCAATCTTCAAAGTAATTTTTAGCAAATTTATTAGATTGTTTTATTGACTCAGTTTACCGAATCATTCAAAACTTTAAGAATAGAACAAAACAAGAACAAAATAGAGTTTTAAATGAATAAACAGCAAAGGTTTGAAATATTAAAAAATGAAATATGGCAGAATTATTTTTCTACAAATAAAGCTCAAAAAGCTATTAGTTTAGATATATCTGAGATTGATGATTGTCTAAATGGTGGATTAACTATTGGTAGGATTCATCTTATTACAGGTTCTGGCTATTCAGGGGCCGTTCGCGGATTTACATTAGCAATTCTACGTAAAGTTATGCGTGAAAAACCATCTGGCTACATCGTCTGGTGTACTAACCTGAATAGTTCTCATGGTATATTATATGGTACTGGACTAGCTGCAATAGGGATTGATCCTAAACGGCTTATTCTAGTCGATGAGCCACACCCGTTGCGTGGTGTTGCTGCAATGGAAGAGGTATTAGGTGCAGCTAGACAAGATGGAGAAGCTGCTATTCAGATAGCTGCTGTAGTAGGAGATTATGCACAATTATACAGAAATTCAGATTTATGGCATAAAACAGCTAGGCGTTTGCAATTTGCGGCAGAGCAGGCAGATGTCCTAGTCATTATAAACGGCATAACATCACGCATAATTCCAGCGGCTGGTTTTGAGAGTTATTGGCAGGTATCAACAGCTGTTAGACAAATATTATCAGAATCAAATAATCGCTTTTATGATAGTGCTTCATGGCACATTAAATTATCTCGCACACGTTCTGGACGCCATTGGACAGGCAATCTTAGTTGGCAATTTTCAACAGGCACACTATCTCATGGGCCAGTTTTTAATTCCAAAACTAGCTATCGGCTGCCGACAAACCAATTCGTGTCACATATTTCATAATATCAGCTATTTATAGAACGGTACCTGTTATATTATGTCATTTTCTAATAGTGAATTTATCTATATATGGTTTTATGATTTACCAGTTAGGCTAGCCTGTTATCAAAAAGGCTGGCAGTTAGATACAGCCGTTGCTATTTACCATATTGTTAATACACGGCACATAATTTGCTATGCTTCAAATACAGCAAAACAAGCTGGTATTTTGATAGACATGTCTGTTGCGGATGCACAAGCTATTTTGCCAACATGTCACTTTCGCTCCTATGATGATATAGCTGTAAAAAACTGGTTATCCAGAGTTGGTCAGTGGGCATGGCGCTATACCCCACTTACCGGTATTGATTCAGAGTCTCTTGGAATTTGGATGAATGTAACAGGTGCAACCCATCTGGTAAGTGGGATTACTGCCATGTGTGATGCCTTGCAAACAGAGTTTAACCGAATAAGCGTATCTGCCCAGATAGCAGCTGCACCAACTTATGGAGCCGCCTGGGCCTTCGCACATTTTTCAGAATTTTTTACAAGACCAACCTTACAACAAAATAAGCCTATTATTGTGTGTGATGAGCGTGCTATTTTACGTCAAAAATTAGAACCTTTACCAGTTGCCGCATTACGTATTTCAGCAGATATTCAAACTGGTCTAAAACAGGCAGGTTTGGAGCAGATATATCAGCTATGGGGTATTTCTGCTATTAGTCTGACAACCCGTTTTGGAACTGATTTAGTACAGCGCCTAGGACAAATTATTGGTGATGTAAGCGAATTACAAAAGCCACTTATAATACCTACACCTTTAATAGCTAGTAAAAATTATCTAACGCCGTTACTTGGTGTTGAGGCTATTCAGAAAATGATAAGAGATTTAGTGTCTCTTATCTGTATCCAGCTTGCGCAACGTCATTTATTAACCCGGTATATTGTTATTGCTGTAAAGCGGGTAGATTCGACCATCATAAGGCGTACTATCTCGCTATCGCGTCCCAGCCGTTCAGAATCATTACTAAATCGACTTACAGCGCATCTGGCAGCAGACATTGATGTTGAATTTGGTATTGAACACAGCTGGATTGAAGCTAAAAAACTAAGTGCTGGATTGCCAGTTAATCAGGCATTTGAACCTACCTTATATAAGGATGATAGCAAAGATACGTTAATTGATTATCTGACAGCACGCCTTGGTCACAATAAGGTGCATCAATTACAGTGCATAGATAGCTGGCAGCCAGAGTCTGCACAAAGGGTGCAGCCTGCGCAGCAAACAATTAGACAGCTACACACTCACGCATCTAACAGCCTACCATATTGGCAATTACAGGATGAATCGGAAACATCAGATAATATTAATTTGGTATCCTTCTCTGCTAGACCACTTAGTTTGTTAACACCAGCAGTGCTAGTGGATGTGATTGCGTTATTACCAGATCATCCGCCTTCAATGATACGTTGGCGCAAACAAAATTGGCAGATACATCAAGCAACAGGACCAGAACGTATTGGTCCATCCTGGTGGCTAAATGGCATACTCTCAAACCAACATTCAGATAAAACTAGAGATTATTACTGGCTGGAAACACAGTCAGGAGAGCGCTTGTGGGTATATCGTGAAGGGCTTATAGAAAGAGGGGAGAGCGTAGAATGGTTTTTACATGGTTTTTTTGCTTAAGTTATATTGTCTTTCAAGATAGAGTGTAAGATGCATGAGCAAGATAAGGTAGGGGGGGGCTATGCAGCACTTGGGTGTATTAGTAATTTTAGTTTTCTGCGTGGCGCAAGTCATCCACATGAGCTAATTGAAACAGCTGCAGTAGAAGGTTGGTCATCTTGTGGCATTGCAGATTATCACACAATTTCTGGGTTGGTTCGGGCTCATCAATCTGCAATAGAAAAATCAGTTAAGCTGTTATGTGGAGTACGGCTTATTGTTAATTGTTCTGAGCAGATAGAACAATCAGAACAGCTCATAGAAGAAGATAGTATAGAAGTCATAATTTATGCAAAAAACCGTACAGGTTATGAATCACTATCTCAGCTTCTCAGTCGTTTAAATATGGCTTTAGCCCATATACCAGCTGTAAAAAGAGCTACAAATTTATATATTCATGTAAGTGAATTAGCACGTCTTAGCTCAGATGTTTTTGTTATTATTGAGGCTCCAGAATTAATTAAAAATTATATGGCTGGACAGTGTCAGCAAATTCAAAAATTTGTAGTAGCCCCTTTATTATTAGGTTCTGCTATTTATCGTGATGGTAATGATAAAAAGCGTCTGAAGTATGTATCCGGTCTGGCTGCTCGTCTAGGGCTTAGATTTATTGCTTTAGCAGCTCCGCTATATCATCATTCCTCACGTCGTCCATTAGCAGACGTTTTATATTGTATTCGCACTAAACAAACGCTTGCAACCGCAGGTAGGGAGTTGTCGCGTAATGCAGAGCGCCATCTTATGAAAATTTCAGAATATACTAGATTATGGTCAGAATATCCAGAAGCAATTATGGCTGCAAGTCAGGTTGCACAGGCATGTTCTTTTTCATTGTCGGAATTATCATATGAGTATCCAGAAGAAATTATACCAAATGGACGTTCTGTTATGGGTGAGTTAATTTATCAGACTTGGCAGGGGGCAGAAAGACGATATCCAGATGGTATACCAAACGAGGTGAATAACTATCTGAAAAAAGAATTAGCACTTATAGCCAAATTAAATTATGCGCCTTATTTTTTGACTGTATTTGATATTGTAAGATTCGCTCGCAGTCGTAATATCCTGTGTCAAGGTAGAGGGTCTGCTGCTAATTCTGCAGTGTGTTATTGCCTTGATATTACAGCAGTAGACCCAGCTAGATCTAGCCCGTTGTTCGAAAGGTTTGTTAGTGAAGCACGTGCGGAGCCTCCTGATATTGATGTTGATTTTGAGCATGAGAGAAGAGAAGAAATCATCCAGTATATTTATAATAAATATGGACGTCATAGAGCAGGTATCGCCGCTAGTATTGTAACCTATCGTAAACGAAGTGCATTAATTGAAGTTGCTAAGGTATTTGGACTTAGCCGAGATATACAACAAGCCTTGTCAGCCCAAGTATGGGATGGAAAATCAACTTCCCTTAGTTTAGAATTATTGTGTGCTGCTGGATTGGATCCAGAAGATACAAAGCTACAACTAATATTAAAACTTGTTCAACAGTTGCATGGTTTCCCAAGGCATTTATCACAGCATGTTGGTGGTTTTGTTATTGCTAAAGATAGACTAGATTCTTTGTGTGTTATTAGGCCTGCAAGCATGGATGGGCGTACCATCATTGAGTGGGACAAGAATGACTTAGAGGCACTTGGCCTTTTGAAAGTAGACATTTTGGCGCTTGGTATGTTGAGCTGCCTTAGGCGCGCATTTGATTTGCTCAAGCGGCATTATCATCTGGCGGTTACATTATCTTCCATTCCAGCAGAAGATATGGATACCTATAATATGTTATGTGAGGCTCAGTCTGTTGGTGTGTTTCAGGTAGAATCGCGCGCTCAGATGTCTATGCTGCCTCGTTTACAGCCAAGATGTTTTCATGATCTTGTGGTTCAGGTAGCTATTGTGCGCCCTGGGCCAATTCAAGGTGATATGGTACATCCGTATTTGCGTCGCAGGTTAGGTTATGAAAAAATAATTTATCCTTCAGACGAATTGAAACAAGTATTACAGCGCACACTTGGTGTACCCTTATTTCAGGAACAGGCAATGCAGATAGCAATTGTAGCTGCAGGGTTTAGTGGCTCAGAAGCAGATCAGTTGCGCCGTGCAATGGCTACTTTTCGTAGAAATGATTTAATTCATACATTTAAAGAGCGGATGATCAAAGGAATGGTTGAGCGTGGCTATCAGGAAGAGTTTGCTATTAGATGTTTTCGTCAAATAGAAGGCTTTGGCACTTATGGATTTCCAGAATCTCATGCTGCCAGTTTTGCTCTATTGGTCTATGCTTCTGCTTGGATAAAATGTCATTATCCAGACGTATTTATCTGTGCATTACTAAATGCCCAGCCAATGGGCTTTTATAGTCCTGCTCAGTTAGTTGCGGAAGCGAAGCGTAGTGGGGTTGAAGTCAGACCAATTGATATCAATAATTCACAATGGGATTGTAGTCTAGAGTCAACAGGTCATTCACGTCATGCTTTGCGTCTTGGAATGCGTCAGGTAAAAGGATTAAAACGCTATGAGGCTGAGAGATTAACAGCAAGCCGTCATATAGCCTATCAAGATATTAACGACCTCATTCGTAAATCGGATATTTCCATATATGGATTAGAGTCGCTTGCCAGAGCAGATGCTTTTCATTCAATCGGCCTTACAAGCCGCCAGGCATTATGGGAAATAAAAAAACTTGCCCGTCAACAAAGCTCTGGTCTACCGTTATTTTTGTATGCAGAACAACGCTATAAGACTATAATGCCAGAAGAGCTAAAAACATCTTTACCAATAGCAAGTTTAGGTAATTTAGTAGCTCAAGATTATTTAGCAACAGGATTATCCCTTAAAGCGCACCCCGTAACTATATTAGAACCATATTTTTTAGTGGATGGTTGGCACCCATGTTCTATCGCCATAGATATTATGGACGGAAAAAAACATCAACTGATTGGCCTTGTGACAGGTAGACAAATGCCAGGCACAGCAAAAGGAACTGTTTTTATTACATTAGAAGATGCTCATTATTCTCTAAATGTTATCGTTTGGCCGGCCATTGTGCGAGCCTATCGTGCAGCATTGCTTGGCTCACATTTATTAGGTGTATCTGGTAGAATTCAGAAACAAGGAAAAATTATACATCTTATCGCAGATAAGCTTGTTAATTGTGATTTGTACTTACAGTATTTAAGGACCCCAGAATTAAAGATGCCTATATTAAAAAGTAGAAATTTTCATTAATATTAAGAACAAGCTCATAGAATTAGCATATATCAAATATAATTATATTTATAATAAACTTGTCTTAGAAATAATTTCTGGTAAAGCAAAACATGCATTACCTGTTTGGTATAATTTAACACAGGCGGCACGAGCACTAGTTTCATCAAGTCCTTCAAACCTAACACGCCATAATGGTAAATCTCCACGCATTACGAGACTTACCTCAGCAGGAATCATCGCTAAGATAGAAGCTGCAGAACGTCTTGCCTTAATAGCAGCTTTGTGAGCACTGATTTTTCTGGAAAAACTACCTACTTGTATGGACCAATTATCATTCTCTAATGTAACCGAACTATGACTGGATTGAGAGGAAACAGAACGAATTATAATCTTTGGTTTTGAGATTGGTGGTATGCTAGATGCAAGTATATCTGTTGTAGGAGTAATATGTTCATTTTCTGGTCTTGGTAACGGTACTGTTATTGGAGTAGATTCAAACTGAAACGGCTTGACCCTATCAAACTGGTTAGTTAACAGTTTAATCATATGTAAGTCACGGCTTTTACTTGTTTTACCACCGAATACAACACCTATAAGACGCACACCGTCACGTTCAGTAGAGGCAACAAGATTAAATCCAGATGCACCTATATAGCCTGTTTTTATTCCATCAGTGCCTTTAAACGCAGTCAATAAACGGTTATGATTTTTGTATTTTTGCCCCTTATATAAGAAAAATTCATTGCTAAAATAATGGTAATACTCTGGAAAATCTTTTCGAATTGCTATGCCGAGTTTTGCCATATCTCTCGCAGTACTTTTCTGATGCCTATTAGGTAAACCGGATGCATTTTTAAATGTGGTACGTGACATACCTAGTGCTTTTGCTTTTCGGGTCATACGCTTTGCAAATTCCCGCTCTGAGGTAGAGATTTTTTCCGCAACAGCTGTTGCCACATCATTAGCAGATTTCGTAACTAAGGAGAGGATTGCTTGTTCAACAGAGATGGTCTCACCTGGCTCAAGATAGAGCTTGGAAGGGCTTCTGCTCGCAGCGAGGTCTGAAATTACAATTTGAGACTTTAAAGTCAGGTTTTTACTCTGTAGTTCTTCAAAAATTATATATAACGTCATTATTTTTGCTAATGAGGCAGGGTAGAGTTGTTTATCCGCATTTCTAGAGAACAGTACACGTCCCGATATTTCCTCCATTACAAGAGATGCATATTTTGGGTTAGCGTGTACATTAGATGAAGTTATAGCATTAATAGTTATTGCTAAGCTAAAGCAAAAGCACCAAATATTAATAACCTTAATTATGTATTTTTTTAAGGCCAAAATATATTTTGGTAAAAATTTGATGTACATAACAATAATATTCTTCTTGATAGCATAAC